>NZ_JAMYTM010000020.1:0-133867 GCF_040322475.1 Mesorhizobium sp. M0140 | reverse complement strand
GTCGCCAGCGGCGAGCCGCCCTCGTTCGTGAGGCGTATATAGTCGCCACACTCGACAACTGTCAACACACATCGACAATGTTTTTGAAGTTTTTGCGACAGAAATTTCGGACCGGATCTGTCGATAGCCGACTGCCCCAGGGGAACGCTGGCAATACCGATTGGACGGCCAGGAAGGAGCCCTATTGCCGCCGCATTGCCGTTCGACACCAAAGCCAACGAAAGTGGGCGCCGCCGACGGAGCAGCCCCTCTCTTATGAGCCCTCCTATATAGGAGTGTGCGATGGCCTTGCAGAGAAGGTACACCGCCCCGCCTGGTAGGGCGCTCTATAAGAGAAGTGCTTGGGGGCAATTCGTTCGGAGCCTGGCGCTTCGTTGACTTCACCTGCCATGACAGGCAAATGTCACGGCCACAACAAAAGCGACAAGCCGTTCCGCCCGGGGAAGAAGCAGCCTTTCTGGATGCCAGACACGGAAGATGTCATAGCCGAACTCGGCAACGAGCCGCCGCTTGTCGCGGATGGCCGCAGCGGCCCGCCCGACCGGCGCGAGGTTTCTGCACGCTGGCTGTCGGGAACATTTCTCACTGGCGTCACCTCGAGCGTGCTGATGGGCGTGGCGCTGTTCGCCGCCCTTGACGGCCGCCAGCAACTAGCCACCCCACCCGAGATCGCCGAGTTGATCAGCCTTGCCGGCAACGGGGATTCTGGCGAAGTCGCCAAGACCACCAGGCTGGTGGCGCCGCGTCAGATCGCAAAGGCCAAGGACCGCCGCCGCATGGAAGTGTCGATGGTCACCAAGGTCGGCGACCGCGACGTCATCCACACCATGCCTTTCGTCCAGATCAAGATGGCCCTTGCCGCCGGCCACACCACCAGCCGCGCCTACCCACCCTTCGACCCGATGCAGGTGTTCGGCGACGACAGCGACGACAATGCCCAGCCGGCGACGGCCTCTGCCGCTTCCGGCCAGATCTACGGCGCCAAGGTCGAAAGCGAGATGAGCCTGAAGACCATCGATTTTCCGATCGAAACGGCTTCCTTCGACGAAAAGAGTGACCTCTCCGCCGACGAGGTGGAAAAAGTGGTGCGCGAAGCCGGCACCGACCTCAGCGACGGCGCCGTGCAGGTCGCTTCACTTCACTATGTCGACCCGCAGCGATTCGGCGAAGCTTTTGCCGAGAGCATGGCGGGCTCCTACGACGTCAAGATCGTGCCGGAAAATGTCTCGGTGGCGCCCCGCGCCACTGTTGACGACCAGGCGCCGGCTTTCGCCGAGGAAATCATCCCCTTCACCAAGGATCTCGACGTCACCGAGGCTTTTGCTAATTCGGGCTACACGGGTGAAGATGCCACCGGAATGGCCGAAGCTATCGCCAAGTTGCTCAACGCAACGGCGCTCAAAGCTGGAACCGTGCTGCGTGTCGGTCTTGAGGTTCACGGCGATGCCGCCAAGGTCGTGCGCACCAGCGTCTATGACCGGACCCAGCACATCGTCACCATCGCGCTCAACGATCGCGGCCAGTATGTGCCGGCGCAGGAACCGGATCCGAACCCCGAATTGCTGACGGCCTTCGATGATTCGTCGGCGCCCGTGGTGGTGCGCGGCAACCTGCCCAACGTCTATGACGGCATCTACCGCGCCGCCTATTCCTACGGCATGTCCAAGGTGATGACGCAGCGGTTGATCAAGTTGCTGGCGTCCGACGTCGACTTCCAATCCCGCCTCAGCCCCGCCGACCGCATCGAAGTCCTGTTCTCGCAGCCCGACGGTGACGACCAGACCTCGGACAGCTCCGAGCTTCTTTACGTCTCGGCGACGTTCGGCGGCCAGACCCGCAACTTCTACCGCTTCCAGATGCAGGACGGCGGCACCGACTATTTCGATGAGGACGGCTCGAGCGCCGAGCAGTTCCTGTTGCGCAATCCCCTGCCCGCCGGGAAATTCCGCTCCGGTTTCGGCGCCCGCAGGCATCCCATCCTCGGCTATGTCCGCATGCACACCGGCGTCGACTGGTCCGCGCCGATCGGCACGCCGATCATCGCCGCCGGCAACGGCACGGTCGAGAAGGTCGGCTGGGCCGGCGGTTACGGCAAGCAGATCATCATCCGCCATGCCAATGGCTATGAGACATCATACAATCACCAGAGCGCTTTTGCCAAAGGCATCGAACCGGGCGTGCACGTCCGCCAGGGCCAGACCATCGGCTTCCTCGGCCAGACCGGCCTCGCCACCGGCCCGCATCTTCACTACGAACTGATCGTCAACGGCACCAAGGTTGATCCGATGCGTGTCCGCCTGCCGGTCGGCAAGGTGCTGAAGGGCGATGACCTCGTTGCCTTCAAGCGCGAGCGCGACCGCATCGACGAACTGCTGAAGCAGGAAGACAGCGATTCGCTGAAGGTTGCGAGCGCCAAGATCGACGGTTGACCCGCTTCAGCCTTGCTGATCTTCGGCCTGTCGCGGCCATGGCAATCGCTCACCGGGAATGGTCGTCCAGGCGATGACAGCCGCAAACAGGCAAAGCAGCGCGGTCACCGAAGAGACCGCGGCAAAAGCGGCGTCGCTGGCGGCGAGCCTCGCCGCATCGATGGCCGGCGCAAGCCCGGCTGGCGCCGGTTCACCAAATCCTGGGATGCCCGGCGTTGCGCTCGCGTCCAGCGCATTCGCGTAAACCCATGCGGCAAGCGAGCCCATCGCCGCCACCGCGATCAAACCGCCGATGCGTGAGACGGCATTGTTGATGCCGGAGGCCGCCCCCGTGTCCTTGTTTTCCACCGCCGTCATGATCGCGGTCGACAAAGGCGATACGACCAGAGCCATGCCGAGCCCCATCAGCCCCATCAGCGGGAATGTTCCGGTCCAGAAATTATGGATACCGGCGTAGGTGAGCAAGGCCAGCCCGGCAAACGCAAAAGCCACGACCAGGCTGCCGCAGGCGATCGGAAAACGCGGTCCGATCCGGTCCGACAGCTTGCCGACAGGTCCCGACAAAAGCGCGATCGCTGCTGACAAGGGCAGGAAGATGAAGCCGACCTCGGCCGTGCTCAGTCCCCAGCCGGCGATCAGCAGCATCGGCAGATAGAAAAGGTTGGCCGATAGCGCGAAATAGAGGAAGAACGTCGCCACATTGGCACCGGCGAAAGCACCGACACGAAACAGGCTGAGGTCGATCATCGGCTCACGCTGCCGAAGCTCGAAGACGATGAAGGCAGCCAGCAATACGACGCCTGCGGCAATGCTCGGCCCTGCCATGAGGCCCTCGCCGCTCGCGCTCATCGAGGTCAGCCCATAGGCAAGCGCGCCGAAGGCCAATGTCGCGAGCGCTGCACCGCCGAGATCCAGGCTGCGTTTCTCCGTCGGCGTATCGGCTGGAACCTTGGCCAGCAGCAGCCAGATCGAAATAAGCCCGAGCGGCAGGTTGATGGCGAAGATCGCCCGCCAGATGCCGTCGCCGAAGGCCGACAGCACGAAGCCGCCGAGCACCGGGCCAAGTGCCGTGGTCAGCGCCGAAGCCGCCGCCCAGATGCCGATAGCGCGGCCGCGTTCTTTCTTCGGGTAGGCCTTGGCGATGATGGCGAGGCTGCCGGGCACCATGATCGCTGCGCCAATGCCCTGGACGGCACGAAATGCGATCAGCACAATGGCATTCGGCGCCAGCGCACAGGCAAGCGAAGCGACGATGAACAGCGCAATGCCGGCCACGAAGGCGCGGCGTAGGCCGAATCGGTCGCCAGCGGCACCCCCGGCCAGGATCAGCGCCGAGAGCGTCAACGCATAGGCATTGGAAATCCACTGCGCCTCGGCAAGGCTGGCGCCAAGGTTGACGCGGATCGCCGGCGTGGCGATGGCCAGGATCGAGCCGTCTATGAAGCCAAGCGCCGAGGCCAGGATTGCCGCGATCAGCACAAATCGCCGCTGCGACTGCGGACAGAACGTCCCATTCATGACCGGGCTGGTCAGCGGGACGGCGGCAGCTTTACTCGGTGAATGCATGAAACCTTGCTTAAACCCCTAGCGCACCAGCAACAACCGGCCAGTGGCTTGCAGTCGCTGAAAACAGCCGTTTGGCCAGGGTTGCACCATGTCAGGGTGCAAATGGCACAGTCATGCCAGCCCCGTTACGTGCAGCCGGCGGGGATTTCGATAAGGCGACCACTTGAAAGCTCGGTTTCATCCCGATCGTGCAGCTGGTCTATGCCGCCGCACTTCACAGCTCACTGCTGCGCAAGGCTATCGGCTGAAGGTCCGCCCACAAACTCCACCGTGACACCCGGCGAAACCAGCTTGGCCAACTCCCGCGCATCCCAGTTGGTCAGGCGTACGCAGCCATGGCTTTCGGTCTTGCCTATCTTCGACGGATCCGGCGTGCCGTGGATGCCATAGGTCGGCTTGTCCAGGGCGATCCAGACCGAGCCGACGGGACCGTTCGGGCCCGGCGGAATGGTCAGGACCTTGTCGTTTTGGCCCTGCTTGAAATTGATGCTGGGGTTGTAGGTGTAGTTCGGATCGAGCGCGACGCGCGACACCGTGTGTATGCCGGACGGTGACGGCGTGTCCGATGAGCCGATGGTTGCGGGATAGGCCGCGACCAGTCTGCCGCCGGCATCATAGGCGAAAACCTCTTTCTTGTCCTTGTCCGCGACGATGCGGGCCACCGGCGTCGAAACCAGTTTTCCGAAATTGGCGACCTTGATGGTCGTGCCGGGACGATTGAAATCGACGTCCGGGTTGAGCGCTTTGAGATAATTCTCGTCCATGTGGAAGCGCTCCGCGAGCGCCTCGGTCACCGACGTGTAACCCATGCGGTCGAGTTGCGCCTTCTGGCTGTAGTCTTCCGGGATCGACGCGACATAGGGACCGGCCGCATCCCCCGCTGTGATCGTGTAGTTGGCGAAGGCATCGCCGCCGGATTGCGCAAGTGCCGCCTGGATGGCGACCGCGTCGGTCGATCGCAAATTGGCGCCGGTGATCTGGTTGTAGGCAGCGAGCGCCTTGTCGACATTCGAACCGAAACGCCCGTCGATGACGCCAGGCGAAGCGCCACCCCGGTCGAGCAGCACCTGAAGAGCGGCGACATCCTGGCGCGCTCCCAGCGAAAGTGCCGGGGCAACAGTGGTCTTGTCGCCAGCCTTTGGTGGCAGAGCCGCCTGATCGGCGGGTATCGCCGGCTGGGCAGGGTCTATCGAGGCCTCGTTCAGCGGCTGGCGCTTGATGGTGCCCGGCTTCGCCGGCTGCGGCGCGTCGGGATAATTGTCGTCGTAGCTGCCATCGTCCTGCGGTGGGGGAGGATAGGCTTCGACGGAATTGTCCCCATAGGGATCGTACTCGTCCGCCGGCGGCGGGATAACGCGGCCTTCCTCTTCCAACTGCTGGCGGCGGAACCGCGCCATGTCTTCCGGATCGTCGAGATAGTAGCGGTCGTCGCCGTCGGGGGCGCGGCCCAATTCGCGCAGTCGTGTCTCACGGCGCAGGGCACGACGGTCGAGCCGGGTCTGCGGCGGCTGGATGGCGATGACCTTGCCGGTATCGGCATCGACGATGACGCGGTTGCCTCTAGCGTCGTAGTAGATGTCGAGATTGCCGTCCTGGGCGATAAGGATGCCCCCGGTATCGGCGGCACGGACAATCGGTGGTGCGCTGTCCTGCGTTGGGGCAGCGATTGCATTGGCAGACAAAAGCCCGCCGGCAAGTACCGAAAGGGTGAAGATCGTACGCAGCATAGTGGCGAAACTCTCCGGTCCGTAATTGCCGACGCCCGACATTGTTCTCTGGCGAAGCCCCTCGCCAGCAAACCAGTTACCCACCATATGGTTCCAACATGAACCGGGCATGAAGATGGCGGTTTTCCGGCGCCTCGAGGAATATAGACTAGCTTGCGGCAAGTCCTAATTCCTTGCGCGCCTGCCTGGTCAGTTTCAGGGCTACAAGGCGATGGCTCTCGCGCAAATAGTCCTTCAGCGCGGCATCATCCATACTCTGGCTTGTCCGACGCTGGATCCATGTCATGCCGCGCGAGGCAAGATAGGGCGCGGGCCGCAGGCCCGGCTGCTCCTTGAGCACGTCATAGGCGATATCGGAGCATTTGAAGGTGACGAAGAGCTGCTGGCCCTGGTCCCAGCCGCCGATCGCGAAGATCTTGGCCCCGATTTTCCAGACATGGGCGCCGCCCCACTGGACGACATGGCTCGTCGCGGGCAGCGAGGCGCAGAAGCTGTTGTAATCGTCCAGTGTCATCCGCGCCCGCTTTTTTGCGCATATCGCCCAAAAGTGGCCCCGGTTTTGGGAGAACGACATGCATATGACAAAGACCTAAAAAGCCGCGCGTCCGGGATGGACGCGCGGCTTTGGATCAGGCTGCCACTTCCGCCGCGACGATCGTCGGTTTCGAGCGGAAGTTCAGCCGGTCGGAACCGGCTGTCACCTTGACGGTCGAGCCGTCGAGGATGTCGCCGAGCAGGATCTTCTCCGCCAGCGGGTCCTGCAATTCCTTCTGCATCACTCGCTTCAGCGGTCGCGCGCCATAGGCAGGGTCGTAGCCCTTGGCCGCCAGCCAATCGACCGCCTCTTGGTCCAGCGAAAGTGTGATCTTGCGATCGACAAGCAGGCTCTCCAGCCGCTTGAGCTGGATCTCGACGATGCGGCCCATATCCTGCCGGCGCAGCCGGTGGAACAGAATCACCTCGTCGACGCGGTTGAGGAACTCCGGCCGGAACGACGCCCTGACGACACCCATCACCTCGTCGCGAACCAGATCGACGTCCTGATCCTCGGTGAGATTGACAAGATATTCGGCGCCCAGGTTCGACGTCATGATGATCAGCGTGTTGCGGAAATCGACCGTGCGGCCCTGCCCGTCGGTCAGGCGGCCGTCATCGAGCACCTGCAAAAGCACATTGAACACGTCCGGATGCGCCTTCTCGATCTCGTCGAACAGCACGACCTGATAAGGCCGGCGCCGCACCGCTTCGGTCAGCGCGCCGCCTTCCTCATAGCCGACATAGCCGGGAGGTGCGCCGATCAGCCGGGCGACCGAGTGCTTTTCCATGAACTCCGACATGTCGATGCGCACCATCGCGCTCTCGTCGTCGAACAGGAAGCTCGCCAGCGCCTTGGTCAATTCGGTCTTGCCGACGCCCGTCGGTCCGAGGAACATGAACGAGCCGATCGGCCGGTTCGGATCCTGCAAGCCCGCGCGGGCACGCCGCACGGCCTTCGAGACAGCTTGCACCGCCTCGCCCTGGCCGACGACGCGCTTGCCGATCTCGTCTTCCATGCGCAGCAGCTTGTCGCGCTCGCCCTGCAGCATCTTGTCGACCGGAATGCCGGTCCAGCGCGAGACGATGTGGGCGACATGATCGGGGGTGACCACCTCTTCGACCATGCCGGCTTTGCCGTCCTGGGCCTCGGCCTCCTTCAGCTTCTTTTCCAGCTCCGGGATCTTGCCATAGGCAAGCTCGCCGGCGCGCTGGAATTCACCCTTGCGCTGGGCAATGGCAAGGTCGTTGCGCGCCTCGTCGAGCTGCTTCTTCAGATCGGCGGCAAGCCCGAGCTTCTGCTTCTCGGCCTGCCATTTGGCGGTGATCTCGGTCGATTCTTCCTCAAGGCCGACGAGTTCCTTTTCCAGGCGGGCAAGCCGATCCTTCGAGGCGTCGTCCGTCTCGACCTTAAGCGCCTCGCGTTCGATCTTGAGCTGCATGATGCGGCGATCGATCTCGTCCAGCGCCTCGGGCTTGGAATCGACCTGCATGCGCAGCCGCGATGCGGCTTCGTCGACCAGGTCGATCGCCTTATCCGGCAGGAAGCGGTCGGCGATGTAGCGGTTGGACAGCGTCGCCGCCGCCACCAGCGCCGAATCCGAAATGCGCACCTTGTGGTGCTGCTCGTACTTCTCTTTCAGGCCGCGCAGGATCGAGACGGTGTCTTCCACCGTCGGCTCGTCGACGAACACCGGCGGGAAGCGGCGGGCAAGCGCTGCATCCTTCTCGACATGCTTGCGATACTCATCGAGCGTGGTGGCGCCGACGCAGTGCAACTCGCCCCGCGCCAAAGCCGGCTTCAACAGGTTCGACGCATCCATGGCGCCATCCGCCTTGCCGGCGCCGACCAGCGTGTGCATCTCGTCGATGAACAGGATGATGTTGCCGTTGGCCGAGGTGACTTCGGAGAGCACTGCCTTCAGCCGCTCCTCGAACTCGCCGCGATATTTGGCGCCGGCAATCAGCGCGCCCATGTCGAGCGCCATCAGCTGCTTGTCCTTCAGCGATTCCGGTACGTCGCCATTGACGATGCGCAGCGCCAGGCCCTCGGCGATCGCCGTCTTGCCGACGCCGGGTTCGCCGATCAGCACGGGATTGTTCTTGGTGCGGCGCGACAGCACCTGGATGGTGCGGCGGATCTCGTCGTCACGGCCGATCACGGGGTCCAGCTTGCCGGCACGGGCATCCGCGGTCAGGTCGCGCGCGTATTTCTTCAGCGCGTCGTAGCCCTGTTCGGCACTCGCCGAATCGGCGGTGCGGCCCTTGCGGACATCGTTGATGACCTGATTGAGCGCCTGCGCGGTGACGCCGGCCTTGGCCAGTATGTCGGCGGTCTTGGCCGATTTCTCCATGGCGAGCGCCTGCAAGAGCCGCTCCACCGTGACAAAGCTGTCGCCGGCTTTCTTGGCCAGTTCCTCGGCGGTCGAAAACACTTTTGCCAGCGGCTGCGCCAGATAGAGCTGGCCATTGCCGCCCTCGACCTTGGGCATCGCTTCGAGCGCCGCCTCGACGCCAAGCTTGACGTCGCGGACGTTGCCGCCGGCGCGTTCGATCAGCGACGCGGCCAGGCCCTCATCGTCGTCGACGAGCACTTTCAGGATATGTTCAGGAGTGAATTGCTGATGGTTGCGGGAAAGCGCCATAGTCTGCGCGGACTGGATAAAGCCGCGCACGCGCTCTGAGTATTTCTCGAGGTTCATATCTGTCTCCTTCCATCACCGGCCCGCTTTGCGGCACCGGATCCGATTGCGGTGACGGACCCGCCCATTCGAGCCGGGTCCAGTTGAGGCTGATATGGTGCACAAGTTCCGAACCCTCAAGACGTCTCGATATCGGCAACTTCATAATATTGCACGGCCGCCCAAACGAAAACGGCGGAGATTTCTCCCCGCCGTTCCATGTCTTGAGGTGCCGTTTGATCAGTTGTCGATATCGACATTGACCGGCTGGGCATTGCCGCTTTCGACCGGGGCCGCCTCGGCACTTTCGCCACCGCCATCAACCTGATCGGCGTTGACGCGCGGGCGGCGCGGACGACGCGGACGACGGGCAGCCCCGCTTTCGGCGGCCGCCTCGTTGAGTTCGGCCTGGGCGGCAAGACCTGCCGGGGAAAGATTCTCGAACGACGGAGCCGGTTCGGCCGGCGCTACAGATTCGGTCGGCGAAACGGCTTCGCCCTGAACCGGGGGCTCGTTGCCCTGGGGCTGACCACCTTGCTCCACAGGTGAACCAAAGTCGCGCTGGCCGTTCTGGCCATAACCGCCATTGGGGCGACGATCGCGATGGCGCCCGCCATTGTTGTCGCGGCCACCATTGTTACGCCCGCCATTGTTATCGCGGGCCTCGCGGCCACCTTCCCGGTTGAGCGCAACCTCGGCCGGCGTCCCTTCGATGACCGGCTGCGGGCCGGCGCCATGGTTGATCACCGGGATCTGGGCGTCGGAAACAGTGTTGCTGTTGTTGTTGCCGCCATTGTCGAAATCGTCGCGATCCTCGTCGCCGTCATCGTCGAAATCATCGCGATTCTGCTGCGCGTTCTGGATCGGCATCTGCGCCTGTGCGGCCGCGATGATGCGATTGTAGTGCTCGGCGTGCTGGAGATAGTTCTCCGCCATGACCCGGTCGCCGGAGCTGTGAGAATCGCGGGCAAGGGTGGCATATTTTTCGGCGATCTGCTGAGCCGAACCGCGGATCTTCACATCCGGGCCATTGCTCTCGTAGTTGCGCGTCAGGGGATTAGGCCCCTTGCGGTTGTTGTTGTTATTGTTGTTGTTATTGTTACCACCGCCGCCGCCACTATTGTTGCGACCGCGCATGCGCCTGTTCTGCTGTTGTGGCCTCATCAAACTCTCTTCATTTTGAAATTTTCGAAAAACTCTTCACGAACGGAGGCGCTCATGCAGCCAGCCGTTTCGTCTCTTCACCGGCGTTCGCCCGCATCGATTGCGTTGGCGCCACGTGCCATCCTGTTCCGGTTACATCACTTTGCCGGACGATTCCCGCACGAAGCTTGGGCATCGTTTGCGCAAGAAGGCAGCTATTTCCAAGGAAAACCGAATCGCTAAGAGCACTGCCTGCTTCGTCTCATCCGGTTAAGGCGACCCTAGCCGCATTCCCCGGCATTGCCAAGCGCTTTTTTGCACTGCGTCAAGGCTTTATCCTTTCAAAGACAACAACCCTGTCGTTTCCACCGAGGTCACGAAAAGCACCGCCCGGCACGTAGCCGGCTGCAGCGAATATCTCGCAGACCTCATTGCGTTGCGTATGGCCGATCTCGACCGCAATCCTGCCTTCAGTTTCCAAAAACCTTGCCGCTTCCGCAGCGATGGTTCTGTAGGGGTTCAGACCGTCCGCGCCGCCATCCAGGGCCAGGCGCGGGTCGAAATTGCGGACTTCGTCCTGCAGATTTCCAATGTCTTCCGTGGTTATATAGGGAGGGTTTGCGACAATTACATGGTACCGGCCGGAAACTTTTTCGAACCAGTCCGACTGCAGCGTCGTGAACCGGCCTGCAAGACCCAGTTGCCCGGCATTGCGCGCCGCCGTCACCAGCGCACCCGCGGACAGGTCGACGCCCGTGGCGTTAGCCGTCGGCACGACACTGAGCAGCGCCAGCGCAATGGCGCCGGTGCCGGTGCCAAGATCGAGGATGCGGCACCCGCCTTCCCGCGCCGCAACTGCCTTGACGAAGGGCAATATCGCCTCGACCAGCGTTTCGGTATCCGGCCGCGGCTCCAGCGTTTCCGGCGACAGCGACAGGCGCAAACCGTAGAATTCACGATAGCCGAGGATGCGATGCACCGGTTCGCCGCTAGCGCGACGTCTCAAGGCGGCATCGATTTCGGCAACAACGCCGGCGCCGAGCCTGCGTTCGGGGTCCGCAATGGCTTGCGTGCGCGTCGTGCCCGAAAAATGCTCGACGATCAGCCGCGCATCGAGCGCCGGGTCGTCGACGGTAGCGCCGAGCCGAGCCCGCGCTTCCCGCAGCAGCGGCCCGAGTGCATCGGGCAGGTCAGTCATCGATGCCGATGTCGGCGAGCAATTTCGACTGGTGATCGGCGATCAGCGCGTTGATGATCTCATCGAGTTCGCCCATCATTACCCGGTCGAGCTTGTACAGCGTCAAATTGATGCGGTGGTCGGTGACGCGGCCTTGCGGGAAATTATAGGTGCGGATGCGTTCCGAGCGGTCACCGGAACCGACCTGCGACTTGCGCGATTCGGAACGCTCCTCGTCAGCCTTGCCGCGCTCCAGATCATAGAGCCGGGCCCGCAGGATCTGCATGGCCTTGGCGCGGTTCTGATGCTGCGATTTCTCCGCCTGCACGACCATGATGCCGGTCGGCAGATGGGTGATGCGGACGGCCGAATCGGTGGTGTTGACGTGCTGGCCGCCCGAACCCGAGGCGCGCATCGTGTCGATGCGGATGTCTTCGGCCCTGATGTCGATGTCGACCTCTTCGGCTTCTGGCAGCACCGCGACGGTTGCCGCCGAGGTGTGGATGCGCCCGCTCGCCTCGGTTGCCGGCACGCGCTGCACGCGGTGCACGCCGGATTCGAACTTCAGGTGCGCAAAGACGCCCTTGCCGGACACGGTGGCGATGATTTCCTTGTAGCCGCCGGCGTCACCATCGCTGGCCGAGGCCGTCTCGAAACGCCAGCCGCGTTCGGCGGCGTAGCGCTCATACATGCGAAACAGGTCGCCGGCGAAAAGCGCCGCCTCGTCTCCGCCGGTGCCGGCGCGGATTTCGAGAATGGCGTTCTTGTCGTCGGCGGCATCCCTGGGCAACAGCAGGATCTGGATGTCCTTCTGCAGCGCCTCGATACGGTCCTCGACTTCCGGCAGCTCGGCCTCGGCGAGCGCCCGCATCTCGGCATCGGTGCCCTTGTCGGCAAGCATGGCTTCGAGGTCGGCCTGCTCATGCTCGGCCAGGCGCAGCGCCCTGACCTTGGCCACCATGTCCTGGATTTCGGCATATTCGGACGCCATGCGCACATAGGCATCCGGCGCCGGGCCAGCTGACATCTGCGCTTCGAGCATCTCGAAACGCTTGACGACTTGATCCATACGATCGCGGGGCAAATTGACCATGATGAAGCTGCTATAACGGGATCGAACGGTCGTCGGCAAAGGCCTGCAGCAGCGCCCGCATCGGCAAGCCCTGTGCCGGAGCCATCAGATTGTCGTCGAAAAACGCCTTCAACTCGTCCAGCGGCAGTTCCGTCAGCATCGCCTTGACCGGACCTATCGAGGCCGGCGACATCGAGATCGAGCGGAAACCGAGTCCGATCAGCGCCATCGCCGAGATCGGCTTGCCTGCGAGTTCACCGCACAGCGTCACCGGCGTATGGTTGCGGACGCCGGCATCGGCGATCTGCTTGAGCACGCGCAGGAACGGCGCCGACAGCGTGTCGAAGCGGTTGGCCAGTTGCGTGTTGCCGCGGTCAACGGCCATGACGAACTGGAACAGGTCGTTCGAACCGACCGAGACGAAATCGACCGCCTTCATCAATTCATCAAGCTGGAACAGGAGCGACGGCACTTCCAACATCGCCCCCAGCTTCAGGCTGGTCGGCAAATGATGGGCAAAGCGCGACAAATGCCGCACCTCGCGGTCGATGATCTCGCGTGCCTGGGCGATCTCGCCCAGCTCGGTCACCATCGGCAGCATCAGCTTCAATTCGCGGCCGCCGCTGGCCTTGAGCAAAGCGCGGATCTGGGTGCGCAACAACCCTGGCCGGTCAAGCGTCAGGCGGATCGCCCGCCAGCCAAGCGCCGGGTTCTCTTCCTGGATCGCACCCTTGAAATAGGGCAGCACCTTGTCGCCGCCAATATCGATGGTGCGGAAGGTGACCGGCTTGCCGCGCGCCGCCTCCAGCACGTCGCGGTAGAGCTTTTCCTGGGCCTCGGCCCGGGGAAAAGTGGAAGCGACCATGAATTGCAATTCGGTGCGGAACAGCCCGATGCCGGCCGCGCCCGCTTCGGCAAGCTGCGGCAGGTCGACGGCAAGACCGGCATTCATCAGCAAATCGACCTGGACACCATCCCTGGTCGTCGACGGCTTCTTGCGCAGCTCTCGATAGACCTCTTGCCGGCGCGCCCTGAAACGCACCTTTTCGGCATAGGCGGCTTCGAGATCGGGCTGCGGCCGCAAATGGATCACGCCCTCTTCGCCGTCGACGATGATGGCGTCGCCGTTTTCCGCCATGGAGACGGCGCCCTTCATCTGTCCGGCGACGGGAATGCCCATGGCGCGCGCGACGATGACGACGTGGCTGGTCGCGGCACCATCCTCGAGCACCAGCCCGCGCATCTTGTCCCTGGGATAGTCGAGCAGTTCGGCGGCCCCCATCGAACGGGCGACGATGATGGCGTCCTTTGGCAGCGATGCCGCGACATCCTCCGGCCCGCGCCCCATCAGCTGGCGCAGCAGGCGGTTGGCGAGGTCGTCGAAATCGCTCATCCGCTCGCGCAGATAGGGATCGGTCATGTGCAGCATGCGGGCGCGCATGTCGCTCTGCACCTTTTCCACCGCGGCTTCCGCCGTCAGACCGTTGCGGATGGCCTCTTCCAGCCGTCGCACCCAGCCGCGATCGTTGGCGAACATGCGATAGGCTTCCAACACCTGGCGATGCTCGCCCTCGAAGGCGACGTCGCGGCGTTCCAGCATGTCGTCGATGGACAGCCTGAGCGAGCTGAGTGAGGTCTCGAGCCGGCGGACCTCTTCCTCGCTGTCTTCGTTGAACAGATTGGTGACGACGATGCGCGGCTCGTGCAGCACGACATGGCCGAGCCCGACGCCTTCATTGAAGGACAGGCCGGTGAAGCTGACAGGACGGCGCAGATCGAGTTCGAGGCCGGGCCGGGTCAGCCGCGCCAGATCGCCGGTGGCGATCATCTCGGCGATCACCATCGCGGTGGTTTCCAGCGCCTCGACCTCGTCGTCGCGGTAGTGGCGCATGGTCTTGTTTTGCACCACCAGCACGCCCAGCGTGCGCCCTGCCCGCAGCACCGGCACGCCGAGGAACGAGTTGTAGATCTCTTCCCCGGTCTCCGGCAGATAGGCGAAGGCAGGGTGTTCCTGCGCATTGGACAGGTTGAGCGGCCGCGCGCTGGCTGCGATCGTGCCGACCAGACCTTGGCCCAGCCGCAACTGCGCCAAATGGACGGCGTTCGGGTTCAGACCTTCGGTGGCGTAGAGTTCGAGCACCGAATCGGCGCGCAGCACATAGAGCGAGCAGACTTCCGCGACCATGTTGGAGGCGATGTCGCGCACAATCCGGTCAAGCCGCTCCTGCGGCTCCAGCGGCTCCTGCATGAGCTCGCGGAGCCGTTTGAGCAAAACGCGCGGGCCACTGGCCTGATCACGCATCGCGGCTTGTTCTCCAATGGGCATTCTGCCCGCCGCAGTTTCCACCGCGACCGGCGCACACGCAACAACTCAAATCGTTCTCGCTACTGCTTATCCAGACCGTAGACGGAATGCAAAGTACGAACCGCAAGTTCCGTATATGGACCGTCGATCAGGATCGAAATCTTGATCTCGGAGGTCGTGATGGCCCGGATGTTGATCGATTTGTCGGCCAGCGCCTTGAAAGCGGTGGCGGCGACGCCGGCATGGCTCCTCATGCCGATGCCGATGACCGAAACCTTCGACATGCCGGCTTCCGACTGCACGACGTCGTAGCCGATCTCGGCTTTTAGCCGTTCAAGCACGGCCAGCGCCTTGTCGACATCGCCCGACGGCACGGTGAAGGTCATGTCGGTGAACTTGCCGTCCTCGGAAATGTTCTGGACGATCATGTCTACATTGATGTTGGCCTCGGCCAGCGGCCCGAAGATGCCGGCGGCAACGCCCGGCCGGTCGCCGACCCGGCGCAGCGAAATCTGCGCTTCATCCTTGGCGTAGGCAATTCCGGTGACGACCTGCTGTTCCACGATCTCTTCCTCGTCGCAAATGAGCGTTCCGGGCGGATTGAGCAAATCCCCCATTCCGGGCGCGTCGGGATCGTCGAAGGACGACCGCACGAAGGTACGCACCCTGTGCACCATGGCAAGCTCGACCGAACGCACCTGCAGAACCTTGGCGCCGAGCGAGGCCATTTCAAGCATTTCCTCGAACGAGATCTTGGCCAGCCGCCGCGCCTTGGGCTCGATGCGCGGATCGGTGGTGTAGACACCGTCGACGTCGGTATAGATGTCGCAGCGATCGGCCTTGACCGCCGCGGCGATGGCGACAGCACTGGTGTCGGAGCCGCCGCGGCCGAGCGTGGCGATGCGATTGTCCGGGCCGATGCCCTGGAACCCGGCGATCACCGCCACCTGGCCCTCGCCGAAGCGCTTGATCAGGAACGCGCCGTCGATGTCGAGGATGCGCGCCGCGCCATGCGCATTGTCGGTCTTGATCGGGATCTGCCAGCCCTGCCAGGAACGTGCATGCACGCCCATATTCTGCAAGGTGATGGCCAGAAGGCCGGCCGTGACCTGTTCGCCGGAAGCGACGACCGCGTCATATTCGCGTGCATCGTGCATCGGCGAGGCCTCACGCGTCCAGCCGACCAGTTCATTGGTTTTTCCAGCCATCGCCGAAACGACCACCGCCACCTCGTGGCCGGCGTCGACCTCGCGTTTGACGTGACGCGCCACGTTGCGGATGCGGGCGATGTCGGCGACCGAGGTTCCGCCGAATTTCATCACGATGCGCGCCATGGGAGCGAAATGCCTTTGCCTGAAGCCGGACCCGGCCAAAAGCCGGAATCCCGAAAAGCGGAAGGCCGGCTGACGCCGGCCGCTGAATGCGCGGCCTCCTTAGCCAAATGATGAAGGTTTCGCAAGGCTGGCGGCCGATTGCCGGTTCCAGAAGCCGGCATATTGCCTTCCGCCCCGCCGCCGCCTACGAAATGCTGCCTGCGGGGAATTCTTTTGGTTCGGCATAACAGATGATGATTGCTCGTCTTCGACGCGCCATGCGATGGCAATCGCTCCCGCTTGTCGCCGGCTTTGCCGTGCTGGCGCTGATTGTCGGCAGCCGTGCCATGCTGGTCGAGGAACAGCGGGCCAACCGCGCCGCCGCGCGCGAGGCAATCGAATATCAGCAATTGCTTTCGGGACTGCTTTCGCTGGCGCAAGATGCAGAGAGCGGCCAACGCGGCTATCTGCTGACCGGCGAGGAATCCTATCTCGATCCCTATCAGCGCGCTGTCGGCGCCATTCCGGGGCAACTTGCCCGCATCGACAGCTTGACTGCCCCTGACGACCAGCTCGTCCAGCAGATCAGCCATATGAAGGACGCGCTTTCGCAAAAGCAGGCTGAACTGGCCGAGACGATTGCCCTGTACGACCAGGGCAATGCGACGAATGCGCTGGATCTGGTTCGCAGCGGCCAGGGCAAGGCCGTCATGGAGGAAATCCGGACCAGCATGGATACGGTCCGACGCATCAGCGCCGCAGCCGTCGCCGCGCGCGATGCGCATACCGACCAGGTCGAGGCCTGGTTACGCATCGGTTCGGTGGCGGCGCTGCTGGCGATCTTCCTGCTTGCCGGCTACGC
Source organism: Mesorhizobium sp. M0140 (assembly GCF_040322475.1). NCBI lineage: Bacteria > Pseudomonadati > Pseudomonadota > Alphaproteobacteria > Hyphomicrobiales > Phyllobacteriaceae > Mesorhizobium > Mesorhizobium sp. M0140. Next base: position 117,058 of record NZ_JAMYTM010000020.1, on the reverse strand, counting down.
GATCAGGGAATCGCGCCGCCGCTTCCGTGAGGTTGCCGTTGCCCAGGATGAGTTGGTGCGCAAGAACGTCGCCCTCGGCAAGGAGATCGAGACACGCGAAAAGGCCGAATCCCAGATCCGCCAGATGCACAAGATGGAGGCTGTCGGCCAGCTTACAGGCGGCATCGCCCACGACTTCAACAACATGCTGGCGGTGATCATCAGCGCCATGAACCTCGCCCAGCGCAAGCTGGCGCGCGGCGAGCACGACATCGCACAATTCGTCGATGCGGCGATCGATGCCGCGACCCGTGCCGCCAATCTGACGGCCCGGCTGCTCGCCTTCTCGCGCCAGCAGCCGCTGGCGCCGCAGATCGTCGACGCCAACCGTCTGCTGACCGGCATGTCCGACCTGATCCGTCGGGCACTCGGCGAAACCATCCGCATCGAAACGGTGCTGGCGGGAGGCTTGTGGAAAACCCATGCCGACCCGAGCCAGATCGAGAACGCCGTTCTCAACCTGGCCGTCAACGCGCGCGACGCCATGGGCGATGATGGCAAGCTGACCATCGAGACCGCCAACAGCCATCTCGATGAGAGCTACGCCGCCGCCCATGCCGAAGTCGCGGCCGGCCAGTATGTGATGATCGCCGTCAGCGACACCGGTTCGGGCATGACCCCCGATGTCATCGCCAAGGCCTTTGAACCCTTCTTCACCACCAAGCCGGTCAATAAGGGCACCGGCCTGGGATTGAGCCAGGTGTTCGGCTTCGTCAAACAGTCGGGCGGCCACGTCAATATCTATTCCGAACCCGGCGAAGGCACGACGATCAAGATCTACTTGCCGCGGTATTTCGGCGCCGATGAGCCGGCCGTGCCCACCGGGCGAGGCGACAACCCCGCCGCACCGGTCACCGAAACGATCCTTGTCGTCGAGGATGATGCCCGCGTGAGGGTCTCCACCACCGAGGCCATACGCGAACTCGGATACACCGTCATTCATGCCGCGAGCGGCGAGGAAGCGTTGCAGAAACTGGCGGAGCGCCCGAACGTCGGCCTTCTGTTCACCGACATCGTCATGCCCGTCATGAACGGCCGCAAGCTGGCGGAAGAGGCCGTTGCCCGCATGCCGCAGCTGAAGGTGATCTTCACCACCGGCTTCACCAGGAACGCGGTGGTCCACAACGGCGTGCTCGACCACGACGTGCATTTCCTCGCCAAGCCCTTCACCATCGAGCAACTGGCGGCGAAACTGCGTGACGTGCTCGGCACGACGCAGGGCGCAGCGGATTGATTACAATCGCTTCAGTCTGACGCAGCCGCGCTTCTCCACAGGCCAGGATAGTCGACAACGAAGCCGTGCGGCGAGATGTTGAGGGTCTCGTCATAGCCGAACACCGGCGCGGCATAGGCGTAGCGAACCGTGTCGAGACGCCGATAGGTCTGATCGAGGCGCACCAGGCTCAGTTCAGGGAAAGTCAGGTAGGCGGCCGGAGCAGGCGTCGCCTCGCCGATGCCGAGGTCATACCGGCGGATCGCCAGCAGGTTCGATGCCGGTGTGAAGCCAAGATCGACATCGACAAGGCCGTCGACGCCCTGCTGGACTTCGCCATTCAGCGTCCACTGGCCGTCCGAATCGCGTTCGATCGCATAATGCAGCTTGCGGGTGCCGAGAAAGCCGTCGATCCGCGCTGAACGCGTGCGCCAGCCGACTTCGCAGATCACCTCATAGCCAAGGCAGCACGGCTTGCCGTCCTGGATGAAGATGGCCTGTCCCTCGAGACTGTGCCCGACATTGGTCTGTGACAACAGGCAGGCGTCGTGACCCTCCACGTCGAGGCGGTGCCAAAGGATCGAAGCCGTTTCCTGTTTCATCATGGTTTCCTCCAATTCAAATCCTGTCTCCTTTTCGCCCGGCGGATCAATTGTGTTTCGATGCAGGCGCGTGACAGGTGACATGCCCTGACAGAGCCTGTTGCCTGGCAGGCCGAGGAAAATGCTGCCTTGACATTCGCGGCCTCACGCCCGACTTCCTAGCGCATGACCCCGAAATCGAAGTCAATTTCGGAAAGGATCATACGCAGAATTTAAAGTGCTACAGCGTCCTTTGCGCGTCCAAGAGGACGCGCGGCGCTGTAGTGTCGAGGAGACCAACCGATGCCAGAGCCCCGACGATCGACGATCGATGCCGGAGAAGTGGAACGCTTTTCCGCCCTTGCCGCCGAATGGTGGAACCCGAACGGCAAATTCCGTCCCCTGCACAAATTCAATCCGGTCCGGCTGGCCTATATCCGCGACCAGATAGCGACGCGCTTCGGCCGTGACCCGCGCGCTGCAAGGCCTTTCGAGGGCCTGCGCATCCTCGACATCGGCTGCGGCGGCGGACTTCTGTGCGAGCCGATGGCGCGGCTTGGCGCCGAGGTTGTGGGCGCAGATGCCTCCGAAACCAACATCGAAGTGGCCAAGCTGCACGCCGCCGAGGGCAATGTCAGCGTCGACTATCGCGCCACGACGGCCGAGGACCTTGCCGACGCCGGCGAGAAATTCGACGTCATCCTCAACATGGAAGTGGTCGAGCATGTCGCCGACATCGACCTGTTCGTCGCCAAATGCGGCGAGATGGTGCGGCCCGGCGGCATCATGTTCGTGGCCACCATCAACCGCACGCTGAAGGCGCTGGGCTTAGCCATCATCGGGGCCGAATATGTGCTGCGCTGGCTGCCGCGCGGCACCCACCAGTTCGGCAAGCTGGTGCGCCCGGAAGAGCTCGAAAAGGCGCTTGGCGGCGCCGGCCTGACCATCATCGACCGCACCGGCGTCACCTACAACCCGCTGGCCGACCGCTGGGCGCGGTCGAAGGACATGGACGTCAACTACATGGTCCTGGCGGAAAAAGGCTCGGTCTGAAGGCTGATCTGGAGATTTGTCGGACCGTGGACAGTGTGAGAGCCCGACAATTGGCGCTTGAGCTTCCCGAAGCGGCCGAGAAATCGCATTTCGGCAAGGCCGACTTCCGGGTACGCAATCGCATCTTCATGTCGCTGCCCGAAAACGATCGCGCCGTCATAAAGCTCGACATCGGCCAGCAAGAGATGACGACTGCAGCCGAACCGCTGGTTTTCAAGCCAGTGCCTGGTGGATGGGGACGAAAGGGCTGGACGTCGATCATTCTTGACGCATGCGATGAAAGACATTTCGCAGCGCAATACGGATGTCATGGCGAAATGTTGCCCCGCCGGCTCTCAGGAAAATCTTTGACGCGAGCCAGGCCTAACGGATCGGCAAGGCGGCTCCGGCTGCAGGAACTCGACCCTTCTGGCTTTGTGCCCTGGTGGTGATGAACACGCCGGCAGTGATGATGAGCGCGCCTGCCCAGGTCAGCAACTGATAGTGCTCGCCGAGGAAGATGGTTCCGGCAAACAGGCCGACGGCGGCCGCCACATAACCGATCTGGCTGAGATAGACCGGACCGCCAACCGCCTGCAGCCTGAAGAAGAAGGCAAACATCGCCGACGCCGACGCGACCTGCGCGACCACCACCAGCGGCACGCCGCCGAGTGGCACGAAAGCCTCGCCGCCGAACAGGAGAAGAATGCCGGCAAGCAGCATCGCCGCTGACGCCAGATGGCTGCCGACGGCAAGCTCGATCGGGCCGGTGCCGTCCGGCCAGTCGACCGTGCGGTAGATGTTGCCGACGGCAAGGCTGACCGGAATGAGCAACCCCATCGCCACCCAGAACAAATCGGCCGGCTGGCCGGCCTCGCCGCGCGTCACCGCCACCATGACAGCGCCGACGAAGCCGACGGCGATGCCGACAATGCCCAGCATGTTGGGGCGCCGGACACGCAACAGGATCGAGAACACCAGTGTGATGACAGGCGACAGGGTGAACATGATGCCGGTGTAGCCGGCGCCCAGATGCGGGATGGCCGAGAACATCAGGAGGTTGGGGACAGCATAGGACACCGCGGCGGTGACGAAGAAATAGCGCAGTTTGTGCGCGGTGAGCCGGACCCGCTTGCCGCGAGCCAAGAGCACGCACAGCAAGACCCCGCCGGCGCCGAGCGAGATGACGAAGGCCCAGACCATGGCCGGCACGCCGGCAGCCGTGGCGAGCTTGCCGAAGGGCAGCGTCAGGCCGAGCAGGCCGCCGGTGACGACCAGCAGGCCGAGCGCCGAATCCCAGAGAAGTTTCATTGACCGAATCCTGTAGCGCGGCGGCTCTTGGCCGGCATTGCATGTTACGATAAGATAATGGCAAGATTCTTAACGTCAAGATAAATAATGGTGAGACAGTTGGACAGGGCAGCAAGAGCGATCGAGCAATGGAAGCGGGAGCGGCCCGATCTGGATGTCTCGCCGATGGCCGTGCTCGGACGGCTGAACGAGGCCTCCTCGCTGATCGCCCGCGAGCGCCTGGCGCCGTTGTTTGCCCGCTATGGATTGCAGTCGGGCGAGTTCGACGTGCTGGCGACGCTGCGCCGCGCTGGCTCACCCTATGCGCTGACGCCGACCGCTCTCTATGAAGCGACGATGGTCACATCGGGCGCCATGACCAACCGGCTCGACCGGCTCGAAACGTCCGGATTGATCCTGCGTGGGCCTCATCCCAACGATAGACGCGGCATTGTCGTGAGGCTGACCGAAAAGGGCTTGGCGCTGGTCGACGAGGCCGTTACCGCCCACGTGGCCAACGAGCACGCGGTTCTCTCGGGCTTGACGCAGGCGGAACGCGAAACGCTCTCTCGGCTGCTTGAGAAATTGATCGGTAGCGTCAGCTAGCCGGTCAGTTGCGATCGTCCGGGAATACCGGGATAGGCATGAACTCGACGCCATCCTCGGCCAGGCTCTTGGCCTCGTCCAGCGTCGCCTCGCCATAGATGCCGCGCGGGTCGCTCTCGCCGAAATGGATCTTTCGCGCTTCCTCGGCGAACTTGTCGCCGACATAGTCGGCATTCTCGCGCACCTTCTCGGCCATCGCCTTCAGCTGCGCCAGAGCCTGCTTCTGCGCCTCGCCCATGGCGAGCGCTATGGTTTCCTGCTTGCGCGCCGTGGAGACAGCCGGCGCCATCAGCGCTTTCTGCACCTTGTGCGAACCGCAGGTGGGGCAATCGACAAAGCCGCGCTTCTTCTGGGTGTCGAAATCGTCGTTGCTGCGGAACCAGCCTTCGAATTCGTGCTCGTGCTCACAGATCAGGGCAAAACGGATCAAGAGGCTGCACCCCTGAGCCGCGGCGCCTCGCCCAAGCCAGCATTGACGGCGAAATCCCGCGCATTCCTGAGATTGGGGATCTTCTTGCGCGCGGCAAGCGACTGCGCCGGGTCGATCTCGGCGATGATCACCGCCGGCTCGTCATGCGCGGCTTCCGCGATGATACGGCCCCACGGATCGACGATCAGCGAATGACCGTAGGTCTCGCGGCCATCCTCATGCAAGCCGCCCTGCGCGGCGGCGACGACATAGGCGCCATTCTCGATGGCGCGGGCCCTGAGCAGCACATGCCAGTGCGCCTCACCCGTCTGCCGGGTGAAGGCGGCAGGTACGGAAAGCAGGTCGGCGCCGGCCAGTGCCTCGGCGCGGAAGAGTTGCGGAAAGCGCAGATCGTAGCAAACGGCGAAGCCGAGCTTTGCACCCTCGATCTCGGTGACGACGGCCTCGGTGCCCGGCTCATAGGCGGCGGATTCGCGCCAGCTCTCGCCATTGTCGAGATCGACGTCGAACATGTGGATCTTGTCGTATGTCGCGAGCGTGGCGCCGTCCGGCCCGAACAGCAGCGCCCGGTTGGCGAGCTTGCCGTCGGCGCGTAAAATGGCTGTCGAGCCGATATGCAGGAAGACGCCGAGTTCCTTGGCCAGCTTGCGCGCGGTCGAAACGACGATATCCTTGTCCTCGGAGGTGAAGGAGGCGGCGCGAGCTTCCTTGTCGCGGATCAGCGCGCCGGTCATTTCCGGCGTCTGGATGTAGGCGGCACCTTGGCCAGCTGCTTCACGCACCAGCCGTTCGAGATCGACGGCGTTGCGCTCGGGGCTCTCGCCTGAACGCATCTGGATCGCAGCGGCTTTGAAAACACCCATCGTCATTCCCTTAATTCGTCGCGCCGTCAGCGAGCAGTTTGTCGAGCCGGCCTTCGGCCTCCAGCTCGTGGAGATCGTCACAGCCACCGACATGCGTATCGCCGATAAAAATCTGCGGAAAGGTCGAGCGGCCATGCGCCCGGGAGATCATCTCCTGGCGCAGTTCCGGCGAGAAGGAGGCATCGTGCTCGGTAAAGGCTATGCCCTTGCGCTCGAGCAGCCGCTTGGCTGCCGTGCAATAGCCGCACATCATGCGGGTGTAGATCGTGACATCGACCATGACGAATTTCCGCTGTTCGTTGCCGACTTATATAGTCGCGGACTCGTCCGCCCGGAAGTCCCCCGGCAACACACGGGCAAAGGTCAGCACGTCGACGGCGGCCGCACCTCCCCTTTTCAGCGCCTTGGTGGCGGAGCGCACCGTGGCGCCGGTGGTGTAGACATCGTCGATCAAAAGCACCCTGCGGCCGGCGATCTCGATTTCCGCCTCGGCGGGTACCCGAAAGGCGGCCCGCACATTTTCCTCGCGTTCCCCGCGCTCCAGCCCGACCTGCTGGCGGGTGAGTTTCACGCGCCGCACCGCCGAGGGGGCGAAGGGCAATTCACTGAGCGTCGAGACGGCCCTCGCCAGTTCCGCAGATTGGTTGAAGCGCCGCCTGAAAAAGCGCCGCCAGTGCAGCGGCACCGGCACCACCACATCCGCGTCGGCGATGAGATCGGCACCGGCGCGAACCATCCAGCGCGCCATCCATGGTGCCAGATCGGTGCGATCCTGGTATTTCAGCCCCTGCACCATCTGTCGGGCAACGCCGGAATAGGCGACCGCCGCCCGCGCCCGCTCGAAAGGCGGCGGATCGGCAATCGCCTCGGCCGACAGAAAGCCTTCGCCCATATGGTGGGTGAACGGCGTGCCCATGACCGGGCACCATGGCCGCTCCAGCAGCCTGAGCTTCGGCCAGCAGGCGCCGCACAGCACGCCTGGCTGCGAGACATGCCGGCGGCAACCGGCGCAGACCGGCGGAAACAGCATCCGCGCCGGCCAGCCGACAACCGACCGGGCCAGGTTCGTTATTCCGATGGACTTGATCTTGGGCATCGGATCGGCCAGGTGGTTGCTCCTGCACGCCACTATATCAACGATCTCGGAGCGTGGACAAACAAAGGATCTGCCCGTTGCAGCCGATAATGGATACCTCTCTGTGGCTGGCGCACAAGCGGCGCGCGCTTGCCCATCCGGTCGACGGTGCGGACTTTCTCATGCGCCGCACGGCCGAGGACCTTGCCGACCGGCTGGGCGCCGTCGAGCGCAGGTTCGGCAAGGCGGCTGTGCTGTTTTGCCAGACGCCGGCGGCGGCCGAAACGCTCGCCGAAAGCAGCAAGGTCGCCGACATTGTCCGCGTCGAGGCGGACACGGCCTTCCTGAGCGGTGGCGGCGCCGGCTTGATCGCACCGCTCGAAACCGTGCCGTTCGAACCCGAAAGCCTCGATCTGGCGGTGTCGCTTCTGTCGCTGCAGGCCATGAACGACATCCCCGGCATGCTGATCCAGATCCGCCGTGCGTTGCGGCCGGATGGGCTTTTCCTCGGCGCCTTTGCCGGCGCCGGTACGCTTTTCGAATTGCGCGAAAGCCTGCTTTCGGCCGAGACCGAGCTTTACGGCGGCGCCAGCCCGCGTGTCGCCCCGTTCACCGACGTGCGCGATGCCGGTGCGCTGCTGCAGCGCGCCGGTCTCGCTCTGCCGGTCGCCGACGTCGAGACGGTGACCGTGCGCTATGCCAGCCTGTTCAACCTGATGGCGGATCTGCGGGCCATGGGCGAAACCAATGCGCTCACCGATCGCAGCCGGCGGCCGGGCTCGCGCAAGCTGTTTGCCCGCGCGGCGGAAATCTACGCCGAGCGGTTTTCCGACCCCGATGGCCGTGTCAGGGCAAGTTTCTCGATTGTCTGGATGTCCGGCTGGGCGCCCGACGCATCGCAGCAAAAACCGCTGAAGCCAGGGTCGGCCAAGGTCTCGCTGAAAACAATCCTGGAGGCGCCCGACGGGCAATGATCCTGCCCGCAGGCGCGGAAAAGTTGGATCAGGGAGTGGGTGCGAAAGCGTTCGCAAGCTTGCTGTTGTTGTCGCTGAACAGCCAGACGATCCCGTCACGGACCTCACCGATACCGCCGATGATGGCCAGCGACAGCACGGCGATGATCACGCCATATTCGACGGCCGTGGCGCCGGTCTCGTCGTTCAAAAAACCCAGCAGGACTGCTTTCATGGCCTCAACCCCTCTGTCCGGGACCCTACAGCCGACCTGTTAAGAAAGGTTAACGGCAAAGGCTTAACAGGCGATGAAACCGCCGCCTTTCCGAAATCTCTTAACCATGTCAGCAGTCGCCGCTGCTCCTGCCATTGGACCTGATGATGCAGACCGAGCTCGGCTGCGGCTGCAGCACGCTGCGGCGCAGCGTGTAGGTTTCGCGATGGCCGATCGAGCCTGTCGCCGCCATGTCAAGCCCGCCGAAACCATCACGGGCCGACAGCGAGCGTGTCTGGCTGTCGAGGAAAGGGGTTACAATCAGCGCCAGCGCCACCGCGGCCGAACCGAACAGCAGCGTGATGCGCAATATGCCCATGCCCGCATCGGCGGCGCGAAAGCCGCGCTCGGGCCGGATCGAATCCCAATCCCTGTCTAGGCTCATGCTATCGCTCCCCGGCAAATCGACGGCTCGGCCGCGAACGGCCATGCCTCAATTTTTCACGACGAGATAAATCTTCCATTAACGCTGGCTGATACACGCCTCGGCCAGGAACCGACCGAACGCGAGCCTCAGAGAAGATCGATGAGGAACGGGATCAGCGGCGCATCGGCCGGCGGCATCGGATAGTCGCGCATCTGCTTCGGCCGCACCCATTTCAGCGTCTGCCCTTCCCTGGGCTGGGCTATGCCGCGAAAGCGGCGGCAGACGAACAGCGGCATCAGCAGGTGGAAATCGTCGTAGGAATGACTGGCGAAAGTAAGCGGCGCCAGGCACGGGATGTCGGTTTCGATGCCGATTTCCTCATGCAGTTCGCGAATGATGCATTGTTCGGGCGTCTCGCCGGGCTCGACCTTGCCGCCGGGAAATTCCCACAACCCGGCAAGTTGCTTGCTCTGAGGCCGCTGCGCCAGAAGCACCCGGCCGTCGGCATCGACCAGCGCGCAGGCGGCGACCAGCAGCAGGCGTTTGCCGGCGGTCACGACCTCATTCATGACCCGGCGGCCGGCGGTAGTGGTAGCGATAGACTTCCTCGAAGCCGAGCGAATGGTAGAGCGCCAGCGCCGGCACATTGTTGGCCTCGACCTGCAGCCAGGCTTCCCGCGCGCCCCGCAGCCGCGCCCATTTGAGCGCCGACAGGATCAGGTTGCGGCAATGGCCCCTGTTGCGCGCCGACTTGTCGGTGGCGACCTCGAACAGGCCGGCGAGATCGCCGTCATGCACGCAGATAAGCGTCGCCAGCGCCTCGGCTCCATCTTCGAGCGCGAACAGCCCGGCTTCGGGCTGGATGGCGCCGAGGATCTCCGACAGGCCGGGCCGCAGCGAAACATCCGAACCGCTGACCTTGAGCAACGCGCCGATGAAGCGGCTGATGTCCTTGAGCGGAATCTGGTCCATGGCGGCGTCGAGCTGCGCGCCGGCCAGCGGCAGCCGCATGACCAGCGACTCGTCGAACCGGCTCCAGCCCTCGCGGTCGAGATGGCTGGCGAGATCTGGGCCCGACAGCGGCGACATGCGGAACGTCAGCGGCCTTCCATAGGCATCGAAACGGCGGCTGGCCCGGCCGATACGGTCGGCCATGTGCATGATATCGCCGGGATCGAGCGGATTGACCGAGTTCAGCCGCTTGGCCGGATGGCCGGCGGTCAGCCGCACCACCCAGGTGCCGTCATAGTGGACGGCGGCTGCCGGCCAGGCGCGAAAGCCGGCCGCCTCGTAGCGGCGTACGATCGCGAGCATGCTTGCCGGATGCCTGGAGCTCAAAACCGTCAGCTCCGATAATCGCCATTGATGGCGACATATTCCTTGGTGAGATCGCAGGTCCACACCGTCGCCTTGCCGCGACCGATGCCGATATCGGCACGGATGCGGATGTCGTCGCGCTTCATGTAGGCCGACGTCGCGGCCTCGGAGTAGCCGGGGTCGCGCTCGCCTTCATGCGCCAGCCTGTTGTCGCCGAACCAGATCGACAGCCGGTCGCGATCGGCGGGTTCGCCGGCCTTGCCGACGGCCATGACGACGCGGCCCCAATTGGCGTCCTCGCCGGCGACCGCCGTCTTGACCAGCGGCGAATTGGCGATCGACAGCGCGATGCGCTTGGCCGAGCGCGCCGATTTGGCGCCGGTGACGGTGACTTCGACCTGCTTGCGGGCGCCCTCGCCGTCGCGCACCACTTGCAGCGCCAGCGATTTCAGCACCTTGCCGAGCGCCCGGCGGAACGCGCCGAGACGGGCATCCCTGGGATCGGTTATCTCCGGCGCGCCGCGGCTGGCGGCCTTGCCGGTGGCGAAGATCAGCAGCGTGTCGCTGGTCGACGTGTCGCTGTCGACGGTGACCGCGTTGAAGGTCTTGGCCGTGCCGCGCGACAACAGATCCTGCAGGACAGGGGCGGCGATCGGCGCATCGGTGGCGATGAAGGAGAGCATCGTCGCCATGTCGGGCGCGATCATGCCGGCGCCCTTGGAAATGCCGTTGATGGTGACATCGGCGTCGCCGAGCTTGACGGTCGCAGTCGCCAGTTTCGGATAGGTATCCGTGGTCATGATCGCCTTTGCCGCCTCGGTCCACAGCCCGGGCTTGCCGTTGCTGACCAGCCCGGCCAGCAGATGGCTGAATTTGCTGGTGTCGAGCGGCTCGCCGATGACGCCGGTCGAGGCCAGGAAAACCTCCGCTGCCGTGCAGCCGGCCGCCTTCGCCGCTGCCTCGCCGGTCAGCGCGGTCGACTCGCGGCCTCTCTTGCCGGTGAAGGCGTTGGCGTTGCCGGAATTGACGACCAGCACCCGGGCCTTGCCTGCGCCGAGATTCTGCCGGCAGAAATCGACCGGCGCCGAAGGGCATTTCGATTTCGTGAACACGCCGGCGATCGCGGTGCCTTCATCGAAGACCATGGTCAAAAGATCGGTGCGGCCCTTGTACTTTATCCCTGCCTCGGCGGTGGCGATGCGCACCCCTTCGATTTCCGGCATTTTGGGGTATTTCTTCGGCGCGAGCGGCGAAATCGTCGTGGACATGGAGGCCTCGGGCGGGAAAAATCGCAGGGGAAGGCCGGTTTGCCCGATAGACCGCGCGGGCGCAAGGGCGTTTTCGTCGCTCTTGCCCGGGAGCTCGAACCCGCTCGTGGTTAGGTTAGGCCTGCATTTCAAATCCGATGGCGTCGCCGGGACCGATGGCGTTATGATCTGCCCCATGGGCAGGCTTGCGATCCTTGTATGGGCATTTCTGGGACTTTTGCTGCTGAGCGCGGATGCGCAGCCGCAACGGCGGGTAGCGCTTGTCATCGGCAACGGCACTTACGCCGAAGCCGGCACGCTGGCCAATCCTGTGAACGACGCCCTCGACATCGCCGACAAGCTGCGCTCCATCGGCTTCGATGTCATCGAAGGCAATGATCTCGGCAAGCGCGAACTCGAGCGCAGCATCGGTGAGTTCTCCGATGCGCTCGAAGGCGCCGGCGTCGGGCTTTTCTACTATGCCGGCCACGGCCTGCAGGTCGACGGGCGCAACTACATCGTGCCGGTCGACGCCAGGCTGGACGTACCGGTCAAGCTGCAGCTCGAGGCCGTGCCGATCGACGAAGTCCTCGACATCATGGAACAGCAGACCAAGGTCAGCCTGGTGTTTCTCGATGCCTGCCGCAACAATCCATTTGCCCGCAGTCTCAGCCGCACCGCCACCACGCGCTCGGCGAAGGCGCTGGCCGGGCTGGCGCAATTCGATTCGACGCGCGGCTCGTTCATCGCCTTCTCGACGGCACCTGGCGCTGTCGCCATGGACGGCAGCGGACGCAACTCGCCCTTCGCCGCCGCCCTGCTGCGCCACATCGCCGAGCCCGGCCAGAGCATCAACGACATGATGATCGCGGTGCGCCGTGACGTGGTTTCGCAAACCCGCGAAACCCAGCGCCCCTGGGAGCAGGGATCGCTGCTCGAACGCTTCGAATTCGTCTCGGACGGACAACCCGCAGAGCCACAAAGGCCGGCCGCGGCGCCGGCGCCTTCGACGGAAGTCGCCGCACTTGAACGCTCTGTCGGCGACGACAAGGGATCGATCGAGAAATTCCTGCGCCAGGACTATCTGACGCCGGACACCAGGGCGATGAGCGAGACCGTCAAACGGCTCTACGGCCCATCCGCCATCATCTTCGGAACCCGCTACGACGCCGACGCCATCGTCAAGGTCAAGGCCGACTGGTTCGCGCAGTGGGCCTCCTGGTCGCTAAGCATGGAGGCCGGCAGCCTGGAAGTCGCTCCGCAGGGCGAAGATCGCGCCGAGGCAGTCTTTGCGATGCGCTACGACTATCTTCCAAAGGACACGTCGGCGGCACGCCTGACCGGCAAGGCGCGCGTCACGCTTGGGCTGGTCAAGGCCGGCGGCGGCTGGCGTATCGAATCCGAGACATCGCAGGCGATGCAGTAGGCGTGATCCCACGGCCAGCCGGGCAATTTAAGCCGGCAGCGTCTCATAGCGATAGGAATTTTTTCTTGACTCGGTGAGGGCAGCTATGCTACATTTTTGCCTATGGTGCTGATTTGCGCCAGTGACCCGCCGCCCGGCGGGTTTTTGCCTTTGGAGCTTCGCCAACCGACACGCCGGTAGACTTCCAGAGAATAAACTTAACCCCTGCCGCTACCATCCGTTCCTGAAGCTTGAAAACGCGCCGTTTCGTTTGAGCGTCGGGTCGCCTATATTGCCGGCGATAGTGTTGGCGAGGAGACAGAGATGGCCGAGGACGCCGATCCGGCGCGCAGATCGATCGGTGCGCGGCGCAACCCCGACAGCGCCGATGCCATTCTCCAAGCCGCCGAGGCCGTGCTGGTCGAAGCCGGTTATGCCGGTTTTTCCATCGAAGCCGTGGCGCGGCGGGCCCGCGCCGGCAAACCCACCATCTATCGCTGGTGGCCGAGCAAGGCGGCGTTGCTGCTCGAGGTCTACCAGCGCCAGAAGCGCGTCGATGTTCCCGATACCGGGCGGCTGGAGGAGGATCTCGTCGGCTTCCTCAAAAACCTGTTCGCCCACTGGCGCGAGACATCGTCGGGAAGCGTGTTCCGGTCGCTGATCGCCGAGGCCCAGTCCGACGAGACCGCTGCCGCAGCCCTTGCCGACTACTCGCTGGGCCGACGGTCCCATACCGGCCAGATCATCGAACGCGCCAAGGCAAAGGGCGAAATCCCGGCCGACATCGATTCAGCTGTTGTCGCAGACCTGATCGCCTCCTTCGCCTGGAGACATCTGTTGACCAACCGGCTCGACGAGGATGAAGCGACCATCGGCAAGGCGGTCAACTACCTGATGCGAGGCATAGCGGCGCCCGCCCCGTAAAGATGGCAGCGAAAAAGGGCGCGGCAACCCCTGGCTGCCGCGCCCTTTTTCAAGGAGCTATCAGTCTTACTTGGCGCTTTCCAGCGTATCGACCGTCTTCTTCAGGTTCGCGTCGGGGATCTCGATCTTGGCGCCGGCGCGCAGCGACTTGACCAGTGCGAAATACTTGTCGCGGATGACCGCCTGCTTGGCCTGGTCCTTGACGTCGTCGAAGGCCGGCGGCTGCTTGGTGCGCTTGTCCTCGAGCTTGATGACATGCCAGCCGAACTGCGTTTGCACCGGCTGCTCGGTGTATTTGCCGACCTCGAGCGCGGAGGCCGCCTTGTCGAACTCCGGCACCATCTGGCCAGGTCCGAACCAGCCGAGATCGCCGCCGCTGGTCTTGCCCGAGGGATCGCTGGTGTGCTCGTTGGCGAGCTTCTGGAAGTCGGCGCCGCCATCGAGCTGCTTGATGATGGCCTCGGCCTCTTCCTTGGTCTTCACGAGGATGTGACGGGCATGCAGCTCATTGGTGGGCGGCGTGTTGGCGATTTCCTGGTCGTAACGGGCGCGGACCTCGGCGTCGGTGACCTTGTCGACGACGCCCTTCTCGACCATCTCGCCATGCAGCGCGCGCTGCTGCAGGAAAGCCATGCGGCGCTGGAAGTCGGGATCCTTGTCGAGCCCTGTGGTGACCGCCTCGGCGGCCATGACGCGGATCTCGATGGCAGCCGAAAGGGCGGCGGCACGGCGCTGCTCGGGCGGCAATTGCGCGAACTGCTGCGACAATTCCCCTTCGGCAAGCACCAGATCTGCTTCGGTCAGGGGCTGGCCGTTGACCGTGGCGATAACCTTATTCGGATCGACCGGTGCCGCGGCTGGCGCTGCTGCATCCGCCGGAGCGGGAGCGGTTTGCTGCGCCATCAGCGGCGAGAGCGAAAGGGCCGACAGGCCGACGGCCAAGCCAAGGCTGGCGAGCGACGCGCGGCGGAACAACAAGGACATGGGGTAACTCCGGTGGGGATTGAAAGAGGGGTGGCTTCCAGATCGGCCAGATTGTGGCGGAATTTGGCGCAGCCAGCAGGGCCAGCGCGGCGTTGACATCAGTTGAGCCCCCTCTTATCTGTCCAACGACTTTGCGTCCAGAACCGTTTTCCGGGCGCTTTTTGTGTTTGCCAGTGTTCACTAATGTGTTTGCCAGTGTTCACGTGGAATTGATGGGGCCGGCCGGCGCTCATCTCAAGATTGAGAATTCTATCGAAAGGACCATTGGATGGTCAGTCTCGGCGGTCTCGCCCGTAAGGTTTTCGGTTCCTCCAATGACCGTCGGGTCAAATCGACCCGGCCTCGTGTCGAGGCGATCAACGCCATGGAAAACGAGATGCGGGCGCTTTCCGACGAGGAGTTGGTCGGCCGCACCGCGAAATTCCGCCAGGACATCGCCAATGGCGCCACGCTCGACGACATGTTGGTGCCGGCCTTCGCCACCGCCCGCGAGGCGGCGCGCCGCGTGCTCGGCATGCGCCCCTTCGATGTCCAGCTGATCGGCGGCATGGTGCTGCACAATGGCGGCATTGCCGAGATGCGCACCGGCGAGGGCAAGACCCTGGTCGCGACGCTGCCGGTCTACCTCAACGCGCTCGCCGGCAAGGGCGTCCACGTCGTCACCGTCAACGACTATCTGGCCACCCGCGACTCCGAATGGATGGGCCGCGTCTACAAGTTCCTCGGCCTCTCGGTCGGCGTCATCGTCCACGGCCTTTCCGACGAGGAGCGCAGCGCCGCCTACGCCGCCGATGTCACCTACGCCACCAACAACGAGCTCGGCTTCGACTATCTGCGCGACAACATGAAATACGAGCGCGCCCAGATGGTGCAGCGCGGTCACAATTACGCGATCGTCGACGAAGTCGATTCCATCCTGGTCGACGAGGCGCGCACGCCGCTGATCATTTCCGGTCCGCTCGAGGACCGTTCGGAAATGTACAACACCATCGACACCTTCATCATCCAGCTGCAGCCGCAGGATTATGAGATCGACGAGAAGCAGAAGACCTCGATCTTCACCGAGGAAGGCACCGAGAAGCTCGAGAACCTTTTGCGCGACGCCGGCCTGCTCAAGGGCGAGTCGCTCTACGACGTCGAGAACGTCGCCATAGTCCACCACGTCAACAATGCGCTGAAGGCGCACCGGCTGTTCCAGAAGGACAAGGACTACATCGTCCGCAATGGCGAGATCGTCATCATCGACGAGTTCACCGGCCGCATGATGCCGGGCCGCCGCTATTCGGAAGGCCTGCACCAGGCGCTCGAAGCCAAGGAGCATGTGGCGATCCAGCCGGAGAACCAGACGCTGGCCTCCGTCACCTTCCAGAACTATTTCCGCCTCTACAAGAAGCTGTCCGGCATGACCGGCACGGCGCTGACCGAGGCCGAGGAATTCGGCAACATCTACGGCCTCGAAGTCACCGAGATTCCGACCAATCTGCCCGTCGTGCGCATCGACGAGGACGACGAGGTCTACCGGACGGTCGAGGAGAAATACAAGGCGATCGTCAGGGAGATCCGCGAAGCCAGCGCCAAGGGCCAGCCGACGCTGGTCGGCACCACTTCCATCGAAAAGTCCGAGCAGCTGGCCGAGCGCCTGCGCAAGGAAGGTTTTACCGATTTTGAAGTGCTGAACGCCCGCCATCACGAGCGCGAGGCGGCGATCGTCGCCCAGGCCGGCAAGCCCGGCGCCATCACCATCGCCACCAACATGGCCGGCCGCGGCACCGACATCAAGCTCGGCGGCAATGCCGAGATGCGCATCGAGGATGAACTCGGCGACATGCCGACCGGACCCGAGCGCGAGGCGCGGGAAAAGGAAATTATTGCCGACATCGAGCGGCTGAAGGAAAAGGCGCTGGCCGCCGGCGGCCTCTACGTGCTGGCCACCGAACGCCACGAATCGCGCCGCATCGACAACCAGTTGCGCGGCCGTTCCGGCCGTCAGGGCGACCCCGGCCGCTCGAAATTCTTCCTGTCGCTGCAGGACGATCTGATGCGCATCTTCGGCTCCGAGCGCATGGACGGCATGCTGCAGAAGCTCGGCCTCAAGGAAGACGAGGCGATCATCCATCCGTGGATCAACAAGGCGCTGGAAAAAGCGCAGAAGAAGGTCGAGGCGCGCAACTTCGACATCCGCAAGAACCTTCTGAAATATGACGACGTCTCCAACGACCAGCGCAAGGTGGTGTTCGAGCAGCGCATCGAGCTGATGGACGGCGAGGGCCTCTCCGAAACGATCGCCGAAATGCGCGAAGGCGTCATCGACGAGATCGTCGCCAAGGCCATTCCCGAAAACGCCTATGCCGAGCAGTGGAACGTTGCCGGGCTGAAGGCCGAGATCGCCGAGTTCCTGAACCTCGACCTGCCGGTCGAGGACTGGGCCAAGGAAGAGGGCATCGCCGAGGACGACATCCGCGAGCGCATCGGGCAGGCCGCCGAAGCCGCCGCCAAGGAGCGCGCCGAGCGTTTTGGCCCCGAGGTGATGAACTATGTCGAGCGCTCGGTTGTGCTGCAGACGCTCGACCATCTGTGGCGCGAGCACATCGTCAATCTCGACCATCTGCGTTCGGTCGTCGGCTTCCGCGGCTACGCCCAGCGCGATCCGCTGCAGGAGTACAAGGGCGAAGCGTTCGAGCTGTTCCAGGCCATGCTGGGCAATCTGCGCCAGGCCGTCACCGCGCAGCTGATGCGCGTCGAACTGGTCCGCCAGGCCGCCGAAGCGCCGCCTCCGGAAGCCCCCGATATGTTCGGCACCCATATCGACGGCACCACCGGCGAGAACGACTTCGAAGGCGGCGAGACCGCCCTCCTGGTCCGCCCGGAGACAACCGCCATCGTCGCCCCCGAAGACCGCGACCCCAACAACCAGGCCACCTGGGGCAAAGTCGGCCGCAACGAAGCCTGCCCCTGCGGTTCGGGGAAGAAGTACAAGCACTGCCACGGGGCGTTCGCGTAAGGGCGCTTCTTCCTTCCCTTCTCCCCGTTCACGGGGAGAAGGTGGCCCGCAGGGCCGGATGAGGGGCGGCGCCGGCGTTTGCGGGCCGCTAAAATCCGGCGAAGGCCGCTTCGCCGGCGACCGCAAACACGCCCTTGTCGGCTCGACCCACCATTTGCCCGCGCGAAGTCGCGCATAGCGCGTCTTGTCGCGCACAGCCCGATCTCCCACCGCCAGCGCCGCCCCTCATCCGCCTGCCGGCACCTTCTCCCCGTATAGTGACGGGGCGAAGGGGGCTCCCCACCCACGTTTTCTTAATGTGTCTCCGCTACACAGAACCCTGAAAAGAAGCGGAAAACGGAGAGAAATCGGGGTGCGCTTTTCCGCGGCCACGACTGCCGGGCGGTTCTTGCCGCAGCGTTGGGCGCTGCGCATGGGGCCGTTGCTTGGCCGCATCGATGCCGTGCTGTTCACCGCCGACGAGCGCGGCGAGGCCGGCCGCATGTCGGTCATCGCCTTCTCCATCCGCATCGTCAGCGCCGTCATCGCCTTCGTCAGCCAGGTGCTGATGGCGCGCTGGATGGGCTCGTTCGAGTACGGCATCTTCGTCCTCGTCTGGGTAACGATGGTCATCGTCGGAAACCTCGCCTGCCTGGGCTTCCACACCTCCGTCATCCGCTACATTCCCGAATATCGCGAGCGCGGCTTGATGGATGAGCTGCGCGGCATCGTGCTGGCCAGCCGTCTGTTCGTGCTGATCGCCTCCACGCTGATTGCCGGGCTCGGCGCGCTCGGCGTCTGGCTGGCAGCACCCTGGATCGAAAGTTACTATGTGGTCCCGTTCATCCTCGGCATCATCTGCCTGCCGATGATCGCCATGTCCGACCTTTTGTCCGGCCTGG
The DNA here is from genome assembly GCF_040322475.1 of Mesorhizobium sp. M0140. Lineage (NCBI taxonomy): Bacteria > Pseudomonadati > Pseudomonadota > Alphaproteobacteria > Hyphomicrobiales > Phyllobacteriaceae > Mesorhizobium > Mesorhizobium sp. M0140. The sequence goes on along the minus strand of NZ_JAMYTM010000020.1, from coordinate 98,576 downwards.
CACGCGCCAACAGCTGGGCGCTGTTTGCACTGTCGCCGACCTATCTGGTGCGGCCCGTGCTGATCCTGCTGTTCATGGCGCTGATGCTGCTGGCGGGCTATGCCCCTGACGCAAAAACGGCGATCTTCGCCTCGATCGCTGCCACCTATGCCACAACGCTGGGACAACTCGTCGGTGTCACCCAGCGCATGGAACGGCAGATCCCGGCGGGGCCGAGGAAGGTGCATTTCGCGCAGTGGTTCATCGTCTCGCTGCCGATCTTCCTGGTCGAGAGCTTCTTCTTCCTGCTGACCAATGCCGACGTGCTGATGGTCGGCGCCTATATGGATCCCAACGACGTCGCCGTCTACTTCGCCACGGTGAAGACGCTGGCGCTGGTGCATTTCGTCTATTTCGCCGTCAAGGCCGGCGTTGCCCAGCGCTATGCGCAGTTCACCCATGGCGACCCACAAAGGCTCGCCGCCTTTGCCCGCGAGACGGTGTCGTGGACGTTCTGGCCATCGCTCTTGATGGCGCTGCTGGTGCTGGCGCTCGGCGAGCCGATGCTGGTGCTGTTCGGGCCTGAATTCAGCAGCGGCTATCCGTTGCTGTTCCTGCTTGTCTTCGGCGTCGTGGCGCGGGCCGCCGTCGGCCCCTGCGAAAGCCTGCTGACGATGAGCGGCAACCAGAACATCTGTGCTGCCGTCTATGCCATGACGCTGGCCTTCAACATCGCCCTCAATGTGGTGCTGATCCCGCTGTTCGGCCTGTGGGGCGCGGCAATGGCCACCGCCTTTGCCATGATCTTCGAAGCCGGCGCGCTCTCCTTCACGGTGTGGCGCAAGCTCGGCATCGCCATGCTCATCTTCTTAGCCCCGAAAGGAGCCGCGTGATGGCTGCCATCCCGTTGCTTGAGGAAACCAGCGGCGGCACCGCCGGCGCCATGGTGTCGGGCCTTGCCGGGCTGACCCGCGACGCCGACCCCGCCCATATCGAAATCCTCGCCAACAACCGGCCCGAGCGCAAGCTCGCCATCTACCCGGCATCGGCAGGTTTCGACCTGGTCGAGGAGCTGGATTATCTCTGCGCCCGCACGGTCGAGCCCAACGTGTTCTTCAACCCGCGTTTCCTTGCACCCGCCATGCCGCGGCTGGAGGATCGCGAGGTACGGCTGGCGGTCATCCGCGACGGCGACGAATACCGCAACCGGCTGCGCCTTCTGGTGCCGTTCTCGGTGGAACGGCCGGTGGTGCCGCTCGGCGTTCCGGTCATGCGCACATGGTCGAGCCCGTTCGGTCCGCTCGGCACGCCGCTGGTCGACCGCGACGATCCGGTCGGCGTCGTCGAGGACTTCTTCTCGATGCTGTCGCGCCCGCACCTCAAACTGCCGAAAGTGTTCGTCCTGGCCGATGTCCGGCTCGATGGCCCGGTGGCGAGCCTGCTTGCCACCGTGGCCGAGGCGCGCGGCCTGACGCTGGTCACCACCGGCCAGAGCCAGCGCCCGGCGCTGGAGAGCAAGCTCGATGGAGACGATTATCTGAAGGCCTCGCTGCGCTCGCACCATTATCGCGAGTTCCGCCGCCTGAAGCGGCGCCTTGGCGACCTTGGCAAACTTGAGCATGTCGTGGCGCGCGGCCCCGAAGACATCCGCCATGCAATCGAAGGCTTCCTGTCGCTGGAAGCGGCCGGCTGGAAAGGCCGCGAACGCACCGCCATGGCGATCGACCGCTTCCGCGCCGCCTTCGCCCGCGAAGCCGTGCACCGGCTGGCCGAACAGGACATGTGCCGCATCCATTCGCTGACGCTCGACGGCCGCACCATCGCCTGCCTGATCGTCTTCGTCGAAGCCGGCGTCGCCTATACCTGGAAGACGGCCTATGACGAGACGCTGGCCAGCTATTCGCCCGGCACGCTGCTGATGATCGAGGTGACCAGGCAGCATCTCGACGATCCCAACATCATGATGACCGATTCCTGCGCGGTGCCCGACCATCCGGTGATGAGCCGGCTGTGGGCCGAGCGCAAGCCGATGGGCACGCTGGTGATCGGCCTGGCGCCGGACGCCGACCGCCTCACCCGCCAGGCCGCCTCGCAACTGCACCTCTACCGCGAGACCCGCAACATGGCCCGCCTGCTGCGCAACCGGATGAAGAGCTTGCTGGGGCGGCGCTGAGAAAAGGCAGGGTGCGATTCTGGAGAATGGCACATCTTCGCTGCAATATTTGACGGGTGGGTGACCGGGAATTTACTTCGGTTGCCAGCAGGCAAACGCGAATATTGATCTCTGCTTATAAAAAAACGAGATTTCTCGCAGAAATTTCCAGTGAAAACCGATAAGACCTACTCGCATTCTTGTTCTTAATTCACGATAATCTAGTGATTCGGTAGCGATGAGAGAGAAATGTCGCTGAATCATGAGGCCAACGGCGCCCGGCACATCAGTGCGGAGGACAGCGCCGTTGTCCGAAGGGCCGACGAAGACTTCGAAGAACTGATTCGAAGCATTCGAGCCGCAACGCATCAAGCTTTGCCTCTCTTCGAAGAGGAGCCTGTGACCGGATTGGCCCAGTCAGACACGCTGGCCGCCTCCCTCGGCTCGACTTCGACCCGGACGGGCTCGAGCCAGGCCCGCGCCATGCGCGGCTCCTCGCCCTTGTCCAACGATAGGCTGGATCCACGTGCCGTTGACGACTTGGCGTGGTCGTTGGTTGACCACGATGTGGGCAGGCTTGATGCGCAAACGCACGATGCCGACGCTCCCGATACCGACAAATGGGAATTGCAGGAAGAGGTGGCGAAGCTGCAGCGCTTGCAGGATCGCACCTCGAAAGAGCTTGGGCGAAAATCGCGCGAGCTATCGATCGCGAGCAAGACCATCGCCGACCTGGAGGTCCAACTCAACAGGGCACGGCAGACCATTGCGCAGGCGGACAGGCATGCCGGCCAGCGCGCAACACGGTTCCTCGAGGCGAATGTCGAGGTCGAGCGCCTGGGACGGAACCTGGCGCGCATGTCGGGGCAACTCCGCGACGAGACCATCGCTAGGCAAGCCGCCGAGCAGGCGCGTGAAGACGTCGCATCGCGGCTCGCCAGCTTGCAACAGGCCGCCATGCTGCTTCGTTCCAAGGTCGCGGATTACCAGCTCCACAACGAAAGACTGACCGGCAAACTGTCTGCGCAGATGCTGGTGCAGCAGGACCTGCAGGTGCGGCTGTCCACGGTCGAGCATCAGCGCGGCGTTCTCGGCGATTGCGCCGCCGCCGCGCAGTTACGGGCCGTCGAACTTGAAAAGAGGTTGCGCTCGCTCCAGCGCAGCGCCGCCGATCAAAGCGTGGTCCGCGCGACGCCGAGTGTCGGAAAGCGCGCCGAGGACGTGGCCGAGCATCGGCGCCAAACCTCGGAAGCCGAGATTGCGACGTTGCGCCAGGAGCGCGACGCGGCGCGCCGAGACTATGGCGCGGTGAAGGTTCAACTCGCCGATCTCCGCTTGCGCGGCATGACCGACGAACTCGCGCATGCCCGTTGCCGCGATGAGAACCGCCAGCTTCACCACAGGCTGGAAACGCTGACACGCCAGGATCGGCCCAGCGGACCGGCAGCGGGTGACAATGCCGATCTCGAACGGACATTCGACGAATTGCTGGCATCTGGCGCGCTTGGCGCGGCCAATGACGGCGATCCCACCGCGACGCGCAAAGCGTCTTGACCGCCTGCTGAGGCATATCGGTACGCAGGTGACCACGTCGAGCCGACGGACGTGTTGGTGATCGGCATGACGCCGCCGCCCTTCTGGCACACCGAACTCGAGGCCGTCGAAACGTCGAGTGCATTCCAACGGTGTCCTGTCTGTGGATGCCCTCAGCAAGCGTCTTGATCCCTGCCAGAGCGAGGATTCCGAGCCATGAAAAATGAAATGGCTGCCGCAGGTCTCCTCGCCATCAGTCCCGTCTCGACCCATTGCGTCGCCGAGCGCTCCATGCCCTTGGATAGCATCTGGAGCGGCGGCGGCGTAGATACCGCTTGGAAGAATGTTCAACGTCAAAGCTTAGGAATCGCCATGAGTAGGCAAGATCGAGGCCTTACGCGCTTGTCACGCAGGACGCGCAACGGCTTCAAGAATGCGGCGTTAGCACTTCATCTAGCGATCAATGTAGAACGACGAGACAGCATTGCTATTCGTGTAACAGGCGGCATGGGCGACCATATCGTGGCCGTCCGGTTTATTCGCGATCTGCTGAGCCATTTTGGCCACGCAAAAATCGACGTCTATTCCGTAACGGGCGGAATGGGCTGGCTCTACGAGCCTCTACCGGATGTAACTTTCATTGAAGCTCCGAGACGCGTATTTACGTGGGTCACGCGTCGATATATTCTTGTCCTGCAGATCACACATACCGTAGATCTTGTGCACATGAGTTCTGCCGCTGCCGAACGGTGGCCGGAGCTTTTAGCAATGCTGCAAAGCATCGCACCGTATCGGAAGATGTTTTCGCATGCGATCGATGCGCATCCTCATTTGGACTTTCATCCAGCACTTGTAGCCCAATTTCAGAACGTGAGGCGAGACACCTTTCTGAACCATGTCAGCGGTGTGCCCTTTGGCGGCCATCAATATCCGCTACCTGAGGATGCGTCCTTGGTTCAAAGCTTGGGTCTGGACCATAAACCCTACATTACCGTCCATAATTCCTTCAACGAGGAGTCAGGTCGCCCTCGAGCTACGCGAGATTATCCGTTCTTGGATGATGTTGTGAAGGAGGTGAAGGCGCAGTTGCCGGATCTTCCGGTTGTCCAAGTCGGCGTGGTAGGAGGCACCCTCAGTTCGGCCGACTACAACCTTTCTTCCAAGACAACACAGCCGCAAATCACCTCCGTTCTTGCGAACTCGTCCATGCATTTCGACATGGAGGGGGGGCTTGTTCATATCGCAAGCTGTGTAGGGACGCCGTGTTGTGTCGTTTTCGGTCCAACGCCGATCGGCTATTACGCCTACCCGAACAATATCAATATTGCCCCCCGTGTCTGCGGCGGTTGTTGGTCCCTTACATTGGATTGGCAAAAGACCTGCCTTCTAGGCGCTGCGGAACCGCCTTGCATGTTCACACAACCACCCAAGGCGGTGGCGCATGCAGCGTTACCGCATCTGCGAGTTCTGTTGAGCGAAAAGCGCCGATCAGGCTGAAGCGGCACCTGCAGACGAACCAGTGCCGGCACGCGTTAGCAATGGGGAAACAGCAGACCACGCTACACGAAAAAGGCCAACCGGAAACGCAACGCCGGCGCTGCCGCGCACAAGCGGATCCCAAAACAAACACAGGCTAAATTGTCCCACCCGAAGCCCGAAGAGTGAAGGGTGGTGCCCCTAGCCGGAATCGAACCAGCACTCCTTGCGGAACTCGATTTTGAGTCGAGCGCGTCTACCAATTCCGCCATAGGGGCTCAGGCCGGGCGGCCTGGATGGCGCGGGACTATACGGTTGGAGGCCTGTTCGTCAACTGGCCAATTCTCCGGCGCTCTCAAGATGCGACCAAACTGCGCCTTTCGATTTCGTGACGGGGCTGCCATTGTGCAGCGCGGAAAATCTTTCTAGACAGGCGGCGCATCAAAGCGCGGCACGTCTGCGGGGACGGATGGCGTGCTCTGGGTCTTTGTTGTGTGCATGCCGTTACACCCCAACCTGCCTGCGCAATGGAACGACACGCATTAGGAGTGCCGATGCTTCGCGGACTTTACGACTGGACCTTGTCGCTGGCGGCCCGCAAATCCGCCGAATGGTGGCTGGCCTTCATCGCTTTCGTCGAGAGCTCGGTGTTCCTGGTGCCGGCCGACGTGCTCTATCTGCCGATGGCGCTGTCGCGGCCGGATCGCGCCTACCGCTATGCGCTGATCGCCACCGTCGCCTCGGTGCTGGGCGGCATCGCCGGCTGGTTCATCGGCCACTACGCCTATGACGCCGTGGCGAGGCCGATCCTCGAATTCTACGGCAAGTACGACGAGTTCGAAGCGCTGCGCGCGGGGGCAGGCGTCGGCTTCATCGTCCTGATGCTGATCACGTCGGGCGCTGCCCACCTGCCGCCGATCAAGGTGGTGACGATCCTGTCCGGCGTCATCGGCGTCAATTTGCTGTTGTTCGTGGTGCTGGCGATCGTGGCCCGCGGTGGCCGTTTCCTGCTGCTCGCCTGGCTGCTGCGCCATTATGGCGAACCGATCCGCGAATTCATCGAAAAGCGCCTCGGCCTCATCGCCGGCGCCGGCGCGGCTGCCCTGATTTTGCTCTATATCCTGGTCAAATACGCGTTCTGAACAGAACCATTGCGAGCCGGACGGACCGATTGAAATGACAGCGACCATGAATGCCGACACCGGACGCCAGCGGACGCTAACCGCCTTGTTCCTCGCCGTCGCCATGGCCGCCACCGTCGGCTCGGCGCTCGCCTTCCAGTATCTCGGCGGCTACATCCCCTGCCACCTCTGCCTCGAACAGCGCACGCCCTATTATATCGGCGTGCCGCTGATGGTGCTGGCGGTGATTGCATCGATGCTGCACGCACCCAGCTGGCTGACGCGCGGCCTGCTGGCCGTCGGCGGCATCCTGATGCTCTACGGCCTCTATCTCGGCGTCTACCACTCCGGCGTCGAATGGCAGTGGTGGGCCGGCCCGACCGATTGTACCGCAGGCGCCGGGCCGGTCGACACCGGCGGCAAGGGCGTGCTCGACGCGCTCGACAAATTCGTGCCGCCGTCCTGCGACAAAGCCGCCTTGCGCATCCTTGGCCTGTCGCTGGCCGGCTGGAACGCCATCGCCAGCCTGATCCTCGCCGCCATAGCCTTCCGCGGCGCCCTCACCCGCGACTGATTGAGCAGCGCGACGCAGGGTTCGCGCAAAAATTCGTCGGGCTGACTCGGGTGGCGCGGCTTCGACGTCCGAGCCAGGTCGACCCCCACTCCGTCTCGGCTTCGCCGAGCCACCTCTCCCCCGATCGACGGGGTAGAGGAAGGGCGCGAACCTGTTGTAGCCAGCGCTCCTCCGAGAGAGGCTCCCTTCCTCTCCCTCCGGAGGGGGGAGAGGTGGCTCGGCGAAGCCGAGACGGAGTGGGGGAAGCCGGTCCTTAAACGCGAAAACGCTGATAAGTGAGCGCGACCGAGCTGGCCCGATATCGGAAAGTGTCAGGTCTGGTAGGCATGTGAGCATCGGAAGCGCAGACAATTGCTCCAGACGGCCAGCCTCCCGAATTCTCGAACGATCTCAGGGTTCGAGTTCGACATCCCAGTACAGATAATCCATCCAGCTCTCATGCAGATGGTTGGGCGGGAACAGGCGGCCATTGTTGTGCAGATCGTGCACCGTCGGCTGGAAAGGCTTCTGCAGCGGCCACATCTTGGCATGCGCCGGCATCATGCCGCCCTTCCTCAGATTGCAGGGCGAGCAGGCGGCAACGACATTCTCCCATGTCGTCGCGCCGCCGCGATGGCGGGGGATGACGTGATCGAAGGTCAGATCCTCCGGCGTGCCGCAATACTGGCACTGGAAGCGATCGCGCAGGAAGACATTGAAGCGGGTGAAGGCCGGGTGCCTGGACGGCTTCACATAGGCCTTCAGGCTGACCACGCTCGGCAGCTTCATCGAGAAGGTCGGCGAGGAGACGGCGTGCTCGTATTCGGCGACGATGTTCACCCGGTCGAGGAACACCGCCTTGATGGCATCCTGCCACGACCAGAGCGACAAGGGGTAATAGCTGAGCGGACGGTAATCCGCATTCAGCACCAGTGCTGGAAGCCCATCCGGAGATACGGCAACCGTCACGTGTTCACCTCCTTGGTTCTAGACCCGAACGGCGCAGATACTGTAAGCCCGACATGACAGGGATGTGAAGCGGATTGTCGCGTCGCTGAAGCGCCAAAAATGCATGATTTTTATGATTTTTCGTGGATCAAGCCGGCGGCGCGGCGTCCCGCCCTCTGGTTTCGCGATAATAGGACCAGAAAAGCCGCGATGCGACACCTCGCCACGGGCTCCATGATTCGGCCAATGCGATCAGGGTTTTCTCCGGCGGACGCGGCTCGATGCCGAGCGCGTGGCCGACCGCGCTCTGCAGCGCGACGTCGCGCGCGGGGAAAATGTCGGGATGCCCGGCGGCGAATAAGAGATACACTTCCGCCGTCCACGGGCCGATGCCGGACACCGCCGTCATCGTCGTGATCGCCTCCTCGGCATCGAGCAAACAGAGGTGATGAAGGTCGAGGCCGTCGACCACGGCCTGGGCAACAGCGATCAGGCCGCGCTGTTTGGGCCGCGACAGGCCGGCTTCGCGAAACATGTCCTCGCCGGCGGCCAGGATCGCCTGCGGCGTCAGCGGATCGACAAGCTTGGTCAGCCGGCCGAAGATCGCGTCGGCACTGGCGCGGGACACCTGCTGCGAAACGACGATCGACGCCAGGCTTCGAAACCCCGGCTCGGACAGCCGCAGTGGCACCTCGCCGGCCATGCCGCGCACCTTTTCCAGGCGCGGGTCGATCACGCAAAGCGCATCGAGCCCCCGGGCAATGTCGTCTGATGTCACGATACGGCGCATGCTTTCTTGTTCCTCGACCGTCGACAGGGTAGCAATTGGCGAAGCGCCGCAAAACATGATTGCCGCCGGAGAGATGACACTCCTGACATTCCGCTTCGCGCCCAGCCCCAACGGCGACCTGCATCTCGGCCACGCCTATTCGGCGCTGCTCAACCAGAAGCTGGCGGCACGGGCGGACGGACGCCTGCTGCTGCGCATCGAGGATATCGACACGACGCGCTGCACGCCGCAATTCGAGGCCGGCGTGCTGGCCGACCTGAAATGGCTGGGGCTTGGCTGGGAAGAGCCGGTGCACCGCCAGTCCGAGCATTTCGCCGAATACCAGGCGGTGCTCGAGCGGTTGATCGCGGAGGAACTCGTCTACCCCGCCTTCATGAGCCGTGGCGAGATCCGCGCCTTCATCACCGACAGCGAAAAGCGTGGGCGCGACTGGCCGCGCGATCCCGATGGCGTGCCGCTCTACCCCGCCGTGGACAAGGCGCTGCCGCTGAAGGAACGCCAGCGGCGGATAACCGAGAATGCGCCCTTCGCCTGGCGGCTGGATGTCGAGGCCGCCATGGCGCGTGTCGGCAAGGACCTGTCTTGGACAGAGTATTCCGACGAGACGCTTTCCACGACGCGCTCCGTCGAAGCCCGCCCGCAGGACTGGGGCGACGTGATCTTGGCGCGCCGTGACATCCCGACCAGCTACCACCTCGCCGTCGTCATGGACGATGCGCTGCAAGGCGTCAGCCACGTCGTGCGCGGCCAGGACCTGTTTTCCGCCACCGGCGTGCAGCGCCTGCTGCAGCAACTCCTGGGGCTGCCGCAACCGGCCTATTTCCATCATCGCCTCATCCTCGGACCCGACGGCCGAAAGCTGTCGAAGAGCCTCCGTGACACCGGTCTTGCCGCGCTGCGTCATGCCGGCGCATCACCTGATGACATCAGACGGACGGTCGGGCTTTGACCAGGCGAGATCACCTGCCAAATGCGCCGGCCGTTGAATTTCAGTGATGTATGGATCAATGGTTTCGCTTTGCGCGTCGGGTTGAAGCGCATTAGAGCAGCGCCACGGTCAACTCTCCCCAGTACGGCGGCCTCCGGAACATGCACAGCATCAAGCGGTTCATCCCCGCCACCTTCGTCGTCTTGTGGGCCACCGGCTTCATCGGTGCGCGCTACGCCATGCCGTGGGCGGAACCGTTCACCTTCCTCGCCGCGCGTTTCGTCCTCGCTGCTATCCTGCTGGCCGTCCTGATGCTTGTGCTTGGCTCGAAAAGAGCCACCCGCCAGGAGGCGCTGCATGCCACCGGCGCCGGCATCCTGATGCATGGCGTCTATCTCGGCGCCGTCTTCTGGGCCATCCACAGGGGCATGCCGGCCGGCTTTTCAGCCCTCATCGTCGGCCTGCAGCCACTGATCACGGCGGTGCTTGCCGGTAAGTTTCTCGGCGAGGCGATCCTGCCGCGCCACTGGCTTGGCCTTGGCATCGGCCTCATCGGTATCGTCATCGTGCTGTGGCCGAAGCTCGGCGCGCTGGGCGGCGGCGTGACCGCGGCGACATTGACCGCCTCGCTGGTCTCGGTGCTCGGCATGAGCGCCGGCACCATCTGGCAGAAGCGCTTCGCCTCCGGCGGCGACCTCGTCGCGGCGACCATGTGGCAATATGTCGGCGGTGGTTCGCTGATGCTCCTCGCCTCGCTCGCCTTCGAAACCCACACGGTCATCATCAATGGCGAACTGATCTTCGCCATGGCCTGGCTGGTGCTGGTGCTGTCGCTCGGCGCCATTTTCCTGCTGATGGTGATGATCCGCGACGGGGAGATGTCGAAGGTGGCGTCGCTGTTCTACCTGGTGCCGGCGGTGACGGCGGTCATCGCATGGGCCCTGTTCGACGAGCAGCTCAACGCCCTGCAGATCGTCGGCATGGCGATCACCACATTCGGCGTTGGCCTGGCAACGGCGCGGCAGACGAAGGGAAGAACTGTGGAATTGAGGAATTGAGGAATTGAGGAATTGAGGAATTGAGGAATTGAGGAAGAAGCACAGACAGTGCCGGATATGGCCCGCTTTTTCTCCAATTCTTCAGTTCTTCAATTCCCCAATTCTACCTGTCATCCCACCCGCGCACGTGCCTCCAGATAGCGGCTGATCGCGGCATTGAGCTCGCCGCCAAGGATGAAGATTGCCGAGACCATGTAGAGGAAGACCACGGCGATCATGATCGAGGCCAGGCCGGCATAGGTCGTCACATAGGACGAGAAGTGGTCGAGATAGGTGGCGAAGATGGTCGAACCGATAAGCCATGCCGCCAGCGTGAAGACGATGCCCGGCACCAGCGAGACGAAGCGGCGCTTGCCCGCCGGCAGCCAGAAATGCACGGCAAACAATCCGCCGACAATGACCGCCGAAGCGATGACGTAACGCCACAGCGTGATGGTGCCCATATAGGGCTTGATCCAGTCGATATGGGCTTCGGCGATCCGCGCCAGCAGCGGCGCGAACACCAGGAGCACGCTGATCGCCAGGAAACCGGCCGTGGCGATGAGAACGAAGATGATGCTCTGCACCCGGCGGTAGATGATGCCGCGCGTTTCCGAAACGCGATAGGCGCGGTTGAGCGACGTGCGCAGCGCCTCGATGCCGTTCGACGCAAAATAGGCAGCAAGCACCACGCCATAGGTCAAAAGGTCGGTGCGCCGGACGGTCAGCACGTTGAGCACTTCGCGCGCGATCGGCTTGGCGATCTGTTCGGGCCAGGTGTCGAAGACCAGATGCACGGCGGTGTCGGAGAACGCCTGCGCGCCGAGGAAGCTCGCCAGGGTCGTCGCGAAGATCAGGAACGGGAACAGTGCCATCAGCGATGTGATCGCCAGATGACTGGCCATCGCCCAGCCGTCATCGGTGTTGAAATGGCCAAGCGCGTCGTAGAGGACCCGCTTGAGGGCTACGATCTTCCGCAACAAGAACCGCGCCCTCCAATTGTCTCCACGCCGGGAATATGGGAAGGGATTGCGGCAAATGGCAACCCTTGGCGAAACCACGAACAGTCCGGCGCAGAAGTTGCGCTCGATTATCATCACCGGTGCGTCTTCGGGAATAGGAGCGTACTGCGCCCGCGCGTTGAAGGCGGAAGGCTGGCGGGTGTTCGCAACGGCGCGCAAGCCGCAGGACATCGCCGCGCTCGAAGCCGATGGCATCGAGGCCTTCTATCTCGATTATTGCGAGCCGGAGTCCATCGCCGCGCTGGTGACGGCGGTGCTCGACCGCACCGGCGGCCGGCTCGATGCCCTGTTCAACAACGGCGCCTATGCCCAGCCGGGCGCCGTCGAGGATCTGCCCGTTGCGGCGCTCAAGCAGCAGTTCGAGGCGAATTTCTTCGGCTGGCATGATTTGACCCGCCGACTGGTGCCGGTGATGCGTCGCCAGGGTCAGGGCCGCATCGTCCATTGCTCGTCGATCCTTGGCCTCGTCCCGGTGCGCTTTCGCGGCGCCTATTCCGCGTCGAAGCATGCACTGGAGGCCTTGATGCTCTGCCAGCGCCAGGAACTGGCCGGCAGCGGCGTCCACGTTTCGCTGATCGAGCCGGGGCCGGTGAAGTCGAAGATCGCCAGCAATGGCCTCATTTGGTTTCTCAGCAACATCGACCACGAAAATTCCGTGCACCGCGTGGACTATGCGGCGCAACTCGAACGGCTGCGGGCCGGCGGCAGCCAATCGGCCTTGAAGCCAGGGCCGGAAGTCGTTCATGCGGCGCTGCGCCATGCACTTCTGTCGCGGCGCCCGCGACCGCACTATGTGGTAACATTGCCGGCCAGAATCGGTGCGGTGCTCAAACGCATCCTGCCGGCATCGATGCTTTACCGCCTGATGGCCAAACGCGCCTGAACGCCAAAACAACTGGAACGAAACAATGGCAACCGTCTTCAACATTCTCGCCATTCTGGTCATGGTCGCCGTTGCGGTCGTGCTTGTTCGTGGCCTCATCAATATGATGCGCGGCGGCTCCGGCGTCACATCGAACAAGCTGATGCAGGCGCGCGTCATGCTGCAGGCCGTGGCGCTGGTGCTGATCCTGCTTGCGGTGTATTTCACCCGCAAGTGAGGGATGTCGGCGGGGAGGCGAAATGGTCAAGCTCAACAAGATCTACACCCGCACCGGCGATGATGGCACCACGGGTCTCGGCACCGGCGAGAGGCGGCTGAAATCCGACCTGCGGGTAGACGCCTACGGCACGGTCGACGAAGCCAATGCCTGCATCGGCATCGCCCGGGTCCACACGGCCGCGATCCATCCCGCGATCGACGCCATGCTTTCCCGCATCCAGAACGATCTCTTCGACCTCGGCGCCGATCTCGCCGTGCCCGACGACGGCAAGCCGCTCGGCTATGAGCCGCTTCGCATCGTCGCCGTGCAGACCGACCGGGTCGAAAAGGACATCGACCTTCTCAACAAGGAGCTTCAGCCGCTCAAATCCTTCGTGCTCAATGGCGGCACGCCGGCAGCGGCGGCACTTCACCTTGCCCGCACCGTGGCGCGGCGGGCCGAAAGGCTGATCGTGGCCCTTGCCCAGGATCCGGACGAGCACGTCAACCGCGACGGTCTGAAATACATCAACCGGGTCTCGGATTTCCTGTTTGTCGCCGCCCGGGCGGTCAATGACAACGGAAACGCCGACGTGCTATGGGTTCCCGGCAAGAACCGCTGATTGTCGAAAGCGGAAGAGGGCCTGGGGCATGTTCATCCCGCTTTACGACACCAACAGGCTGCGCCACATCCGCCTGCAATATGTGACCATCGGGCTGATCGTGGTCAACGCCCTGGTCTACCTCGCCACCGCGCTCGGCGGCGAGAGTTTCTCCAATGCCGCCGTCCTTGGCCTGGGCTTCATCCCGTCGGTCGTCCATGACACCGCCGAGCTCGATCCCCGTTTTGTCGTCATCCCCGAAAGCCTGAGCTACCTCACCTATTCGTTCCTCCATGCAGACATCTTCCACCTCGGCGGCAACATGCTGTTCCTGTGGGTGTTCGGCGACAATGTCGAGGATGCGCTGGGCCACATCCGCTACCTCATCTTCTACCTGTTGTGCGCGATCGCCGGCGCCGCCTTCCAGGGCCTCGTCGCCTGGGATTCACAGGCGCCGCTGATCGGTGCCTCCGGCGCCATCGCCGGCGTGGTCGTCGCCTATCTGATCCTCTATCCCAGGGTGAAGGTCTGGGTGCTGGCCTTTGCCCGCATTCCGCTGCGCATCCCGGCCTTCATCCCGCTCATCTTGTGGGTGCTGTTCCAGGTGGTGATGTTTGCCGCCGGCGGCGAGGACCAGATTTCGTGGGCCTGCCATATCGGCGGCATCATTGCCGGAGCCGTTCTTGTGCTCGTCCTGCGCAGCCGCGGCGTGCCGCTGTTTGCCGGCGCCGACGAGGACGTCGCGCCCACCGCTCCCGACCAACCGCCGGTTGCCACGGAACCGCTGATCCCCGACCCGCCCGCCGCGACGCCGCGCTGGGGGCGAGGAAACACTTCCAGTTCGGACTGAACCGATTTGAGCCGCTTGCAGCGTATTGACGTGCAGGGTTGCCGCAACTACGGAAACGTCACCGCCGCAACCTAAGGCGGGCAAACACCAGAATTTCCATCCGGCCGGAATTCCATCCGGCCAAAATTCAGTCAGGAATGTCGGCTTTCGACAACTCAGAACGGGCGCAGGCTGTTATAGCGCGCCCAACTAGCGTGAAGAGGTGACAGGCAAATGAAGATCCTTGTGCCCGTGAAGCGGGTTGTGGATGCGAACGTCAAGGTTCGCGTGAAGGCTGATGGTTCGGCGGTGGAGCTCGCCAACGTCAAGATGGCGATGAACCCGTTTGACGAAATCGCGGTGGAAGAAGCAATCCGGCTGAAGGAAGCCGGCAAGGCTGAAGAAATCATCGTCGTCTCGATCGGCCCGCAGCAGGCGCAGGAAACACTGCGCACCGCGCTCGCCATGGGCGCCGACCGCGCCATCCTGGTCAAGACCGACGAACAGACCGAGCCGCTCGGCGTCGCCAAGGTGCTGAAAGGCGTCGTCGACGCCGAGCAGCCCGGCCTCGTCATTCTCGGCAAGCAGGCGATCGACGACGACTCCAACCAGACCGGCCAGATGCTGGCGGCACTGCTTGGCTGGGCGCAAGGCACCTTCGCTTCCAAGATCGTGCTCGACGGCGACAAGGCCAAGGTGACGCGCGAAGTCGACGGCGGCCTGCAGACCGTGGAACTGAAGATGCCGGTGATCGTCACCGCCGACCTTCGCCTCAACCAGCCGCGCTATGCCTCGTTGCCCAACATCATGAAGGCCAAGAAGAAGCAGCTCGACGAGAAGACCCCGGCCGACTACGGCGCCGACGTCAAGCCGCGGCTGAAGGTCATCAAGACCGAGGAGCCGAGTGGCCGCAAGGCAGGCGTCAAGGTCAAGAGCGTCGCCGAACTGATCGACAAGCTCAAGAACGAAGCCGGCGTGCTGTAAGCGATCGGGAAAGGAACAAGAAAAATGGCTATTCTCCTCATCGCAGAACACGACAACGCAACGCTTTCCGACCAGACCGCCAAGGCGCTGTCGGCGGCGCTGCAGATCGGCTCGGACGTGCATGTGCTGGTTGCCGGCAAGGGCGCCAAGCCGGCAGCCGACGCTGCCGCCAAGCTGAAGGGCGTGAGCAAGGTGCTGCTGGCCGAAGCCGACGAGCTTGCCGAGCGCCTCGCCGAACCGACGGCAGCGCTCATTGTGTCGCTGGCGGGCGCCTACGACACCATCATCGCGCCGGCGACCTCGTCGGGCAAGAATGTCGCGCCGCGCGTGGCTGCGCTCCTCGATGTCGCGCAGGTTTCCGAGATCATCGAAGTCGTATCTCCCGACACCTTCAAGCGGCCGATCTATGCCGGCAACGCCATCCAGACGGTGCAGTCGAGCGACGCCACGAAGGTCATCACCGTGCGCACCGCCTCCTTCCAGGCAGCCCCCGAAGGCGGCTCGGCGGCGGTCGAGACCGTCAAGGCCGCGGCCAATCCCGGCCTGTCCACCTTCGTCGAGAACAAGCTTTCCGAGACCGACCGTCCGGAGCTGACCTCGGCCAAGATCATCATCTCGGGTGGTCGTGCGCTGGGTTCGGCGGAGAAGTTCCAGGAGGTCATCCTGCCGGTCGCCGACAAGCTCGGTGCAGCCGTGGGGGCTTCCCGCGCCGCGGTCGATGCCGGCTATGCGCCGAACGACTGGCAGGTCGGCCAGACCGGCAAGGTGGTTGCCCCCGATCTTTACATCGCGGTCGGCATCTCCGGCGCCATCCAGCACCTTGCCGGCATGAAGGATTCGAAGGTCATCGTCGCCATCAACAAGGACGAGGAGGCACCGATCTTCCAGGTTGCCGACTACGGTCTCGTCGGCGATCTCTTCGTCATCCTGCCGGAGCTGCAAAAGGCGCTTTGACGCTTTCTGCCAAAGCGTATTAAATGGTGAGGGTGGGGTAGACGAAGTCGCCCCGCCCTTTTAGTTTGCACCGCACAAAAAGAGGCCGCAAAGGCTAAAAGCAATTCCAGCAAAGTGCGCAGCGGTTTTCCCTGGAAAAGCGCGTAGCGCTTTCCCTAGGGAATTGCGGTAAAATAAAAAGGTGGAGCGCTTTCGCAGTTCAAGCGGAAGGGCTCAGGACGGGATCGGTGTAATGAGCAAGATCGAGACGATCGGCATCATCGGCGCGGGCCAGATGGGCGGCGGCATCGCCCATGTCTCCGCGCTTTCGGGTTACAAGGTGCTGATCTACGACATTTCGCCCGACCGCATCGAGAAAGGCATCGCCACAATCAGCGGCAACATGGCCCGCCAGGTGGGGTCCGGCAAGCTCGACGAGAAGGTGCGCAACGACGCGATGGGCCGCATTTCGGCCGCGCCCGCGATGGCCGATCTTGCCGGCGCGGATCTGGTGATCGAAGCGGCGACCGAGGACGAGACGGTCAAGCGCAAGATCTACGCCCAGCTCTGTCCGCAGCTCAATCCCGAAGCCATCCTGGCGACCAACACCTCGTCGATCTCGATCACGCGGCTTGCCGCGCAGACCGACCGGCCGGAGCGGTTCATCGGCATACATTTCATGAATCCGGTGCCGCTGATGAAGCTGGTCGAGCTGGTGCGCGGCATCGCCACCGAGGACCAGACCTTCGAGGCGGCCAAGACCTACGTGAAGCAGCTCGACAAGACGATTACGGTCTCGGAGGATTTTCCGGCCTTCATCGTCAACCGCATCCTGCTGCCGATGATCAACGAGGCGATCTACACCCTCTATGAGGGTGTCGGCTCGGTCGACGCCATCGACACCGCCATGCGGCTCGGCGCCAACCATCCGATGGGGCCGCTGCAGTTGGCCGATTTCATCGGGCTCGATACCTGCTTGTCGATCATGCAGGTGCTGCATGACGGCCTGTCGGACTCGAAGTACCGTCCTTGCCCGCTGCTGGTGAAATATGTCGAGGCCGGCTGGCTCGGCCGCAAAACCGGGCGCGGTTTTTACGATTATCGCGGCGAGCATCCCGTTCCGACGCGCTGAGCGCATCGTCGACGCAAATCAGGGACAAGCCTTCCGGCGGTGACAGGCTCGATCAGGAGGCCGCGGCCAGCGGCTCTGTCCGGCCATCCACGATCCGTGCGTCGGGCGCCACGGAGACACAGCCACGGCCGGCCGCCTTGGCCGCATAGCAGGCCGCATCGGCTCTCGCGATGATCTCGTCGACCTCGCCGCAATTGGCATTGATCGCAGCCAGTCCGATGCTGGCGCCGATCACGTGAGGACGGCCGTCCCAGGTGAAGTCCAGGCCGCCGATCGCATCGATGATGGAGCGCGCCGCGATCTTGGCACCGGCTGCTGAACCCGATTTCAGAATGACCGCGAATTCGTCGCCGCCGAGGCGAGCGACGATATCGTCTGGACCAAGCACGCCACGAATCGCCACGGCAACCCGCTTCAGCAGCGCGTCTCCCGCCGCGTGGCCGCCCGTGTCGTTGACCAGTTTGAAGTGGTCGAGATCGATGAACATGAACTGATGTCCGCTGGCTCCGACCGACTCTGTCGTGTCGCCGGTCGACTTCCTCGTGTCGGCGGTGCCGTCCTTGCGGGCCTGACCGACCAGGCCCTCCATGGCGCGGATGAAGCTCGAGCGATTGGCAAGGCCGGTCAGCGCGTCGTGTGCCGCGGCGTGCGCCAGTTGGCGCTGCAGCGCGCGCGCATCGGTAAAGTCCTGGAAGACGATGACCAGCCCGCAGAATTCGTTCCGTTCGTTGATGATCGGCGACACGACCTGGCGGATGCTGCAGCGCGTGTCGTCGCGCCGGATCAGGACGGCGCGGCTGTTCTGGTCGGCGGGCGCATGAACGCCAATCGCGGGCCGGGTGACGCCGATCCTGTGCCCCGTCTCCTCGTCGACCGCCCAGTAGACATGGCCAAGCATCTTGCCGAGAGCCTCGCCGCCGGCAATCCCGGTCAGCTTTTCGGCGACCGGGTTCATGAAGGTGACGCGGTTTGCGGCATCGGTGCAGATGACGGCATCGCCGATCGATTGCAGCGTCACCCTCAGCCGCTCCTTTTCATCGGCAAGCATTGCCGCCGACACAGTGAGGCGCTCTTCGGCCTCCTTGCGACGGGTGATGTCGGTCAGGCTGCCAATGGCCCTGATCAGCCGTCCATCCTCGTCGCGTTCGATAGCCTTGCCGCGGTCGAGTATCCACATCCAGTGGCCATCCTTGTGGCGCATCCTGAATTCGGCCTCAAAGAACGGTGTCTTGCCCTCGAGATGAGCGCGATCCGCTTCGGCGACAGTCTCGCGATCGTCGGGATGAATCATCGTCAGCCAGCTGTCGGTGTCGCCATCGAGCTCGCCATCCGCATAGCCCAGCATCTTGACCCAGGTCGAGGAATAGGTCGTGCCGCCCTTGCGCATGTCGAGGTCCCAGACGCCTTGGCCGGCACCAGCCAGAGCAAAATTCCAACGCGTTTCCGCTTCGGCAATGCGCGCCTCGGCCTGCTTGCGCGCGTCGATGTTCTCGATTTGGGAGACGAGATAGAGCGGACGGCCGCTGGTCTCATCGCGAATGACCGAGCCGGCAAGATGGGCCCAGACGGGCGTTCCGTCCTTCCTGAGATAGCGCTTCTCGAAGTGGAAGGAATTGACCGTGCCCGCCTTCAGATCGTCCATCGTCTCCCGCCCGATCTGCAGATCGTCGGGATGCGTGATCTGGAAGAAAGTCAGCGCCTCGATCTCTTCGCTTGTGTAGCCAAGCATGGCGGCGAAGGCCGGATTGGTCTGGCGGATGCGACCGTCGAGACCGACAACCACGATGCCGATCGCCGAATCCTCCATGGCGCGGCGGAAGCGCAGTTCGCTCTCGGCAATCTGTTGGCGATCCCTGCTGATCCTGCGGACGGACAGGGCAGCGAGGAACAGCGCGCCCACCGCCATCGCCACCGCGATCTGCAGGCAGAGCTTCAACGCTTCGGTGCCGAGGTCCAGGCGCGAAAGCAGGATCGAGGTCGCCAGCACGCCCAAGCCGGCGACGAGCAACGCCAACCCTGCATGCCCAAGAGATTCTCGGCTGGTCAATCCTCGCCACATCACGATACGTGCCACCCCCGTGCGCAAACGCATGTTCTCGCATCAACCTTGGCGGATCGTTTTTAAGGAAAGGTTGCGTCCGGCATGCCGGCGTGGTCGCCAACCGGCAAACAATTGCCGGCATGATTAAGGATCGGTGCACGGGTCCGCGATCGTTACGAAACGCTACCAGCGTATGAAAAACCGTCCGCCGAGCGCACCGAGCAATGCGAGCGCTGCGATCGCTATCGTGTACCAGGGGGCGACGAAAAGCGGCGAGTCGTCGAAGCAGTGCGCGGCATAGAAGGTTGCCGCCAGCCCGCCGGCGAGCAGGCCCGCCACCGCACCGGCAAGCACCGGCCGTGTCGGCGCGCCATAGCGCAGCATCCACAGGAAGACGGCAAGCGGGCCAATACCGATCAGCGGGATGAAGCCCATGCAGAGCATCATGTTGTTGCCGACCATCCGTGTACCCCACAGCGCCTCCGGCACCATAAAAAGCTCCAGAAGCACCGCCACGGCTACCAGCACTGGCGCCGCGGCCATCCAGGCCATTGCCCGGCCCGTCGAGGCGCCCGGCGTCGACAAGGCACGGATCAGGGCGAAGGCGCTGACGGCCAGCACGATGGTGAAGACGAATTTGGAGAGGAAGCGCATCGTGTGCGCGGCCGCCATGAAGTCTGGGCGCGGGCCAATGGTCAGCAGGAAAACGATGGCCGCGATCACCGCCCCCGCACCGGCGGCCAGCCACCAGGCAGATTGCAGCGGCATCGCCTTGCTGCTTGCATCGGCGTCCAGCGCCTTGATGAGATCGTCCGTCCTCATGTCATT
This sequence comes from Mesorhizobium sp. M0140, assembly GCF_040322475.1. Taxonomy (NCBI): domain Bacteria; kingdom Pseudomonadati; phylum Pseudomonadota; class Alphaproteobacteria; order Hyphomicrobiales; family Phyllobacteriaceae; genus Mesorhizobium; species Mesorhizobium sp. M0140. Next base: position 78,607 of record NZ_JAMYTM010000020.1, on the reverse strand, counting down.
CCCGCCCGAACCGCCCCTACCCGAATCGCTTGGCTATCGCGGCAAGTCCGCGATGCAGCGACACACGCACCGCCGTCTCGCTGATGCCGAACTTCGCCGCCGTCTCACCGATGGACCGCCCTTCCACCGACACGGCCGAGACCACGGCGCGCTGTGCCGGCGACAGGCTGTGCAATGCCCGGTTGATGTCTCGCTCGCTGACGGTCTCGGTTTCCGGCTCGGCGAACGTCTCGGCGATATCGTCGATGTCGATCTCGATGCGCCGTCCGCGCCGCCGGAACGCATCGATCAGCTTGAAGCGGGCGATCGCGTAGATCCACGGCAACACCGGCGCATCCTGGCGCCAGGTATGTCGTTTCACATGAATGGCCAGCAAGGTTTCCTGCACGACATCCTCGGGATCGACCCCGCCCAGCACGATCTTGCGCCTGGCAAAACCGCGAACCAGCGCGGCAATCCGGTGCAGAAAGTCGGCGTAAGCCCTTTCATCTCCCGCGATGGCGGCCCGCATCAGCCGGGAAAGTTCGGCCTCGTCCTTGCCGCTCACAAGAGTTCACTCCCCCGAATTTCGCGTCTCGGCGCTGATTTGTTACGTGGCCGGCGAAATAATGTCCAAGCCAAACTGCCGGCAAATCACGAAAGTTTGCTGCACACTGCGCGCCGATCGCCAGTGCGATATTGCCCCGCGCTCTTGTTCTTGAACTCAAGGCTTGGCGCCGAACATGGCATCCCGGAAAGACCTGAAGCCCTTTCGAACGGTCAGCTTCATTCGTCTGCGACGGTACTTGTTTCTCAGGCGGCCCAAGATCTGGAGATGTGTCTCATCGATATCCGGAGTGGATAGGGGATCGTTAGCATATGGCAGCTGTGCCAAGGCATCTGCATGCATGTTGGCGTAAGGCAACGAATCATATCTGTCGAAGGGTGTGGGAGGGTCGTTCAATACAGTGGGATTGGTGTTGATCTCGAAAACCTGGATGCGACCATCGACAATGGTGTAGTCGATCCTGCCATATGAGATCCCCGCCTTCTCGAAAATCGGCATCAGCTCTACCGCATGCGGATTGTCGCGCACAAAGGCGGTATGCTCGACCCGATGTTGCCCCGACATACCGCCTCCCTGTACCTTTATGAACCACTCCTTGCTGGCGAAGCAGTGTTGCGCATAACTGCGCTCGCCGATCCGATATGCCGAGTATTTTCGGTAGCTGCCATCGGCACCAGCCTTTGCTCCAAACTCCACCACCATGGGGCGAACAAAATTCATCGTACCCAGGTTCGAGAGCGCCTCGCCGAGTTCCGCCGGCGATTGCAACAGCGGCGGCACTTTATAAGCGGCGCCCGTCTCGTCACGCAGAAAGACAGGAAAACGCATTCCCGCCGGCAGAATTTCGGGTCTGTATACATTGAAATCATTGATGCCGTGCGCGAACAGCATACGCAATAGATCGAAACGCTGAAGGCTTTTTCGCGGATGGTTGAGTTGAAACAGATCAGGCTGCTGCGACTTCATTCGCTGGCTGAGATTGGAGCATGCTTCAATCTCTGCTTCGCTCAGTCGGTCCAAATCCGTCCAAAGAACGGTGCCTCTGGAAATCTCAAGCAGATGCGCCCGTTCGTCATAGGGGACAAAGCGCACAGAATCCTGCAAATCAGTTCGAAAATAGAGTAGCAGGCTTGCCAGGGTATAGGCATGCAAGCGATGGCAAACATAGAAGATCATGAGACAACCCGCCCCTACTCATGCACCCATCAACAGCTGGTATCAGAAAATTATCGATTCGATATCGCAATTACGAGCGGCCTTTCGACGATGAAGATGATCGTATTTCAACAACTTGTGGCAGACGACGTTCCGGGCATGGCCGCGATGGAGGCCGCAGCCTGGGGACGACTCGGTGCCAGCGAAAAAACAATTCACCACCGGCTTTCGCTCGGGCATACAATGATCCTGGCCATGGTTGAGAACCTTGTTGCAGGCGCGATCTGCTTCGTGGAAACCAGCCAAGATCCGCACGATACGGGAAGGTTCCCCAAGACCTTCTCCGCCTACTCTTCGCTTGTCAGGAGCCAACCTGCACGGTCACTCTACGTTTACAATCTTGGTGTGCGACCCGAATTCCGCGGCACCGACATGGCACGCCGCCTGTTGTCGCAAATGTCTGACTATGGCCGGCAGGTCGGTGCGCGTTGGTTGGTCGGCGACGGACGTTGCCCGTCCTACGCGGGAGCACAGGACGAGTTGCCCGACAAGGTTCGGCCGGATCCGGAATTTCGTCGGACCATCGACGATTGGCACCGGACCGGTGTCATGCCTTCGGTGGAATCAATAACGAGGGATCCGCTACTGCGGTTCTATAACCGTGTTCTCCGGTGCGAATTTCTACATCTCGCGTCCGATTTTCTACCTGAAGACATGAGTTCCGGCGGATTTCGCGTTATCTTTGCTGTCGATCTTGCCCGATGACAGATCAAGCTGATCTATTTGACCCCATTGCCCATGGCAGCGATGCGTTTCCCGAATTCGCCCGTCGTCGGAGTTCAGGAGGCGCCAGTTGGGGCAAACCTCCTTATCCCGAGGTCGGTGAAGCCTTCTACGTGTTCAGCCATGCGCTTGTTTCCCAGGCCTTGAAACACCCGCTGTTGCTGCAGGCACCGCCGGGCGCCTATCAGGAGGTCAGGCAAAAGATCAGCGCCAATCCGGCCCTGGACCTGTTGACCCGTTCCATGCTGCTGTCCGACCCGCCGCGGCACATGCGCCTGCGCCGCCCATTGGCTGGTTCGCTAAGCTTTTCCTCCAGCAATGGGCTGTTCGACCGGCTTGCGGCCAAAGCGTCGGAACTTACGCAGGCAGCTGTACAAAAACCGGAGTTCGACGCGGTTCGTGATATAGGCCTGCCGCTATCGTTTTCAGGCCTGGAACAGATCCTTGGTATCGACATGGACGATCCCTGGCGGATTGGCGCCGACGCACAGCTTATGGCCAACGCCCTGGAAATAAGGGCCGGAGGCGTAGACGAAGACGCAAACGATGCCTGCCGCCGGTTGGAGGCATGGGTATCCAGCGTGATAGAACACGGTGCTGTGCGCCCAAACGGTATTTCAGCTCAGATGCTTGCCGAAGTCGAGGCTGGCCGCTGGCTGAGAGACGATGTCATTGCAAACATCGTATTCCTGCTCTTTGCCGGGCAGGCGACAGTCGTCGATACCTTCGGCAATGCGCTGGTCGCGCTTGCACGCTTCCCAGAACAGCTTTCGCTGCTTGAAGATGGGAAAGTCAGTTGGTTTTCAGCAGCCGAAGAGCTGCTCCGTTTTTGCGCTCCGGTTCACTATGCCGGAGCGCGTATCGCCGCGGAAGATTTGCAGTTTGGTGGCGCAACCATAAAAGCCGGGCAGGCCGTCGTACCCGTGCTGGCGAGCGCCAATCGAGACATTTCTGTTTTTCCGGCGGGCGACCGGTTGGATTTGGGTTCCGGCATTTCGTCGGCCCTTGCCTTTGGCACCGGACTGCATGCCTGTCTGGGTCAACACGTCGCCCGGTTAGAAATGGCTGTACTGCTGGAGGCCTTGTTCACGCAGGCCAAAGGCTGGTGCTTGGATCTTCCCAGGGTCGTCAGGCGGCATTCGGTGCTTTTCCACGGTCTGCAAGCCGCCCCATTCATCCGGTCGGCCTATCAACCATCGGGTTGAATTCGGCACGCCATTCGCGTCACTTCATCACTTGGAATTGTGAGCCCGATATCAAGCGTTTGTGCTTCAGCGGCCGATTGAAGCAGATCACCAATGTTGACTAAGGCTGTCAGGTATCGGTAGGTGAGCCGGTGCCAACCGAACTTTAGGACAATGACATGAAATACGCTCTTTCCACCCTCGCCGGCGCCACCGCGCTGGCAATCATGCTGATCGCCAGCCCGTCGATGGCGGAAGATGATGGCATCATTGTCTACAACGCCCAGCACGAAAGCCTGACCAAGGCGTGGGCCGAAGGCTTCACCAAGGAGACCGGCATCAAGGTCACCGTGCGCAATGGCGGCGACAGCGACTTCTCCAACCAGATCGTCGCTGAGGGCACTGCTTCGCCGGCCGACGTGTTCCTGACGGAAAACTCGCCGGCCATGGTGCTGGTCGAGACGGCCGGCCTGTTCGCGCCGGTCGACGCCGACACGTTGGCACAGGTTCCCCAGGACTATCAGCCGGCCAGCGGCAAATGGGTCGGCGTCGCAGCGCGCAGCACGGTCTTTGCCTATAACAAGACCAAGCTGACCGCCGACCAGTTGCCCAAGTCGATGCTCGACCTCGCCGATCCGAGCTGGAAGGGCCGTTGGGCCGCCTCCCCGTCAGGCGCCGATTTCCAGGCCATCGTCAGTGCCCTGCTCCAGCTCAAGGGCGAAGCCGCTACCGCCGACTGGCTGAAGGCGATGAAAACCAACTTCACCGCCTATAAGGGCAACAGCACGGTGATGAAGGCGGTCAATGCCGGCGAGATCGAAGGCGGCGTCATCTATCACTATTACTACTTCGGCGATCAGGCCAAGACCGGCGAAAACAGCAAGAATGTCGAGCTGCACTATTTCAAGAACCAGGATCCGGGCGCGTTCGTCTCGATCTCCGGCGGCGGTGTGCTGGCCTCGAGCAAGCATCCGAAGGAAGCCCAGGCCTTCCTGAAATGGCTGACAGGCAAGGGCGGCCAGGACGTGCTGAAGACCGGCGATTCCTTCGAATACGCGGTCGGCAAGGGTGCGGAGTCCAACCCGAAGCTGGTGCCGCTCGTCGATCTGCAGGCACCAAAGGTCGACGCCACGACGCTGAACTCCAAGAAGGTCACCGACCTGATGACGGCAGCCGGCTTGCTTTAGTTGCCATTCGTCCTAAAAGGACACCCGACCACGCTCCCGCGGGAATTCGCCTTCCGCGGGAGTGATTTTGTTTTTCGAGATGGCATTCGTCGATGACGACACGCTGTGTTCCCGACCGTGATCGCGGTCCTTCAATTGCTGCCGCTGGACGGCAGCGGCACGGCGTCTGACCTGATGCAGTCCGCGGTTGATCTCGCGCGTTCGGGCCTGCCTTCGGGCACAGGCCGAAGGGCCCGGCGACGCGCACCGCTTTGGCTGGTCCTCGCCGCCATCTTCGTTGCGCTGCTGGCGCTGGTGCCGCTCGCCTTCATCATCTGGATCGCGGTGCAGACCGGCTGGGAAACCGTCTCGGCGCTGGTCTTCCGGCCGCGTGTCGGCGAGCTTCTGGTCAACACTGTCCTGCTGGTCGCGCTCTCCGTGCCGATCACCATCGTGCTGTCGGTTGCGCTGGCCTGGCTGACCGAACGCAGCGACCTGCCGGGCGCCCGGCTCTGGGCCTGGCTATGCGTGGCGCCGCTCGCCATCCCGGCTTTCGTGCACAGCTATGCCTGGATCACCATGGTGCCGGGACTGCACGGCCTGTGGGCCGGCGTGCTGGTTTCCGTGATCGCCTATTTCCCGTTCCTGTATCTGCCGGTGTCGGCGGCATTGCGCCGTCTCGATCCCGCCCTCGAGGACGCCGCCGCCGCACTCGGCCTTGGGCCCCGGCGCGTGTTCTGGCGGGTCGTGCTGCCGCAATTGCGGCTCGCCATCTGCGGCGGCTCGCTGCTGGTCGGCCTGCATCTGCTGGCCGAGTACGGCCTCTATGTCTTCATCCGCTTCGACACCTTCACCACGGCGATCGTCGACCAGTTCCAGTCGACCTTCAACGGACCGGCCGCCAACATGCTGGCCGGCGTGCTGGTCAGTTGCTGCTTCGTGCTGCTCGGCCTCGAAGTGCTGGTGCGCGGTGAGGAGCGCTATGCCCGCGTCGGCTCAGGTGCGGCGCGCCATCAGCAACGCACGAGCCTCGGACGCGCCACCATCCCTAGCCTGCTCTTGCTTGTCGTCACCACGCTTTTGGCGCTCGGCGTGCCGTTCGTCACCATCGGTGGCTGGCTTGCCGCCGGCGGCGCCGCTGTCTGGCGCCTGAACGAGATCGGCCTGGCGCTTGGGCAGACGCTGTTCCTGGCGCTCGCCGGCGCCTTGCTGGCCACGGTCGCCGCCATGCCGATGGCCTGGATCTCGATCCGCGCGCCGGGGCCGTTGCAGCGCCTGCTGGAGGGCTGCAACTACATTGTCGGCTCGTTGCCGGGGGTTGTCATTGCACTGGCGCTGGTCACCATCACGGTGCGCATCGCGCTGCCGCTCTACCAGACCCTGTTCACCATCCTGGTGGCCTATGCGCTGATGTTCCTGCCGCGCGCGCTGGTCAGCCTGCGGGCGTCGATCGCGCAGGCGCCGGTGGAACTCGAACGCGCCGCTTCCAGCCTCGGCCGGCCGCCGCTGCAGGCGTTGTGGTCGACGACGATCCGCCTATCGGCGCCTGGTGCCGCGGCCGGCATGGCGCTGGTGGCGCTCGGCATCATGAACGAACTGACCGCCACCCAAATGCTGGCGCCCAACGGTACCCGCACGCTGGCGATGGCGTTCTGGTCCTACAGCGGTGAGATTGATTATGCCTCCGCGGCACCTTACGCCTTCATCATGGTGGCGATGTCGCTGCCCTTGACCTGGCTGCTCTATGTCCAGTCGAAACGGATGGCCGGACGATGAGCTTTCTCGAAATCAGCGGCCTGCACAAGCAGTACGGCCCGGTGTCGGCCCTTGCCGGCGTCGACATGAACGTCGCCAGCGGCAGCCGCACGGCGATTGTCGGTCCTTCCGGCTGCGGCAAGACGACCCTGCTGCGGCTGATTGCCGGCTTCGAGGCGCCGGACCAGGGGCACATCACGCTCGACGGTACGATATTGGCCAATGGCGGCGCTGCGGTGCCGGCATATCGGCGAGGCATCGGCGTGGTGGCGCAGGATGGTGCCCTGTTTCCGCATCTGACCATTGGCGACAATATCGGTTTCGGCATGGGCCGCGGCGAGGACAAGCGCGCTGAGCGCATCGTCGAGCTCGCCTATATCGTCGGGCTCGACAAGGCGATCCTCAAACGCCGCCCGCACGAACTCTCCGGCGGCCAGCAGCAGCGTGTGGCATTGGCCCGCGCCATGGCGATGAAGCCCAGGCTGATGCTTCTGGACGAGCCGTTCTCGGCGCTCGATACCGGCCTGCGCGCCTCGATGCGCAAGGCGGTAGCCGAGCTGCTGGAAGCCGCCGGCATCACCACCATCCTGGTGACGCACGACCAGGCCGAGGCGCTGTCCTTCGCCAGCCAGGTCGCGGTGATGCGCGACGGCAAGTTCTCGCAAATCGGCACGCCGCGCGAGCTCTATCTCAAGCCGAAGGACAGGATGATCGCCGAATTCCTGGGCGACGCCATCATCCTGCCGGCCAAGATATCGAATGGCTTCGCCAACTCGCCGCTCGGCCGCATCGCGGTCGACACCAATGACAGCCGCGACATCGCCCGCATCATGCTTCGCCCGGAGCAGATCGCGCTGAAGAGAACGTCGCGCGAGGGCATGTCCGGCACCTCGGACATGCTGTTCGGCGAAGTGACGGAATCTGAATTCGCCGGCTCGATGTGCACGGTCGCGGTGCGGCTCTTGAACAATGCCGATCCGCCCGATGCGGCAGCGATCGGCAACACGCCGCTGGTCCTGCGCAAACCGGGCATGGACGCGCCGGCGGTCGGCGAGATCGTCCGACTGACCGTATCGGGAAAGGCGCATGTCTTCGCCTGAACGCCGTATGCGGTTAACCGACGCGCTTTCCTGCCTGATCGAACCAGTGCAGCTTTTCTGCCTTGGCAACCACGCGCAATTGGTTGCCAACCGTGGCGGTGGCGCGACCCGCGACACGCACGACGATGCGGTTGCCGCCTGCCGCACAGTGAAGGAAACTTTCGGCGCCTACCGGTTCGACTGCCTCGACCAGCGCCGGCAGGACGAGCGCGCCGGACGGCGCCTCCGCATTGAAGGTGACGTCGGCATCCTCGGGCCGAAAACCGAGGGTCGCAGCTCTTGCCTCCCGAGGCGCGAAAGCGATCGCCGTGCCGTCTGCGAGCACCGCGCCCGAGGCGCCTTCGGTCAGTGCCAGGAGATTCATCGGCGGCGCGCCGATGAAGGAAGCGACGAAGGTCGAGGCCGGTCTTTCGTAGACGTCGAGCGGCGCCCCCATTTGCTCGACCAGTCCGGCATTCATGACGACGAGAATGTCGGCCAACGTCATCGCCTCGAGCTGGTCATGCGTGACATAGACCGACGTGACGCCAAGCGAGCGTTGCAGGTTCTTTATCTCGACCCGCATCTGGCCACGCAATTTGGCATCGAGATTGGAGAGCGGCTCGTCGAACAGGAAAACCCTCGGGTTGCGCACAATGGCACGACCCATGGCGACACGCTGGCGCTGGCCGCCGGAAAGCTCCCGCGGGCGGCGGTCGAGCAGCGCCGAAAGTTCCAGTATTTTCGCCGTCGCGCGAACCCGGCTGTCGATCTCGTCCTTCGGCGTGCCGCGGTTGCGCAGCCCATAGGCCATGTTGTCGTAGACTTTCATATGCGGATAGAGCGCGTAGTTCTGGAACACCATGGCGATGTCACGCTCGGTTGGACCAATTGAGTTTACGATCTTGCCATCGATCGCAACTGTTCCCGAGGAGATGGTTTCGAGCCCGGCGATCATTCTGAGCAGCGTGGACTTGCCGCAGCCCGATGGGCCGACCAGCACGCAAAGCTCCTTGTCGGGAACTGCGATTGAAACGCCCTTCACGGCCTCGAAACCGCTGGGGTAGACCTTCTTCACATCCTTCAGATCGACGGTCGCCATCAGCTTCTCACTTTTCGGAATCGACCAGGCCGCGAACGAACCAGCGTTGCATCAGCACCACGACCAGGATCGGCGGCACGATGGCCAGCATCGCTGTGACCATGACCAGGTTCCATTGCGTATCGGCATCGGCGAAGGAGACCATCTTTCTGAGCGCGATGACGATCGTGTTCATGTTGCTGCTGTTGGTGACGAGCAACGGCCATAGATACTGCGTCCAGCCATAAATGAAGAGGATGACGAACAGCGCCGCGATATTTGTCCGCGACAACGGCAACAGGATATCGAAGAAGAAGCGCCACGGCCCCGCACCGTCGACACGCGCCGCCTCCACCAGCTCACCTGGAATGGTCATGAAAAACTGTCGAAACAGCAATGTGGCGGTGGCCGAGGCGATCAGCGGGATGATCAAGCCGGCATAGGTGTCGATCATGCCGAGATCGACCATCACCTTGTAGGTCGGCAGGATGCGCACCTCAACGGGAAGCATCAGGGTGATGAAGATCAGCCAGAAGAAGACCATCCGCAGCGGAAAACGGAAGAACACGATCGCATAGGCCGACAGGATCGAGATGAAAATCTTCCCCACCGCGATGCCGAGCGCCATGACCGTGGTGTTGAGCAGCAATCGACCGACGCTGACGCCGCCGATGCGACCGACACCGCCGAACAGCGCCTCGGTGTAATTGTTCCAGAACTGATCGCCGGGCAGGAGCGGCAACGGCGGCCTGAGGATCGTTTGCAGCGTCTGCGTCGAGGCAACGAACGTGTAGTAGATCGGGAAGGCAACGATCAATATGCCGAGGATCAGCACGGCGTGGGCGATGACGGTGCGGAGCGGTGACTGGCCGATCATCGCTCGCCCTCAGCCGTAATGGACTTTGCGTTCCACATAGCGGAACTGGATGGCCGTGAGCGAGATGACGATGACCATCAGGATGACCGACTGCGCCGCCGAGTCACCGAGGATCAGATTGACGAAGCCGTCATTGTATACCTTGTAGACCAGCGTCTCAGTCGTCTTGCCCGGACCGCCTCCGGTGACGGCATGGACGATGCCGAACGTGTCGAACAGGGCATAGACGGTGTTGACGACCAGCAGGAAGAAGGTCGTCGGCGCAAGCAGCGGGAAGACGATGGTCCAGAATCGCTTGGTCTCGCCGGCGCCGTCCATGGCCGCCGCCTCGATCAAGGCTTTCGGCACCGCCTGCAGGCCGGCGACGAAGAACAGGAAATTGTAGCTGATCTGCTTCCAGGCAGCGGCGGACACCAGCAGGATCATGGCGTGGGTGCCGTTGAGCAGTGGATCCCAGGCGATGCCGAAACTCCTCAGCATGTAGGCCAGCGACCCGATCGACGGGTTGAAGAGGAACAGCCACAACATACCGGCGATCGCCGGCGCCACCGCGTAGGGCCAGATCAAGAGCGTGCGGTAGAGACCTTTGCCGCGCACCACCTTCTCTGCCATGACCGCGAGCAGGAGCGCCACGCACATGGCGACGATAGCGGTCGCAAGGGAAAACACCACCGTGACCTTGATCGAGTTCAGGTAGGCCGGATCGGCAAGCACTTTCCTGAAATTGGCGAACCAGACGAACTTGGTCCTCAGTCCGAACGGGTCCTGCCTGAGCATGGATTGGTAGAACGCCTGACCGGCCGGCCAGTAGAAAAAAACGAGCGTGATGGCCAGTTGCGGCGCCACCAGCAGGTAGGGAAGGATCTTGTTGGGAAACACGACGCGAGGGGTCATGGAGCCACTCCGAGGTGATGAGGCGGGCGGCACGATGCGGCACCCCTCTTCGCCAAGATGGCTTTGAAGAGCGTTTCGGCGTTGGCATCATCGACCATTGGCGAAATCGCAAGGGACGGCAAAACTCCCCTCGCCGAGGGGAGATGCCTGGCAGGACAGATGGGCGCGCCGTAGAGCAAAGGACCTGCGCTCGCTCTAATTCCCCAGCGCTTCCTTGATCGCGGCGTTGCCACGCGTAACCGCATTGTCGAGCGCCTGCTGGGCGGTTTGCTGGCCGGCGAGCATCTTCTCGAACTCCTCGTTCTGGATATCGCGCACCTGCGGCAGGTTCGGCAGACGTACGCCCTTGGAATTGTCGGTCGGTGCCTTACCCGTCATCTGCAGGATCGGGGTCTCGCGACCGACGTTCTTGTCATAGAAACCGGACTTCTTGGTCGCTTCATAAGCCGCCAGCGTCACCGGCAGATAACCCGACTTCTGGTGCAGGTATTCTTGCACCTCGGTCTTCGACAGGTAGGCGAAGAAGGCCGCGACGCCCTTGTATTCCTCGTCGGATTTATCAGCGAAAACCCACAGGCTGGCGCCACCCGGCGTCGTGTTCTGCGGCGCGCCCTTGGCGTCGCTGTCATAGGGCAATTGGCCGATGCCGTAATTCATGCCGGACTTGACGATATCGCCAAGGCCGCCGGAGGATTCGGTCATGATCCCGCATTCGCCAGCGAGGAAGATCTGCTTGGCTTCGGAGGTGCGGCCGCCATATTTGAAGGTGCCGTCCTTGGCGAGGTCTGCGAGCGCTTGGAAATGGTTGACGAAAATCGGCGCATTGATCTTGAGCTCGACATCGCCGCCGGCCAGACCGTTCTGCTGGGTGGCCCATGACACGTCATTCCAGGCCGCGAAATTCTCCAGATGGATCCAGGTCAGCCAGGTCGAGGTGTAGCCGCAGGCGGCTGCGCCGCTCGCCTTGATCTTCTTGGCATCTTCCCACACCTCATTCCAGGTCTTGGGTGGGCTGTCGACGTCGAGACCAGCCTTCTTGAAGATATCCTTGTTGTAATAAAGGATCGGCGAGGAGGAGTTGTAGGGGAAGGAGAGCATGGTGCCGTCCGGCTTCGAATAATAGCCGACTATGCCTGGCAGATACTGGCTCTTGTCGAAGGTCATTCCAGCGCTGGTCAACACATCGGCTGCCGGCTTGATTGCGCCTTCGGCTGCCATCATCACGCCGGTGCCGACATCGAACACCTGCATGATATCGGGCGCCTGGCCCGCGCGGTAGGCGGCGATGCCGGCATTCAGCGTCTCGGGATACGTGCCTTTGAACACCGGAACGAGTTCATAGTCGCTCTGGCTGGCATTGAAATCTTTGGAGATCTTGTCGACAACTTCGGCATTGGCGCCAGTCATGGCGTGCCACCAACTGATCTGCGTGACAGCAAAAGCGGAGGTTGAGGAAAGCAGCATAAAGGTGGCGGCAACACCGGCCGCGAAGCCGAAGGACTTCATGTTTCATCTCCCGTTTGTCATTGGCGAAAGGGGCACTCCCGCAAAGGCAATATGTGTCGCTCGTGACCATCAGACAACGGTTTTGTTGCAGATCGACGAACTTCACCCTTTACCTCACGCCACCCTCGCCTCCGCTTGGAGACATGGAAAGCCACACGGTTAGCCGGCTTAGCGCGACGACAAGCGCGCCAGGAACTACCATCGGAACTGCCAAGCTGGCTTCGGCGTGTCAGCCCTGATTGCAGCCGCCGCAACCCGAAGAGACACGCCAAGGTTGCAGGCGACTTTATCGATCCCTCAACGGCAACGCGCTACTCAATCCTGCTGCCCTGTTTATTTCCAAAGATCAGGTGAAATAAAATGCTGACGGTCTACAATTGTATCGTCAACGAACACGATCTGAGACTGGTCGCACTTGCCGCGCTGATCTGCGGAATTTCCTGTTTCTCTGCCGTCAACCTGCTTCATCACATAAGCCGCTCCACCGATCGGAACCGGCTTGCCTGGCTGATGATCGCGGCCACTTCGACCGGCTTCGGCATCTGGGCAACGCACTTCATCGCCATGCTCGCATTCACACCGGGCATACCCAGTGCTTACGATCCCGCACTCTCCGTGCTTTCGCTCGCTGCTTCGGTCACTCTGACGGCAGCCGGCATGTGGATCGCCACCTTGCGGAATGAGTTCGATTATCATCTCGTCGGCGGCGCCGTGCTGGGCGGCGGTATCGCGGCCATGCACTACATTGGTATGGCGGCGTTCGAGGTTCAGGGCCGCATCGAGTGGAACCTGTTGCTTGTCGCCGTTTCCCTTCTGGCCGGCGTAACGCTCGCGGCGCTGGCGCTGCGTGTCGTGCAGCGCCGCCCCTCCATGAAGGCGACATCCGGCGGCGCGGTGCTGCTGACGCTGGCAATCTGCACCCTGCATTTCATCGGCATGGGTGCCGTCTCGATCTTCCCCGATCCCTCGATCGTCATATCCGAATACACGATCGAGCCGACCTCGCAGGCTTTCGCCGCCGCCGCCGCCACATTGGTGATCCTGGTCCTGTCGGCATCGGCGCTGTGGATCGATTTGCGCTTCCGTCGCCAGAAGCTCGAGGTCGACCGCATGCACGGCCTGGCCAATGCCGCCGTGGAGGGGCTGATCGTCTGCGACGGCAACCGCATCATCAGTGCCAATGACAGCATGGCGACATTGACGGGCATCGCAACAGCGACGCTGAACGGAATGCAGCTTGGCGATCTCTTCGGATCCGACATGTCAGGCTTCGGCGAACAGCCGCAGGAGGCCGAATTGAGCGGCCGCGATGGCACGAGCATTCCTGTCGAGTTGATCGCCAGGAGCATCGACTACTGTGGCAAGCCGCACAACGTGGTCGCGGTCCGCGACATTCGCGAGCGCAAGAAGGCGGAACAGGAGATCCTGCGGCTTGCCCATTTCGATCCATTGACCGGACTGGCCAATCGCCGCAGCTTTTCCGGCCGGCTGGAGACGGAAATTGCTGCGATGGGCCGCACCAGAAAAGGCGGCCAGCTTGCGCTTCTGCTGCTCGATCTCGACCGGTTCAAGGAGGTCAACGACCTGTATGGGCATGGCGCCGGGGACGCCATGCTGCAGAAGGTTGCGCATTGCATTACCGGCATCCTTCGCCAGGGACAGATGGTGGCGCGGCTGGGCGGCGACGAATTCGCCATCATCGCGCCGAACCTGACCGACCCGTTGGAGGCCGGCCGTATCGCCGACGCGGTGCTGACCGCCATGCGCGAGGAAAACCGGCTTTCTGTCGGCGGCGGCCTGGTGTCGGCCAGCATCGGCATTGCGCTTTATCCATCGGATGCCGAGAACCAGGCCAGCTTGATAAGCCACGCCGATACGGCACTCTACCGGGCCAAGACCGAAGGCAAGGACACCTATCGCTATTTCGAAGCTTCGATGGGGGCCGAGGCCCGCGACAAGCGCGTGATGGAGCACGAACTGCGCCAGGCGGTTGCGCGCCAGGAGTTCTACCTCGTCTATCAGCCGCAGAAGGAGATCAGCAGCGGAAAGATGGTCGGTTTCGAAGCGCTGGTCCGGTGGCGGCATCCGACGCGCGGCGACGTGTCGCCGAGCATATTCATCCCGGTGGCCGAAGACAGCGGAGCCATTGGCCAGATTGGCGAATGGGTGCTGACGGCTGCCTGCGAGGAAGCCGCCCGCTGGGAAAATCCGCTGACGGTGGCCGTCAACGTTTCGGCGGTGCAGCTCCACAACACGAATTTCAGCCGCAAGGTCCACGAAACCTTGCTGAATTCCGGCCTGGCGCCCGGCAGGCTCGAGCTTGAGATCACCGAGACGGCGCTTGTTAAGGACATGCCGCGGGCACTGGCCACCTTGCGGCAGGTCAAGGCGCTGGGCGTGCGCGTCGCCATGGACGATTTTGGTACAGGCTATTCCTCGCTCTCCAACCTTCGCGCCTTCCCCTTCGACAAGATCAAGATCGATGGCTCCTTCATCAAGTCCGTCGACAAGAACGGCCAGGTCGCGGCGATCGTGCGCGCCGTCCTGGGACTTGGACGCGGTCTCGGCCTGCCGGTTCTGGCGGAAGGTGTCGAGACGCTCGGCGAACTGAAATTCCTGGACGCCGAAGCCTGCGAGATCGGCCAGGGCTATTACATCGGCAGGCCAGCTCTCATCGAGGAATTCGGCGAGCTGACCGGTGTCGTCGCACCCGCTGTCGGCAGCAAACCCGCCACCTTGCGCGACAGAAGCGTTCTGGCCTTCGCACCCGCGCCTGTCCTCAATAGGGCTTAAAAACTCTCGGGCTTGAGTGCCGTCTCGATCAGCCGCCTGGCGTCCGGCCCCGACCATTCGGCCGGGCCGTTCATATGGGCGATCAGGCAGCCTTCGCCGTCGATCAGCATGGTAACGGGAAGGCCTAGCGCCAGGCCGCGCTTCTTGAGGTCGTTGAACAGCGCCATCGTCGAATCCCGGTAATAATCGAGCGTCGTGACGCCGGTATCGCTGAGGAACTTCTTCGGCTTCACATCGTCGCCGGCATCGACATTGACGGCGACCACTTCAAAGGCGTCGCTGCCTTTTTCCTTCTGCAGCGCATCGAGCGCCGGCATTTCGGCACGGCACGGCGCGCACCATGTCGCCCACAGATTGAGCAGCACCGTCTTGCCGGCATGATCGGCAAGCGTCATCGGCTTGCCGTCCGGGCCATTGAAGGCAAGGCTCTTCAGGGATTGTGGCGGATCGGCCGGCAAAAGTGCCGCAACCTCACCGGTGGCCGACGCCGCGACTTTCTTGGCGCGGTCGCTCTTGGCCGCGCAGGCGACATCGTCCTTGCTCTCACCCACGGCAGCTTGTGCCGGTGCATTGTTGCCAGACCGGCTCTCGCTGACATATACCGCGACCGCGCCCGCCAGCGCGCCCGCCACCAAGGCGGCGAGGATCAGGCGCGGGGTCGGGAAGAATCTACTACCGTCTGCCATTTTTTCAAAACTGCTCCGAAGCACGGGTTATAGCCATGAGCGACAAGAAAACCAGCAACCAGATGTGGGGCGGACGTTTTGCCTCGGGTCCGGCCGCGATCATGGAAGCGATCAACGCGTCTATCTCCTTCGACCGCAAACTCTATGCGCAGGACATCAAAGGCTCGATCGCCCACAGCGAGATGCTGGCGCAAACGGGCATTATTTCGGCGGCCGACCAAGAAAAAATTGCTGACGGGCTGAACACGATCCTGAAAGAGATCGAGGCCGGCAGCTTCGAGTTTTCGACACGGCTCGAAGACATCCACATGAACATCGAGGCGCGCCTCGCCGATCTGATCGGCCCGGCGGCCGGCCGGCTGCACACCGCCCGCTCGCGCAATGATCAAGTCGCAGTCGATTTGAGGCTGTGGGTCAAGGATGAGTGCTTTCGCGTCGCCGAGGCGTTGAAAGGGCTGATCGAGGCGCTGCTGGAGCGGGCCGAGGAGCATGCCGCGACCGTGATGCCGGGCTTTACCCATATGCAGGCGGCACAACCGGTGACCTTCGGCCATCACTGCATGGCCTATGTCGAGATGTTTTCGCGCGACCTGTCGCGTGTGCGCGATGCGATCGAGCGGATGGACGAAAGCCCGCTCGGTGCCGCGGCCCTCGCCGGCACCAGCTTCCCGATCGACCGTCACCGGACCGCCAAGGCGCTCGGCTTCCGGGAGCCGATGCGCAATTCGCTCGACAGCGTCTCGGATCGCGATTTCGCGCTTGAGTTCCTCGCTCTTGCCGCGATCTGCGCCACGCATCTGTCACGGCTGGCCGAAGAGATCATCATCTGGTCGACGCCGCAGTTCGGCTTCGTCAGGCTGTCGGACTCGTTTTCCACCGGCTCCTCGATCATGCCGCAGAAGAAGAACCCCGATGCCGCCGAACTGGTGCGCGGCAAGACCGGCCGCGTCACCGGTCATCTGGTCGGCCTGCTAACGGTGATGAAGGGCATGCCTTTGACCTATGGCAAGGATATGCAGGAAGACAAGGAATCGGTGTTCGACGCCGCCGAGACGCTCGACCTGATGCTGGCGGCGATGACCGGCATGGTCTCGGACATGACGGTCAACGCTGTTGCGATGAAGAAGGCCGCCGGCTCCGGCCACGCCACAGCAACCGACCTTGCCGACTGGCTGGTACGCACGCTCGGCCTGCCGTTCCGCGAGGCGCATCATGTCACCGGCCGGGCGGTGGCGCTGGCCGAAGACAAGAAGGTGGGGCTGGAGAGGCTTTCACTGGAGGATTTGCAGTCGATCAATTCCGGCATCACGGCCGACATATTTTCGGTGCTGGCGGTGCAGAACTCGGTCAAGAGCCGCATCAGTTTCGGCGGCACCGCGCCGTCGGAAGTGAGGAAGCAGATCCGCGCCTGGAAAAAGCGGCTGGCGAAGGCGTAATGCCGGATATTGCGAGCAGTAATATCCCGGATATTTCGACGAGCAATATCTCGGGGTGCAATGCGCCGAGAACTCGGCTAAAAGCGGCGGCTGACAAACGTTTCGGACGGATGGATCGATGACCGGAAGCAGGATTTTGGTGACGCTGACGCTGCTGGTTGCGATCGCGGCCGTTTCGGCCTGCGGCAGGAGGGGCGCTCTCGACACGCCCTATGAGGCGGCCGTGCAGGCGCGCAAGGATGCCTCGAAGGCCCACCAGCCCGTGCCGCCGGAGCCGGAAAAACCGGTCAAGGACAAGAAATTCATCCTCGACCCGCTGATCTAGAGCCGACGAGAGCGGGGCCTTCCAACCCGATCTGATCGAGCCCCAACTTTCCGGAACCACTCTCGTGAACCATTTCGACTACCGCGACGGCGTGCTCCATGCGGAGGACGTGGCGATACCAGATATCGCCGCACAGATCGGCACGCCATTCTACTGCTATTCGACGGCCACCCTGACCAGGCACTACCGGGTGTTTGCCCAGTCCTTTGCCGGGCTCGACGCGCTGGTCTGCTACGCCATGAAGGCCAATTCCAACCAGGCCGTCCTGCGGACGCTGGCCAAGCTCGGCGCCGGCGCCGACGTGGTTTCGGAAGGTGAATTGCGCCGGGCGCTGGCCGCCGGCATTCCGGCCGGCAAGATTCTGTTTTCGGGCGTCGGCAAGACCGCGCGCGAAATGGACTTTGCCCTTGCCGCCGGCATCCTTTGCTTCAACGTCGAGTCCGAGCCTGAACTCGAGCTGTTGTCGGCGCGGGCCACTGCCCTTGGCAAGGTGGCGCCGATCTCGCTGCGCATCAATCCCGACGTCGACGCCAAGACCCACAAGAAGATCTCCACCGGCAAGGCCGAGAACAAGTTCGGCATCCCGTGGCAGCGGGCGCGGCAGGTTTATGCCCGCGCGGCAAAGCTTCCCGGCATCAGGATCACCGGCATCGATACCCATATCGGCAGCCAGATCACCGAGCTGCAGCCCTTCGACGATGCCTTCGCCCTGCTTGTCGATCTCGTCGGCGCGCTACGGGCGGACGGCCATGCCATCGAGCATATCGATGTCGGCGGCGGGCTCGGCATTCCCTACCGCATCGACAACAACCCGCCGCCGCTGCCCGACGCCTATGCCCAGATCGTCAGGAAGCATGTCACCAAGCTCGGGCTAAAGGTGATGTTCGAGCCTGGCCGGCTGATATCAGGCAATGCCGGCATCCTCGTCTCGGAAGTGATCTTCGTGAAGGAAGGCGACGCCAAGAACTTCCTCGTCGTCGACGCCGCAATGAACGATCTCATCCGGCCGACGCTCTACGACGCCTTCCACGACATCCGTCCGGTCGTGCAGCCGCCGGCCGACACGCCGCGCATGATGGTCGACGTGGTCGGCCCGGTCTGCGAGACCGGCGACTATATCGGCCTGGACCGCGATCTGCCCAGGCTGAAGGCCGGCGACCTGATTGCCGTCTCCACCGCCGGCGCCTATGGCGCGGTACAGGCCGGCACCTACAACACGCGTCTGCTGGTTCCGGAAGTGCTGGTCGACGGCGACCGGTTCCACGTCGTGCGCCCACGCCTGACCTATGACGACCTGATCGGGCTGGATTCCATGCCCGACTGGCTTGCATAGAAGCGCCGGAAACACACCTACCCGTCGCAGGGAGCAATCATGACGAACGGCATCACCGTCACACGCGAGCGCATTGCCGCAATGGAACCGCGCATCCGCCCCTATATCAGGCTCACGCCAGTGCTGCGCGTCGACATGGCCGACTTCGACCGGCCGCCGCTGGCCGTCGACCTGAAGCTCGAATGCCTGCAGCATTCCGGCTCGTTCAAGGCGCGCGGCGCTTTCACCAATCTCCTGGAGCGGCCGGTTCCCGACGCCGGTGTCGTCGCGGCATCGGGCGGCAACCATGGCGCGGCCGTCGCCTATGCCGCCATGCGGCTCGGCCACAAGGCGACCATCTTCGTTCCCGAAGTGAGCCCGCCAGCCAAACTGGAGCGAATCCGCTCCTACGGCGCCGAACTGATCGTCGGCGGCGCCCGCTACGCCGAGGCGCTGGCGGCCAGCGAACGGTTCGCCGAGGAGACCGGCGCCTTGCAGATCCATGCCTTCAACCAGGAGGAAACGCTTGTCGGCCAGGGCACGCTCGGGCTCGAAATCGAGAGCGATTTGCCTAAGATCGACACGCTGCTGGTCGCTGTCGGCGGCGGCGGCCTGATCGGCGGCATCGCTGCCTGGTTCGCCGGCCGCATTCTTATCATCGCCGTCGAGCCGGAAGGGGCGCCGACGCTTCATCGCGCCTTCGAGGCCGGACACCCCGTCGACGCACCGGCCGAGGGCATCGCCGCCGATTCGCTGGCGCCAAAGCGCGTCGGCGAAATGATGTTCCCGATCGCCGAAGCCTTTGTCGAACGCTCGATCTTGGTCAGCGACGACGACATCATCGCCGCGCAGAAGGCGCTGTGGAACCGGGCCCGCATCATCTCCGAGCCGGGAGGTGCGGCCGCCTTTGCCGCGGTCCTGTCGGGCCGCTATACGCCGGCGGCGGGCGAACGGGTCGCCGTGCTGGTCTGCGGGGCGAATGCGGACCCCGCTACCTTCTAAAGGGGCCCACCAACTTCTGAAGGGTATGCAGGATGGAACGATAACGGCCACTTCACGTTTTTCCGAACTGCCTCGCCTTTGCCGTGTTTGCTGGTATTCTTTGAGTCGTGAGGCGTCGGGCTATCCTGCCCGCTCCACAGCATGATCCCGAAAAGTGAAATCCCTTTCGGAACAGATCATGCTCATAGGGATAGGGCCGCATCCCGGTTTCCGGGATAGGCTCAAGGAAGGGCCGATGACGCAACGACCCACCTTCAGCAGCAATCGCGGCCTCGCCGGGCGGCTGGCCGTGAGCCGGCTGGCGACGCGGGTCTCGATGATGGTCGAGCGCGGCTGGCCGTTGCTGCTTCCGCTCGTCATCGTCGCCAGCCTGTTCCTCAGCATCTCCTGGCTCGGGCTGTTCTCCCGGCTGCCGGATATGGCGCGCATCGGCCTCGTCGCTGCTTTTGCCATAGCGGCACTGGCCGCGCTCTATCCGCTGCGCTTCTTCCGCCTGCCGGGCGCCGGCGAAATCGACCGCCGCATCGAGGCCGCCAATCAATTGTTGCACAGCCCGGTGCTGGTGCAGACCGACCGGCCCAGCGGCAGGGAAAGCAGCTTCTCGCAGGCGTTGTGGCGTGAACACCAGAAGCGCATGGCCGGAAAGCTCGACAACCTTGGCGCCGACCTGCCGCGCACGCGCGTGCCGGAGCGCGACCCCTGGGGGCTGCGCGCGGTGGCGGCCCTTTTGCTCGTTACCGCCTTCGCCTTCTCCTTCGGACCGACGGGCGGCAGGATCAGCGACGGCTTCAATGCCCATGGGACGCGCGATATCGTGCCTCCGCGCATCGATGCATGGGTGACGCCACCGGCCTATACCGGCAAGCCGCCGATCTTCTTGACCGCCGACGCAAACCAGGCGATCCCGACCTTTACGGTTCCCGAAGGCAGCGACGTTTCGCTGCGCGTGACGGGCGGCTCGGGCGAGGAAACGCTCGGCTATGCCGACAAGAATGGCAACGCCCGCGTCATCGACCCCGCTGCGCCGCAGACCGCCGCCAAGCCGGCTGCAAGCCCGGCGACGCCGTCCAAGGTGCGCCAGTTCACCAGCAAGCTGACCGGCGACGGCACGCTGACGCTGACGTCGGGCGAGGAACAGCTCGGCCGCTGGGCCTTCGCGGTCATATCGGACAAGCCGCCGCAGATCCGCTTCGTCGGCGAGCCCAAGCGCGCCGCCAATGGCGCCTTCGAGCTAAACTACCAAATCGACGACGACTATGGCGCCGCCACCGCCAAGGCGGTGTTCGCGCTCGCCGATCCGCAGGCGCCGAATGCGCGTCCGCTGTACGGTGCACCTGAAATGCCGCTGACGCTGCCGCGCCGCGGCGGCAAGTCGAACGCCGCCAGGACCTCCAAGGACCTGACCGAGCATGTCTGGGCCGGCAGCAGCATTAAGCTGACGCTGGTCGCCACCGACGATGCCGGGCACACCGCATCGAGCCAAACCAAGACGCTGCTGATGCCGGAGCGGCCTTTCGCCAATCCGCTGGCACGCGCCGTGATCGAACAGCGCCGCCTGCTGGCGCTCGACGCCAACGCCAAGCCGCGCGTGCTCGACCTGATGGACGCCATCACGCTGCGGCCGGAAGACACGTTCGACAATATGTCCCACTACCTCGCCATTATGAGTGCCCGCACCCGGCTGAAGATGGCCGAGAGCGACGATCAATTGCGCAGCGAGGTCTCCTATCTCTGGGAAATCGCGCTCGGCATCGAGGAAGGCAATCTTTCGGCCGCCGAAAAGCGGCTGCGCCAAGCGCAACAGGCGCTGCAGGACGCCATCAAGAATGGCGCCAGCGACGCTGAAATCGAAAAGGCGATGAAGGAACTGCGCGAGGCGATGAACCAGTTCCTGCAGGAATTCGCGGAGCGCGCCAAGCAGAATCCCAACGCCCCGCAGATGCAGCAGAACGGCCAGGAACTACGCCAGAGCGACATCGATCGCATGATGGACCAGATCGAAAACCTGGCGAAGTCCGGAGATCGCGACAAGGCCCAGCAACTGCTGTCGCAACTGCAGGACATGATGAACAATCTGCAAGCCGGCCGTCAGCAGCAAGGCGGCCAGCAGGACAGCGAGATGCGCCAGCAGATGGACAAGCTGGGCGAGATCCTGCGACGTCAGCAGGAGATGATGAACGAAACCTTCCGCATGGATCAGATGCAGCGTGGCGAGCGCCAGCGCGGGCAGAACCGTGACGAGCAGCTCGGCGAAGGCGGCCAGGATGAGGACAGACCCGGCGTCGGCGAAGACCGCGATCCGCTCGCCCGGCAAAAGCCGATGACACCCCAGGAATTCGCCGATGCGCTGAAACAGCTGCAGCAGGGCCAGGGCCAACTGCAAAGCGACCTCGAGCAGCTGAAGAAAGGCCTCGAAGGCATGGGTATGGAGCCCAATGAAGGATTTGGCGAGGCCGGCAAGTCCATGGGCAATGCCGAACAGGCACTCGGCGAGGGCGAAGGCGATGCGGCCGTCGGTCATCAGGGCCGGGCGCTGGAAGCGCTGCGCAAGGGCGCCAAGGACATGATGAAGCAGATGCAGGCCATGCAAGGCGACCAGGGCGGCGGCGAGGAAGGCGGCCGCCAGCAGAACGCCGATCGTGATCCGCTCGGCCGGCCACGCGCCAGCACGGGTCCCGACTTCGGCGATTCGGTGAAGGTGCCCGACGAGATCGACGTGCAGCGTGCCCGCCAGATACTGGAAGCGATCCGCAAGCGGCTCGGCAATGCGCTCAGCCCTGACATTGAACGCAGCTATCTGGAACGGCTGCTCGAGCTGAAATAGAGCAATTCCACGAAAATTATGAAGCGGTTTTCCGTCCGGAATTGCTATAAAACAAAGGGATTGCCGTCCGCCATCCCACCTGAAAACCCTCTCGCACGGTTGCACCACCATGCCCAGACTTGGCGCCGTCACACCCATCCTGCGCATCTTCGACATTGCCAAGGCACGTGAATTCTACGTCGGCTTCCTCGGCTTCGAGGTGCAGTGGGAACATCGCTTCGCCGACGACGCGCCGCTTTACATGGCGGTAGGCCGCGACGGCTGTGTTCTGCATCTCAGCGAACATCACGGCGACGGTGCACCCGGCATCGCCGTGCGCATCGAGGTCGAGGACATCACGGCTCTTCATGGCGAACTGATTGGCAAAAACTACCGCTTCGCCAGGCCGGGCGTGGAAGAGACGCCTTGGAAGACCCGCGAGATATCGGTCGCCGATCCGTTCGGCAACAGGCTGCATTTCTACGAGGATGCCGCCGGCTGACTGAGCCTGTTGACGAAGGCTTCGCGGATAGCATCCTGCATGCCGTCGATCGCCTCGCCTGACGCATTCGGGTTGCGGTGCATCACCACGTTCGAGGAATCGATGGCGCCGAATCCGTCTGCCGTGGTCAGTTCACGACAGCCGTCCGGAATGTTGCTGCGCGAAATCGGCGCGATCGCCAGTCCGGAGGTGACGGCGAGCTTGAGGCCGCCGGTGGTGTCGCTGGTATAGGCGACACGATAGGCAAGATCGCGCTGCTCCAGTGATTTGATGGCAAAGTCCTTGCACCAGCCGGCCCGGTTGTAGAGCGCGATCGGCACCGGCTGTTCCTCATGCATATGGTGCAGGGTCGACGTCACCCACACGGTCGGGTCCTGCATCAGCACTTCGCCGCCGGCAGGATCCTGCCATTCGAACACCACGCACAGATCGAGCTCGCCGGCAGCGAGCGCCGCCATCTGCGCCCCGGAATGGGCATAGCGCACGGTGACCTCGACCTGCGTATGACGCTTCGAAAAAGCGCCGAGCGCGCGCGACAGGATGGCGTGGCCATATTCCTCCGGAATGCCGATGCGGACCGGCCCGCCAAGCGGCGCTGCCGCCATCGATGCCGACGTCTCGTCGAGCAGCGAGACAATGCGGCGGGCGTTGACGATGAGTTCGCCGCCGCGCCGCGTCAACGCGACGCCGCGCGAACCGCGCTCGAACAGGCTGGCGCCGATCAGCTCTTCGAGCTTCTTCATCTGCATCGACACCGCGGACTGGGTGCGGCCGGCCTGCTCCGCCGCCTTGGTGAAATTGCCGGTCTCGGCAATCGCCACGAAGGTGCGCAGGAGATCGCTGTCGAGGGTCGGCCGCATGAAATCCGCCATAAGGGAATTTGATTGCTGGCATCATTCCAATTCGTTTGCAACATGTCAAATGGCGGACGATAGTCGCCTCACCCATTGGATATGCGGCTGCGAAATCAGCCGCGGACCAATCAAGAGTCCTCACTCGTGCCCGCTGCCCGAAACGGTGGCGGGTTCTTTTTACGCCGCAGGCGACAGCTTCGGACCGTACGCGCAGGAGCCTGGATGCAGATGCAGAATCGGATGGTGGGCGGCATCCTGAGCCTGTGCCTCGGCGTGCTGATCTTTTCGCTGCAGGATCCGCTCGTCAAAGCCGTGTCGAGCGGCTATCCAGTGACCGAGGTGATGGCGATCCGCTCGATCGTCGCCCTGCCGATCCTGATCGTTCTGGTCCATGCCGACGTCGGCCTGCGGGCGATCCAGTCGAAGCGATTCGGCATGCTGACGGTGCGCGCCTTCATCCAGTTCACCTCCTATACGATGTACTACCTGGCCATCGCCGCCTTGCCGCTTGCCGATGCGGTGGCGCTCTATTTCATGGCGCCGCTGTTCATCATGGTGCTGGCCGGGCCGTACCTTGGCGAGCGCGTCTCCTGGCAGACACTGGCAACCGTGCTGATCGGCTTGTTCGGCGTCCTCGTGATGCTGCGTCCCGGCGCAGGGCTGTTCGACTGGGCAGCGCTGCTGTCGCTGGGCTCGGCGGCGCTCTATGGTTTTTCGCAGCTGATGGCCCGCAAGATCGGCGATACTGAATCGTCCACCGTCATGGCCTTCTATCAGAACGGCGCCTATCTGGTCGGCGCCGCCGTGGTTGCCGGGGCATTTCACCTGGCCGGCATCACCCACGCCGTCCACCCGAGCCTGGAATTCCTGGTACGGCCCTGGCTGTGGCCGACGCTGCCCGATTTTCTCAAGATGGCGGCCTGCGGTTTCGTCGCCTCCGCCGGCATGATCCTGCTGTCGCAGGCCTACCGGATGGCGCAGGCCAACCGCGTTGCCACTTTCGAATACACCGGCATCCTGTGGTCGCCGCTGTGGGGTTTCCTGTTCTTCGCCGAGGTGCCGCGGTCGACGACCGTCATCGGTGCCGCCTTGATCATCGGCGCCGGCCTGCTGGCGCTCAACACCGAACGGCGTAAAAGCCCCCCACCCGTGCTCGCTGCCACCGATCCAGCCTGATCAGGCGAAGCAGATCAGCGCCCGTTCGACGCGCGAGCGGATTTCGGCCAGCGTGAAGGGCTTCTGCACGACATCGAGGATGATGCCGTTCAACTCCTCGGCGCGCTCGCGCTGGTCGGCATAGCCGGTCATCAGCACGATCTTCATCGCCGGAAACAATGCTGCCGCCGCGATCGCCATCTCGATGCCGTCCATCTCCGGCATGCGGATATCGGAGACGACCAGATCGTAGCCGCCACGCGCTGCCTTGATCTGCGCAAGCCCCTGCGCGCCGTCCGCCGCGATATCGATTGTGTGCCCGGCGCGTTCAAGCGCGCGGGCGGCCAGGGTGCGGACGGACTCATCGTCCTCGACGATCAGAAGCTTTGCCATGGCCGGCATATTTGGCCGCGAAAAGTTGACTTTTCCTGAAAGCCCCCGAGCAATTCAGGAAAAGTGTGAGACGGTTTTCCGGGAAAAGCGCATAGCGCTTTCCCTTGGGAATTGCGTCAAAACAAAAAACTAGAGCGGTTCGGCGTTTTCGTGAAGCGGCGAACCGCTCTAAGCATCAGCAAACCTTTTTGATGCCGCTCAGACATCCCCTTTGACGACACCGACAAACGGCAACTCGCGAAAAGCATGCGCGACATCCATGCCGTAGCCGACAACGAAATAGTCGGGGCAGTCGAAGCCGACATAGTCGGCATTGAGCTCGGTCTGGCGGCGCATGCGCTTGTCGAGCAGCACGGCGATCGAACAGCTCTTGGCGCCCCGCGACAACATCAGCTCGCGGGTAAAGCTCAGCGTCTTCCCCGATTCGAGAATGTCGTCGATCAGCAGCACGTCGCGGCCGGCGACCTCATTGTCGATTTCGCGCAGCACCCTCACCTCGCCGCTGCTGGTGCCGGCGCCATAGCTGGAGATGAAGATGAATTCGACCTCCGGCGACAGGCCGACATCATGCATGGCGCGGATGAGATCTGCGGCGAAGATGAACGAGCCCTTCAGGACCGAGATCACCAGCAGATCGTGATAGTCGTGGCCGGCAATCTCCTTGGCGAGTTCCAGATTGCGCCGCGCGATCGCCGATGCTGAAAACAGAACCTCGATGTCCTTGCCGCGTACGATGGGCATTGATGGTCTTCCCCGGTGATCGCCTATTCGGCGAAAGTGACCGACACGGTCTTCACACCGTTTCTAGGCACGTCGAGCCGGCTGGCAAAGCCGAATCTTTCGCCAGAGGCCAGCGAGCGGCCGGATGTCCCCAACGTATAGCGGGTGGTCTGCCCGTCATTGCCAGTCACCCGGATTTCAAGCGGCGGCAACTGCGTCGGTTTCGCACCGTCATTGACGGCCTCGCCATCGACGAACAGTGCGGCGTTCGGCCCGGTAGCGTCGACGCGTGACGTGACGCCCGAAATGCTGAGCGCCGACGCCTGCGCGCTGGACAGGAACGGCGCCTGGCGCACCAGCGCGTGCCCGCCGGAGACCCAGAACGCGGCCAAGGCAGCGCCGATACCAGCGACCCAGAAGATCGGTCCGCCGCGCGAGGCCGGTAGCCGCTCCGGTGAGGCTTCGGGCTTGCGCAGCATGTCCATGCCTTCGATGGGCGGCGTGACGATCGCGCGCGGCAGCGGCGAAACGCTTTCCACCGCAGGCGCAAGGCGCGGCATCACTACGTAGTCGGCATCGACGATGTCGGCGGCCGAACCACGCATGAACCTGTCCGCTGCGGCAATTGCCGCCGGATCGGTCATGATTTCGCCGGAAACCGGGCGCGCGGTTCGATCGTCAGCCATCATGGCCCCAGCATTGCAGCACGTGTTCGCTTTTCGTTTCTTTTGCGTAAACACAAATGGTTAACGCTTCCCCACCGGAGCCCTCGTGACGAGCCGAAACAGCCCAGAAATTAACCGCCGGTTAACCATGCCGGCCGATGGTCTTTATCTAGAACAGGCCGGCTCGCCGCCGTGCCGAAATTCAGGTCGTCGAAATTGATTCGTTTCGAAAATGTCGGCCTCCGCTATGGCATGGGTCCGGAAATCCTCCGCGACATCTCCCTGCACATACCGGAGCGCTCCTTCCAGTTCCTGAGCGGGCCTTCGGGCGCCGGCAAGACGACCTTGCTGCGCCTGCTGTTCATGTCGCTGAAGCCGACGCGCGGGCTGATCACCATCTTTGGCAAGGACCGTTCGCGCATCTCGCGCACCGAATTGCCGCATCTGCGCCGCCGCATCGGCGTGGTGTTCCAGGATTTTCGCCTGCTCGACCACATGACCACCTACGAGAACGTCGCGCTGCCGCTGCGCGTGCGCGGGCGCGAGGAGGCGAGCTACCGCACCGATGTCACCGAGTTGTTGAAGTGGGTCGGGCTGGGCGAGCGCATGCACGTGCTGCCGCCGGTTCTGTCCGGCGGCGAGAAGCAGCGCGCGGCGATCGCGCGGGCGCTGATCGAGCAGCCGGAAATCCTGCTCGCCGACGAACCGACCGGCAATGTCGATCCGCCGCTGGCGCGACGCCTGCTGCGGCTGTTCATCGAGCTCAACCGGCTCGGCACCGCGGTGGTGATCGCCACCCACGACCTTGGCCTGATGGAACAGGTCGACGCGCGCCGCATGATCCTGGCCGGCGGAAGGCTGGACATCTATGACTGAACTGTCCGCCGAACATTTTGTGGAACGGGAGCAGGACGCCGAGGCGACCGAGGCAAAGCCCCGCGCCCAGCGCAGGATGGCGCCGATCGTGCCGGCGCAGAACATCGCTGGCCGGGCACTGGTCCTGGTCATCGCCATCATGACCTTCCTGTCCTGCCTGACTTTCGGCGCGGTGACGCTGGTGCGCGACACAGCGTCCGTCTGGGAGAACCAGATTTCGCGCGAGGCGACCATCCAGATCAAGCCGGTCGACGGGCTCGACATGGAAGCAGCCCTTACCCAGGCCTCCCAGATCGCCGGTGAATTCCCTGGCGTCAAGACGACCCGGATCATCGACCGCGAGGCGACCGCGAGGCTCCTTGAGCCCTGGCTGGGCTCGGGGCTCAACATCGACGAATTACCCGTGCCGCGCCTGATTATCGTCACCATCGACGAGAACAGCCCGCCCGATTTCGCCGCCATGCGCGCCGCGATCACGCCGAAACTGCCGAGCGCATCGCTCGACGATCACCGCACCTGGGTCGACCGGCTGGTGGCGATGGCCCGCACGACGGTGACCATCGGCATTGCCGTGCTGGCGCTGATGCTGTCGGCGACCGTGCTGACCGTGGTGTTCGCGACGCGCGGAGCCATGGCCGGCAACGGTCACATCATCGAGGTGCTGCATTTCGTCGGCGCCGAGGCACGCTTCATCGCGCGCGAATTCCGCCGGCATTTCCTGGTCACCGGCATGAAGGGAGCAGCGGCTGGCGGTGCCGCCGCAGTGCTCGTGTTCATCGTCTTTTCCTGGTGGTCGTCGCGCAATATGGCGACGCCGCAGGCCGACCAGGCGACCGCCCTGTTCGGCAATTTCGCCATCGGTTCGGCAGGCTATCTCGGTGTCGTGTTGATGGTGCTGGTGATCGGCGGACTGACGGCTGCCACGTCCCACGCCACCGTGGTTGCCTATCTCAGCGACATCGATGTCCGCCAACCGGATGCAGGCTAATTCATGTCGCCCAAAAGTGGGAACCGGTTTTGGGACAACGCCATGGATAAAACAGGGTGATCACGGATGGAGAATTCACGTAACGCAAAGTGCGTCTTTTACCTACCCAAAGCCGCATTTCAGGATTAACCATATGGCGATGGACGCGCGGGATTCGACCGGTACGGCTGGGCAGATGCCAGTGGTGGTTGCCCGTTCGCATGACCGCCGCGCTGTGAGCCGTCTAAGAGCCGCGTTGCGCCTCTCGGCTCTGTCTCTGCTCATCCTCGCTACGTTGTTTGCCGGCGGTTTCGGCTGGTTCGCCAACAAGGTAAGCCATCTGACGACGCCCGCCAATCCGGCCAGGGCGGACGCGATCATTGTCTTGACCGGCGGCCAATCCCGCCTCGATGCGGCGATGGATCTGCTGGCGTCCGGCAAGGGCGAACGGCTGCTGATCAGCGGCGTGCACCCTTCGGCCAGCCGTCGCCAGCTGCAGGCAGCGACCGGCGGCGACAAGAAGCTGTTTTCCTGTTGCGTCGACATCGACCGCGCCGCGCTCGATACGATCGGCAATGCGGAGGAAAGCGCCAAATGGGTCGAGAGCCACGCCTATGGCACGGTGATCCTCGTCACCAACAATTATCACATGCCCCGCAGCCTGCTGGAAATGGGCAGGCTGCTGCATGGCGCCAAGCTCGAGCCCTATCCGGTGGTCAATTCCAACCTCGACAATGGCGGCTGGCTGACCAAGCCGCGGGCATTGCGCGTGCTGTTCACCGAATACAACAAATATCTGCTGGCGCTGGCGCGCGGCATCGTGCCGGTCAAGCCGACGCCTAACGGCATCGCACTGGCCGAAACCGCGGCCGGCGGCTGATTATTCCCCTGCGGCCGCGCCCGAATTTCCCCTGAGCCGTGCGATCTCCTGCTCAAGGCGTTCGATACGCTTGTCCCGCTCTTCGAGTGCCGCCGCCACGTCGGCCGCCTCGAACCGTTGCGGGATATGCTGCGGGCAATTGGCATCCCAGGCCGAGACCGTGAACAGGATGACCTGCTCGGGGCGCGCCTTGTAGTCTTGCGGCATCAGTTTCGCCATCAACTCGGCGTCACTCTCGACGACCCGCGCCGTGCCCCAGATCTTGATGCGCTGGCGGTGCATATAGTCGATCAGGAACAGGAACGCCCTTGGATTGTCGGCCAGATTGCCCTGCGTGATGAACTGCCGGTTGCCGGCAAAATCCGCGAAGCCGATCGTGTGTTCATCCAGCACCTTGAGGAAGCCGGCGGGTCCGCCGCGATGCTGGATGTAGGGCTGGCCATCGCCATTGGCCGTCGACAGGAAAACGCTGGTCTGCATCTCGATGAAGGCGGCAAGGTCAGGGGTGATGACAGCTTGCCAGCCGCCACGCTCCTCGACGCGGGCATAGGACTGACGCGAGCCCTTGCGTGCCTGGATCGCCTTGACGGTCGGCGTGAAGGCGACGTCGCTGGTGAAAGCATGCGCGTTCATCGAAAGCCTCCTGGAATTGCTCTAAAGCCCGAGTTCCGACAGTGTTGGGTGATCGTCCGGCCGCCGGCCGAGCGGCCAGTGATATTTGCGGTCAGCCTCGCCGATCGGCAGGTCGTTGATGCTGGCGATGCGCAGGCGCATCAGTCCATGTTCGTCGAATTCCCAGTTCTCGTTGCCGTAGCTGCGGAACCATGAACCGCTGTCGTCGTGCCATTCATAGGCGAAGCGCACGGCGATGCGGTTGCCGTGGAAGGCCCAGACCTCCTTGATCAGACGATAGTCAAGCTCGCGGCTCCATTTGCGTGTCAGGAACGCCTGGATGGCATCGCGCCCTTGCAGGAATTCGGCCCGGTTGCGCCAGCGACTGTCCATTGTGTAGGCAAGCGCGACCCGTGCCGGATCACGGGAGTTCCAGGCGTCCTCGGCCATGCGCGCCTTTTGCGCTGATGTCTCTGCGGTGAAGGGCGGCAGTGGCGGCCGGGCTTCGGACATGGCAACTCCTTTGCGAGGCCATGCTGCAGGCAGGCCGATACCCAATATAAAGCCTTCCATCCTTCAGATGGCATATTTGCAACTCATCCTTCCATTTTCCGGAAGAAGTTATGGATCGTCTCGAAGCCATGTCGCTCTTTGTCGCCGCGGTGGAGGCCGGCAGCCTTTCCGCGGCCAGCCGCCGTTTCGGCATTCCGCTGGCGACGGTCAGCCGCAAGATTTCCGATCTCGAGCGCCATCTGAACACACGTCTCCTGAATCGCTCGACGCGACGGCTGACACCGACCGATGCCGGCCAGACCTATCTTGCCGCCTGCCGCCGCATCCTCGACGACGTCGGCGAGGCCGAACGCACGGCAGCCGGCGAATACAGTGCTCCGACCGGCGAACTGGCCATCACCGCGCCGGTCGTCTTTGGCCGCCTGCACGTGCTGCCGGTCGTCACCGGCTTTCTCGCAGCCTATCCCGACGTGGACATCCGCCTGATATTGGCAGACCGCATAACCCAGCTGGTCGAGGACCATTTCGACCTCGCCATCCGCATCGGCCGGTTGCCCGATTCGAGCCTGGTCGCCATGGGCGTCGGCGCGATCCGCCGCGTCGTTTGCGCCAGCCCCGCCTATCTGGCTGAACACGGCACGCCGATCACCCCGGAAGATCTGGAAACACACGATTGCATCACCTTTGAGGGACTTGCTTCCGCCGCCACCTGGAGCTTCATCAAGGGCAAGGCAGAAATCCCGGTTCAGGTCCATTCACGGCTTCAGGTCAACACCGCCGAAGCGGCCATCGATGCGGCGATTGCCGGCGTCGGGCTCACAAAAGTGCTCTCCTACCAGATCGAGGCCGCGCTGCGGTCCGGCATGCTGCGCGTCCTGCTGGAGGAGTTCGAGCCAAATCCATGGCCGGTAAGCCTGGTGCATGCGGGCCATGGCCTGCTGCCGGTGAAGCTGCGTGCCTTCCTCGATTTTGCCGGCCCGCGCCTGAAGGAGCGGCTGGCGCGGCTGAAGTAGCGGAACCGGGTCTCCCCAATCGGCGACCGCTTTCTTCGTCGGTCAAGGCGCCCTGCGGCCATTTCCTTTTTCCCCGCGCTTGGTGTAACCAACGCTCACCTCCTCACCGGGCCTCCCCCATGCTCTATGCCAGATCGCTGACGTTCAATTTCGTCTTCTACGTCAACCTGATCGTCCAGATGATCCTCTGGACCCCCTATTATTTCCTGTCGCCCCGTCACCGCGCCTGGTTCGTGCCGAAATTCTGGTCGCGCACCTCGATGTGGCTCTTCGACAAGATCGCTGGAACGAAGAGCGACATCACTGGCCAGGAAAACCTGCCAGCAGGCTCGTTCATCCTGGCGCCCAAGCACCAGTCGTTCTGGGACGCGATCGCCTTCTTCCCCTTCCTCCAGGACCCGCTCTACATCTTGAAACGAGAGCTGACCTGGATCCCGTTCTTCGGCTGGTACATCATGAAGATGCGGATGATCCCGGTTCACCGCGGCAGCCGCTCGAAGGCGCTGAAGGCCGTGGTCGCCGCGACCAAGGAGGAGATGGCGCGCAACCCTCGCCAGCTGATCATCTATCCCGAGGGCACACGCCGGGCACCGGGCGACGAACCGGCCTACAAATACGGCATCGTCGAAATCTATGCGCAGCTTGGCGTTCCGGTGGTGCCGGTTGCCCATGTCGCCGGCCTGTACTGGCCGCGCCGGAAATTCCTGCGCTACCCCGGCACCATCAAGGCACGCTTCCTGCCGCCGATCCCGCCCGGCTTGAGCAAGGACGAATTCATGGCCCGGCTGATCGGCGAGACCGAGGCTGCCTGCGACCAATTCCTGATTGATGTGGCGCGCGGTCCGAGCCCGCCTGCCTTGCCTCCGACAGCGGTGAAAAGGCTGCAAGAGCTGGACGCGGCTGAAAGAACCAAAGCCTGAATCGGAAGTCTCCGGCCGACAGTTCTCAACCGAACACGGCCGGCGTGGTGGTCAACACCAGCGTCGCGGCAAAGACCAGATTGATGATCCGCGAGGCCGCCGGCCGGCGCAGGAAGCGCGCGAACGATGCTCCCACGACAAGCCACAGAGCATGGATGGCAACGATCATCAGGGCGAGAGCCGTCAGCTTCAGCCATGGACCAAGCTCAGTGGCGCCCTGTTTGGACGAAGCACCGGCGAACACGGCGGCGATCGCCACATAGGCCTTTGGATTGGCGACCGCGAGAAGGAATCCAGCCAGCCATGTTGGACACGAAGCCTCGGCGCCGCGTGCTGCCATGGGCGGCGCCGTGGCGATCTTGAAGGCGAGATAGAGGATGTAGGCCGCGGAAGCGAAAGCCAGCAACGGCGCCAGCCTCGGCATCGCGGTGAGCACCGCCACGACCCCGGTCGCGACAACCAGAAGCACGGCGATCGTGCCCAGTATGATTCCCCAGGCATAACCCAGCGAGCGGCGCAAACCGAAGGCAGCGCCAACGGCGGTAACGCTTATCGTCGCCGGTCCCGGGCTGCCCATGATCACCAGGGCGGCAAGCATCAGCGCGAGAAGTTGTCCCCAAAAATCCGGCTGCGAAAGAAGCGGCTCAGCCATTTTATCCTCTGTCCTGCCTTGCGCGAAGAGACGGTATGGCAGGACCAGAGGGGCGTCTTGGACGTTCGTGCGAGGCGTCGCGACTGAGCTTCAGCCGCTCGCTCTGTCGAGTTCGGCCATGTCGTCGGCGGTCAGTTTCAGCGACGCTGCCCTGATCAGGCTGTCCATCTGTTCAGGCTTGGTGGCGCTGGCGATCGGCGCGGTGACGCCCGGCCGAGCGATAACCCAGGCAAGCGCCACTTCCGCCTGCTTGGCCGAATGCCTTGATGAAACCGCGTCGAGTGCCGCAAGGATGCGCATGCCGCGCGCATTGAGATAGTCCTTCACCCCGCCGCCACGCGGGCTTTGACCGAGATCGGCTTCGCTGCGGTATTTGCCGCTGAGGAAACCCTTGGCCAGGCTGAAATAGGTGATGACGCCGATGTCCTCGGCCACGGATAGATCGCGCAACGGCCCATCGAAGGACGAGCGATCGTAAAGATTGTATTCCGGCTGCAGCACCTCGTAGCGCGGCAGGCTGCGCAAGCTCGCCACATCGAGTGCGGCACGCAACTGGCCGGCGTCGAGATTCGAACAGCCGGCATAGCGGATTTTGCCCTTGGCGAGCAGCTTCTCGTAGGCGCCAAGCGTTTCTTCATAGGGCGTTGCAGGGTCCGGCCAATGCGACAGATAGAGATCGATAAACTCGGTCTGCAGCCGCTTCAGCGATGCATCGACGGCCTTTTCGATGTATGCGGCGGACAGGTCCTTGTGCCCCTGCCCCATATCCGAACCGACCTTGGTGATCACCACGACCTTGTCGCGATTGCCACGGTCTTTCATCCATTTGCCGATGATGTTTTCCGATTCACCGCCTTTGTGGCCGGGAACCCAGCGCGAATAGGCATCCGCCGTATCGATGGCGTTGAGGCCGGCGCCGACGAAGCGGTCGAGCAGGTCGAACGAGGTTTTCTCGTCGGCGGTCCAGCCGAAGACGTTGCCGCCCAGAACCAGCGGCGCGATGGACAGGTCGGTGCGACCGAGACGACGTTTCTGCAAGGCGTATCTCCGGGATGATTGGGGCGGGCAAATGGCGCCCGCGGGCTGAGAGTCGGAGCCTAACCTAGGTCTTGCCTGAACGAGGTCAAAGGCCTGGCCGCCTTTTTCCGCAGAGCCAGCTTCACAAAGGCGCGACCTGCCTGGCGACATCCTCCAGCCAGTGGTCGCGGATGCCCAACGCCTCGAGATGCTCAAGCGTGCTCAGCACATAGTCCTCGTTGTTGCCGGACTGGCCGACCGCGCCGCGCACCACGGCCGCCGCATCCGCCGCGTCGAGCGCTCCGGCATATTGCTCGTGGTGGCGGTCGACAATGTAGACCACCGCGTCGACCGTACCGCCCCCGTCGAGGCGAATCTTGAGCATGCGCTCCAGATAGACATTGGTGACCAGTTCGCGCTCGCGAAGATAGGCCATGACCTCGTCGTGCAAGTCGCCGGGAACGCGGAATGCGAGGCCGACGCAGGACCCGCCACGGTCGAGGCCGAGCACCAGCCCCGGCCGCTCGCGCGTTCCGCGATGCACGAAGGAATAGACGCAGAGCGAGCGCCGGTAGCCATGCAGGCGGGCACGCTGTGTTTCGACATGCGCGAATCCCGGCCGCCAGATCAGCGAGCCATAGCCAAACACCCAAAAATCGCCCATATCGCCGCGCCTGATTGCAAAAGATGCCAACACCGAACCGGACCGGTGTTTTTTCCGCCCGTCCCGTCTAACTATTCGTCTGTCTACCTGGCGGAATCGCCTACCCGTCCGCAACACCCATGCGTTAACGAGAGCCAAAGCATGACGTCAAGTGACGAACGCCAGCCGAACAAACGTCGCCGTGTGGTCTGGCTTGCAGCATTCATCGTCGTGCTGTTCGCCCTCTACAGCGGCGGCTGGTTCTATCTGGCTGACCGCGTCAGGAGCGAAGCCGACAAGGCGGTTGCCACGCTCAACAAGAATGGCGTCGAGGCCGGCTGCGGCAATCTCCAGGTCAGCGGCTATCCCTTGAGCTTTACCGTCTCCTGCGACAACCTCGCCTATGAGGACGATGCCAAGAACATTGCGGCTTCAGCCGGCAGTTTCAACGCAGCCGCCCAGATCATCCAGCCTCTGTCGCCGGTTGCCAATCTGCGCGGCCCGCTCAGGACCTCCGTTCCGGACATGGTGCCGCTGTGGATAGACTGGGACAATCTGCAGGCCAATTTCAAATTGTGGTGGCCGCTGCCGCAGCGGATTTCGCTGGAGGCAGAGGGCCTTTCCGGCCAGACCGACCCGGCCGACGACACCGATCCGGTGCAACTGTTCAGCGCCGGCAAGGCATCGGGTCAGTTGCAGCCCAACGGTGAGGATATCGACTATCTCGGCAGTTTCGGCGATCTCGAGATCGACCCCGACGCAATTGGCGGGCGCGTGCTTCCGGCGCTCGATGCCAGTGGCGACGTCACGCTGAAGAACGGTGTCGCGTTGATCGGCACGCAGGTGAAGAGCCTTCGTGGCCAGGCGATCGAAATCCGCAACCTCGACCTGTCGTCGGGGACGGCGCGCGTCACCGTTTCGGGACCGCTCTCGGTCGATGCCGAGGGCCTGATCAACGCCGATCTGATGATCAGGCTGAAGGACCCGAAGGCGGTGGCGGCCATTCTCGGCGCCGCCATACCCGAGCAGAAAAGCCAGATCGAGCAGGGCTTTGCTTCCCTGGCGGTGCTCGGCAACGAACCGTCGATGCCGCTGAAGGTGGTCAGGGGCAAGGCCTCGCTCGGCTTCATTCCGCTGGGCAAGATCAAGCCGGTGGAATAGCGCTGCGATGGCAAGACCCGTGAAGCTGCTGAGCGTTGGCGCTTTGACGCTGGACACCATCCTGCGCGTCGAGACGCTGCCCGTGCATCAAGGCAAGTTCATTGCCTCCGACGGCGTCCAGATCGCCTCGGGCATGGCCACGAGTGCTGCCTGCGCCGCGCATCGCCTGGGGGCCGAGGTATCGCTGTGGGCGAGCGCGGGTGACGATGCCGTCGCCGACCAGCTCATCGCCGGCATCGAGGCCGAAGGCGTCGATTGCACCTTTGTGCGCCGCGTCAGAGGCGCCCGCTCGGCGCTGGCCTCGATCCTGGTCGACGCGTATGGCGAGCGCATCATCGTGCCGTTCTATGACGGGCTTGCCCAGGCCGATCCCGAAGCCTTGCCGGTCGCCGACCTCACGGCATTCGACGCCGTACTGGTCGATGTCCGCTGGCCAGGTGCGGCAGCCCTTGCCCTGAGAGCGGCGCGCGCCCTCGGCCGGCCGGCAATCCTCGATGCCGATACCGCACCGTTGCAGATCCTGGAACAGCTGTTGCCGCTCGCCACGCACATCGTCGCTTCGGAAACGGCGGCGCGCATTGTCTGCGGCCAGGCGCTCGATCCGGAAACGGCTTGCGCCGATCTCGCCAGCCGCACCGACGCTTTTGTCGCAGTGACAGGCGGCGCGGCGGGCAGTTGGTGGCACGACCGTCGCGCAGGCTGCGTGCGCCATGTCGCGGCACCGAAGATCAAGGCGATCGACACATTGGCCGCCGGCGATGTCTTTCACGGCGCCTTCGCCGTCGGGCTGGCGGAAGCCATGCCGGTCGAGCAGGCTTTGCGCTTTGCCAGTGCGGCCGCCGCGCTCAAATGCCTGCGCTTCGGCGGCAGGCTTGGTGCGCCGAACCGGGCCGAGACGCTGGCCATGGTTGCGCAGACCTGGCCAGCCTGAAACTGACTTAGCCCTTCGCGGGATGCTCGACGGCCTGGCGACCGAAATCGGGCACGTCGATGTCCTGGCCGGCCTCGATGATCGAGCGGCGCACAGCGCGGGTGCGGGTGAACAGGTCGAAGAGTTTTTCGCCGTCCCCCCAGCGGATCGCGCGTTGCAGGGACGCCAGATCTTCCGAGAACCGCGCCAGCATTTCGAGGATGGCGTCCTTGTTGTGCAGGCACACATCCCGCCACATGGTCGGATCGGAAGCGGCAAGACGCGTGAAGTCGCGGAAGCCGGAAGCCGAATATTTGATCACTTCGGACTTGGTCACCGACTGCAGATCGTCGGCGGTGCCGACGATGTTGTAGGCGATGATGTGCGGCAGGTGCGAGACGATGGCCAGCGTCATGTCGTGATGCTGCGGGTCCATGGTATCGATGTTGGCGCCGCAGCGGCGCCAGAACTCCGACAGCCGCTCCAGCGCGTCCGCGTCGGTATCGGGCAGCGGCGTGAAGATGCACCAGCGATTGTCGAACAGGTCGGCGAAGCCGGCGTCGGGGCCGGATTTTTCCGTGCCCGCCAGCGGGTGGCCGGGAATGAAATGGACGCCTTCAGGGACATAAGGCTGCATCTGCGCGATGACAGACGCCTTGGTCGAGCCGACATCGGTGAGGATCGCGCCCTTCTTCAGCGCCGGCGCGATTTCCTCGGCCACCGCGCCGGATGAGCCGACCGGCACCGAAATGACGACTAGGTCGGCATCGCGGACCGCCTCTTTCGCATCGGTGGTATAGCTATCGCCGAGCCCGAGTTCCTCGGCTCGCGCCAGCGTCGCCGCACTGCGCGTTGATATGGCCACGTGACGGGCCAGCCCCTCGCGGCGGATGACGCGGGCCAGCGACGAGCCGATCAGGCCGATGCCGACCAGCGCGATCTTTTCAAACATCGGTGATGTCATGGCGTTCTAGCTTTTCAGAAATGTCGTGAGAGCGGCGACAACGCCGCGATTGGCTTCTTCGGTGCCGACGGTCATGCGCAACGCGTTGGGAAAGCCATAGCCCGAAACGCGCCGCAATATATAGCCGCGCGCCGTCAGATAGTCGTCCGCCGCCGCCGCCGAATGCTTCTGATCGTCAGGAAAATGAACGAGGACGAAATTGCCGACGCTCGGCGTTACCCGCAGCCCGAGCTTTGTGAATTCCTCGCTCAGCCAGGCCAGCCAGGTCTCGTTGTGCGCCACGCTGCGCTCGACATGGGCGCGGTCGCGGATGGCTGCGATACCGGCCTCGATCGCCGTCGCATTGACGTTGAAGGGACCCCGCACGCGGTTGATGGCGTCGACGATATGCATCGGCGCATACATCCAGCCGATCCGCGCTCCGCCGAGGCCGATCTTGGAGAAGGTACGGGTCATCACCACGTTCTGGGCAGCACCGACCAGCTCGATGCCGGCCTCATAGTCGTTGCGGCGGACATATTCGGCATAGGCCGCGTCTAGCACCAGAAGCACGTGCCTGGGCAGGCCGGCATGCAGGCGGCGCACCTCCTGGAAAGGCACATAGGTGCCGGTCGGATTGTTGGGATTGGCCAGGAACACGATCTTGGTGCGCGGC
The DNA here is from genome assembly GCF_040322475.1 of Mesorhizobium sp. M0140. Classification (NCBI taxonomy): domain Bacteria; kingdom Pseudomonadati; phylum Pseudomonadota; class Alphaproteobacteria; order Hyphomicrobiales; family Phyllobacteriaceae; genus Mesorhizobium; species Mesorhizobium sp. M0140. The sequence continues at coordinate 40,151 of NZ_JAMYTM010000020.1, read as the reverse complement.
GTGACGGCTGCGAGGATGGCGTCGATATCGGCGCGCTCGTCTCTTTCCTTGATCGTCACCGGAACGGCACCTGCCGACTGGATGTAGATCTTGTAGACCATGAAGGCGTGTTCGGTGATGACAGCCTCGTCGCCGGGCGCCAGATAAGTCTGCGCCAGCAGGCCGAGGATCTCGTCGGAGCCGTTGGAGCAAATGATGTTCTGCGGGTTGAGACCATGCACCTCGGCGATCGCTTCGCGCAGCCGCCTGGCGGTGCCATCTGGATAGACGTCGAGCTTTCCGGCAATCTCGCGCGCGGCTTCGATCGCTTTCGGCGAGGGCCCTAGCGGATTCTCGTTCGAGGACAGCTTGTGAACCTTGGCGACGCCCGCGGGCGCCGTGCTCTTGCCCGGCACATAGGCGTCTATGTCCATGATGCCCGCGCGCGGGGTTGGACGTGCCTGGTCCGGTGTCTGGCTCATGTCGCAAAATCCGTCGAGAACGCTTCCTGAGGGAAGCCGCAGCGGAAATACAAGCCGTGGCCTGCAATGTCGAGAGGCGACAGCCACCGCCCAAGGCTGGCCGTTGACGCCGGCGCGCCACAGCCCTAGAAGGGGAGCGGACTTCCGTGGTGATTTGGCCGGTCGGCTTGCAGCCACGTTAAACAACTTGCTAAAGGGCCGTTTGCATCCTGTAACCGGCTTTGCAACCGCAATGCCGGTTTTTTGTTGTCCGCGCCGGCCGGACACCCGGATCGGCATCGACTTTCGACAAGCGCGATGCGTGGGCTCAAAGTGTGAGATGGATGTCATGGCCGTTCTGCGTGCCCGCAAAACCAACAACGAGGTCGACCAACCGTCGAGCCCGGTTTTGCGTTTTGGATCCGACAAGCCGCTCAAGCTGGACGCCGGCACGCTGCTGTCACCGTTCCAGATCGCCTACCAGACCTACGGCACGCTGAACGATGCCCGCTCCAACGCCATCCTCGTCTGCCATGCACTGACCGGAGACCAGCACGTCGCCAGCACCAATCCGGTGACCGGCAAGCCTGGCTGGTGGGAAGTGTTGATCGGCCCCGGCAAGATCATCGACACCAATCGCTTCTTCGTCATCTGCTCCAACGTCATCGGTGGTTGCCTTGGGTCCACCGGTCCGGCCTCGACCAATCCCGCCACCGACAAGCCCTATGGGCTTGACCTGCCCATTATCACCATCCGCGACATGGTGCGGGCGCAGCAGATGCTGATTGACCATTTCGGCATCGAAAAGCTGTTCTGCGTGCTCGGCGGCTCTATGGGCGGCATGCAGGTGCTGGAATGGGCATCGAGCTATCCGGAGCGCGTCTTCTCGGCGCTGCCGATCGCCACCGGCGCGCGCCATTCCTCGCAGAACATCGCCTTTCATGAGGTCGGCCGGCAGGCTGTCATGGCCGATCCGGACTGGCATGGCGGCAAATATTTCGAGCACGGCAAACGCCCGGAAAAGGGCTTGGCGGTGGCACGCATGGCCGCCCACATCACCTATCTGTCGGAAGCCGCGCTGCACCGGAAATTCGGCCGCAATTTGCAGGATCGCGAAGCGCTGACCTTCGGCTTCGACGCCGACTTCCAGATCGAAAGCTATCTGCGCCATCAGGGCATGACCTTCGTCGATCGCTTCGACGCCAACTCCTACCTCTACATGACGCGGTCGATGGACTATTTCGACCTTGCCGCCGACCATGGCGGCCGGTTGGCCGATGCCTTCGCCGGAACGAAAACCCGCTTCTGCCTGGTGTCTTTCACCTCGGACTGGCTGTTTCCGACCGAGGAGAGCCGCTCGATCGTGCATGCGCTCAACGCCGCCGGCGCATCGGTATCCTTCGTCGAGATCGAAACCGACCGCGGCCACGACGCATTCCTGCTCGACGAGCCGGAACTGTTTGCCGCCATAAACGGCTTCATCGGCTCGGCGGCCCGGGCGAGAGGGCTCAGCGCATGACCCCGAAAAATTGCAGGCTTTTCGGATCGAGATCATGCGCCAGGCAGGAGGCGAAGCCATGAGCGTCAACCGCGACCAGCGCGTCGACCTAGAAGTCGTCGCCAACCTCATCCCGCCACAGTCGCGCGTGCTCGATGTCGGTTCGGGCGACGGCTCGCTGCTCGAATTGCTGCAGGACACCAAGCAGGTCGACGGCCGTGGACTTGAGCTGTCGCAGCGCGGCGTCAATGAATGCGTAGCGCGAGGCCTCTCGGTCATCCAGGGCGATGCCGACAAGGATCTCGAATTCTATCCCGACAAGGGCTTTGACTTCGTCGTCCTGTCGCAGACCCTGCAGGCCACCCGCAACCCGAAGCTGGTGCTCGACGAACTGCTCAGGATCGGCAACCGCGCCATCGTGTCCTTCCCCAATTTCGGCCACTGGCGGGTGCGCCTGTCGCTGTTCATCCAGGGCCGCATGCCGGTGACCAAGGACCTGCCCTATTCCTGGTACGACACGCCCAACATCCATTTCTGCACCATCCGCGACTTCGTCAATCTGTGCGACGAGCTCGGCGCGACCGTCGAGAAGGCAACCGCTCTCGACGCCGCCGGCCAGAAGATCGGCCTGTCGATGCCGTGGTGGTTCTGGAACTTCTTCGGCCAGCAGGCAGTGTTCTTGCTGAAACGGTAATATTGATCGCCATGTATCTCTTTCGTAGGCGCCCTCTGCCAGTTGAAATCCCACCGGACATGCGGGCTGGGTTGAAAGCCGGAATTCTCATCTGCACCTCACCGCGCAGTGGCAGCAACCACCTAGCCGGATTGATGGCAGCCACCGGGCTTGGCAACCCACTCGAGTGGTTCGGGGGCCGTCGTGTTCTAGAAATGCCGAACTATCCCCGCGACCCCCGTGCCCAGGTTTTGCATGCACTGAAGGACGGGCGGTCTCCCTCCGGGATTTACGCGGTCAAACTGTTTGCCAGCCAGTTTTCACAGGTTGCCAAAACCGTGGATCTCCCCGCAAGCCTTCCAAAGCTGCGCTATATGCGGTTGACGCGTGGGGACCTCGTTGGTCAAGCAGTTTCGTGGACCCGCGCTCGTCAGAGTGGTCGGTTCCGCTCTACCGAGGCCGATCAGAAGAGACCATGCTACGACGGCAAAGCAATCGCGGACTCGCTTGAAAAAATCATCCTGGAAAATCTGGCCTGGGATGTCTGGTTTGCAAAAAACGGATTGTCCTTCCTATCACTGACATACGAAGAACTCCTTGAACATCCACGGACCTGCCTTGAAAGGGCTGCATCTCTGGTCGACGCCAAGCTTGTCTTGAAACCCGGGTCTGATCTCGATTCGGGCCTCGATATTCAACGAGACACCATCAATGAGGAGTGGAGAGAGCGGTTCTTGGCGGAATATTCTGACACGTCGAACTTCCATGCCAACAATTGCCGTCGCGGTTTTCTTAAAAAGAGGAGCTCAAGGTTCTCGATCTGATCGAACGGCATTGTACGAGAACACGAAGCATCCAGGGGCGCCAGAGATGCGATGTTATTGATCAAAGCGCATCGCCGTCCATGGCGATCACGAGCACAAATTCTTATTGCACGCTGGTTTGACAGCCCGCCGAGAGCGTTATAGCCACATCGGCACTAATAACTTGATCGGTTCAGATATGGCTCAAGAGCGTCCAACGTATTCACTCGTCGTCGAAATGGAGAATGCAAAATCGATCGACTGGGACGAGATCGGCGTTGGGATGAAGGCCTTGGCTCGGGAAATCACATCGGTTTCAGCAACCGGTTTAGTGCGACCAAGGATCGTTATTTCTCACGGGGGAGCAGAGTCGGACGAGGATGCGTTGCGTCGTGAGATTTCGAATGAGGCCCCGCAGCTCGGTCAGGTTGCCGAATTCGTCTTCACGGCTTTCCCTGGCGGCCGATATTACGACCTGAAGAACAACGGCATGCTGGCATCGGACGGAGATATCGTCATCTTTATGGATTCCGACGTGGTCGCGGAACCAGGATGGCTACCAGGACTGCTTGAGCCCTTTGAAAACTCTGAAGTTATCTGCGCAAACGGATATACATACCTCTCATACGACGATTTCTTTTCAAGAACGTTTGCGTTGATCTGGTTTTTCCCGATGGCCCGTGGAGACGGGCGATTTGCCTCGAAGCGAGCGATCAACGCTAACAATGTAGCGTTTCGACGCGAGTGGATCGTCAGCCATCCTTTTCCAAAACATAACGGCTTCAAGGTTTCCTGCACTTTGCTGATGCGCGAACTGCTGCGGGAGGGCCACAAAATTCATAATGTCGACGCACGCGTTTATCACTATTCGCCGCGGGGCTGGCGGTTCTTTTACTGGCGCGCCCTGGTTACAGGTCGCGACGCCGACCGGAAGTTCGTTGCGCTCAATTCGCCGAGCCGCGCGCGACGGATAGTCAAGTCTTTCAGCCGGTGGCTCACCATGTCATGGCGCACGACACGACGGATCGTAGGCCATGCCCGGGAAACGGGGATGCCGCTTTGGCAGGTTCCCTTTTCTCTGATTGTCGGTCAGGCATTTTATGGTTTGGCGTTTTGGGGCCAGTTCAGTTTTGCGACTGGCATGGTTCGTGACAAAATTGAAACTGTGCCCGACTATGTTGGGCACAGCTAGACGCTTTACCGCCCTTCCTTGAACCGCGGTTCAGCGTCCAATTGATCCTTGACCCGTCGATTGTTCCAGAACATCCGTGGCCTTGTGCGGATGTTCGACGCCGTCGACGAACACGACATCCGCCTCCGAATTGTCCGTGCGCAGCGCCAGTATCGCCCGGTAGGCGGGCGAATTGTACCAGCCACGCACATGCTGCCTGTCGGGAATTCTATGATGATCAGATGGCCAGGCCAGTCGTTCTCGATCACCTCCACATCGCCGCCATGAACCAGAAAACGGCCGCCGAAAGGTTCCAGCGTGGCATCGATCTTGTGCAGATATTCGACGATCTGCGGACCCATTGCGGCTTGGCGCATATGGGCGACGGCGTAAGCGGCCATGACTGGACTCCCTTGTCATCGAAGCCGAGTTGCCGGCCTCGCATGGGCAATCTGACCAAACGCCGAGCGCTAAGCGATTACGTCTGAGGTAATGAGATGTATGCTACCTGTCATGATGGGTTGCTTCCATGGTGATTCGCAATGCTATGTGCGGCGGTGCTGTTGCAATTGGAACGCTAGCAGCGGGGATTCGTTGTCTCGCGCGGATTGAGTACCGGCACGGTGGGTGACAGGGGCAGTCGTTTTTTGTAGCGTCGCGCCGACTGTGATGCGGTGTAGAGGAAGGGAAGTCCAATCCATTCGACCGTTCTGAAAATCGAAAAGTCCTGGACAGACGCGCAACCCTGCGCAGGAAACAGCTGACAGACATGGCCGGGATCCAACCAACACCTCTCATCACGGTCATTACGCCGACCCACAACCGACGCGAAACGGTGTTGCGCGCCGTGGAAAGCGTACTCTCCCAGAGCATGTCGAGGCTTGAGCACATTGTCGTCGACGATGGTTCGGCTGATGGAACCGAAGCGGCGCTGGCCCGTATCCAGGACCCGCGGCTGATCTATGTCGGGGCGAAATGGCGAGGCGCCAACGCTGCCAGGAATGCCGGCATCGAGCGCGCGCGGGCACCGTTGGTGACGTTCCTCGATTCCGACGACATCTACATGCCGCACCGGCTTGAACGAACCCTGACCTGGTTCGATGAGAATCCTGCACTGCAAGTGCTGATCAGTTCGTTCGTGTCCCTGAAAGGCAATCGCATCACAAACTGCGTCAACCCCGAGGCGTTCGTGAGCCCCGCAATGCTGGAGCGGACGCTGGTTGGGCAGACCATCTTCATTGCCGGCTCCGCGATCACCGCTCGCCGCGAACCCTTGCTGGCCATCGGCGGCTACGACAGCGACATCACCCGCATGCAGGATCGCGAATTGCTGCTGCGCCTTGCCCGGCGCTTCGGTGCGCAGTTGTCCAGGGATCTGGACTGGACGAAATACAATTCGGAGAACTCGATTTCCGGCCGCCGTGACGGCTATGTCGAGGCCTATGCGAACCTGATGGGCAAACATCCGCATATTGCCCATGCCTACCCGCACATTCCGCCTTACATGATCTCGCGGCAGCTCATCGCCGACATCCTGCGAGGCAGGATACCGGAGGCATTTCAGGGCTACATGGCCAACCGTTCATCCAAAACGCTTGGCTATTCGCTGCCGGAATTGATGCAAGGCTATGTCCATGGCCGGCGCTGGCGCCGCGATCTCTCCAACGAGTTTCGCAATCAATTTGGTGCCCGGCCCGCTTAAACCGATAGGGATTCCGGGAAATTGTGGAATGGTTTTTCCTCCGGATCGCGTTAACCCCTCTGTCGAGAGCTCAACGGTCAAGTTCGGGAAAATACGGATCCGATAGAAACCGCCTGTCCCGTTCGCCTTGCAGGCAGTCTATCGGCGTCGCCGCGTCGACGGGGACACTTCTCACCTCGTCCTGAATGCCGCTCACTTCCAGGAGCAGCTTCCGCCGGATGGCTGTCGAAAACTCGGCGGCGGCATAGATAGGCAGCACGAAGGAACCGGGTCCGCCGATCACGCACTGCGCATAATACTGGTCGAGATGGCTGAAGGCGGGCGACGGGCTGATCAGGATCGGCAGGCCGTTGACGATGATGCCTTTGGCAGTCGCCGCATCACGCGTCGCGGTGACCGGCGGCCCGATATTGTTCGGTCCGTCGCCCGAAATGTCGATGACGCTGCGTTCGCCCTGGAAAGACGTGCGGTCGAAAAGCTCGGTGCCGAAGGCCAGCGCGCCGGAAATCGAAGTGCCGCGAAAGCTGCGGAACGGACGAGCCGCGACCTTGTCGGCAAAGCTGTTCGCGCTCTCGGCACTATCGATAATCTGCCAGCCGATAACCGCGTCGTCGCGCACCGTGCCGGCCCATTCGAAATAGGTCAGCGCTATGCGGCCCTTGGCGCCGGCGCGGACAGCCTTGATGAAGTCGGGATGCCGCAGCGCCTCGACATAACCGGCCCGCTGCAGGGCGAACTCCTTCTCGTCCATCGACAGCGAGATGTCGACCGCCAGCACCAGCTCGACGTCGACGGCGAGCGCATCCGGCGGCGAGGCGGCCGGGGCAGCCTGGGCGCAGGCAAGACAGGCAAGCAGGCGCAGAGCATCAAGCATGGCCGTCGCCAAGATTGTTTCTCCCGAGGAGCTTCCCTCGCGATCGCGGCAAAATAAAGCTCTGCTTCCCTCGCCCGGAAATCAGCTCATTTCTTGCGACGAGCGGCGGCTGGCGGCGGTTCGATCGCGCCGGCCCTGACGCGGGCGGGCTTCAGGGCTGGCGCACCGGAATCCTTGACGATCGTCAACGCGCGGGGGAAGAAGTGGTTGTTGTGCTGGCCGCGCCCGATGTTGAGGATCGCTGTCCCCGGCAAACGCTTCTCGAGCATCGACAGCACGCGTCTTAGCGATGGGCCGTCGAACGCATCCAGCGCCTCATCGATGATCACCCATTTCGGCTGCCGCAACGCGAGCCTGGCGAAGGCCAGCGAGCGTTGTTCGTCATCGCCCAACTCATGGTCCCAACGCCCGGCGCGGTCGAGCGACGAGGATAGCCGTCCCAGGCCGACCTCGGCCAGCACCGCCGAAATGTCGGCATCGTTCGCCGGCGCGGGCCCGTTCGGGTGATCGAGGACTTCGCGCAACGTGCCGACCGGAAAATAAGGCACGCGCGGCACGAATATGGGGGTTTCTCCCGCCGGCAGGCCGATCCGGCCGCTTCCCCATGGCCACAGGCCGGCAATGGCACGAAAGAACAGCGTCTTGCCCGCACCGGGGTCGCCGGTGATCATGACGCGCTCGCCGGGGCGGATTTCGACATGCGGGTCGGCGAGTCTGGTGCAACCCTCCGGCGAGGTCACTTCGAGCTTCTCGAAAGTCAGGCTGCCATTGACGTTTTGGCCGAAGGCGATGCGCTTTTCGGTGTCGTGCAGCGCATCGGTTTCATCGAGCGCGATGCGGAAATCGGCCACGCGCATCAGCGTGGCGCGCCAATCGGCGATACTGCCGATGTTGTTGATGAACCAGCGCAAGGAGGAGTGGGCCTGGTTGAAGGCGCCGACCGCCATCATCAGCCCGCCAAAGCTGATATCACCTGAGAAATAGACCGGCGAAGCGACCAGTATGGGCGCCACGACGGTGATCCAGCCATAGGTATCGGTCACCCAGGACAGGTTGATCTGGGCGGTGTAGATGCGCCGCATGGCGCCCAGCACCGTGCCGAGATCGAGTTCGAGCCGCCGCCTGGCGTCGGCCTCGCCATGATACAACGCAATGGCATCGACATTCTCGTTGACGCGCACCATCGAGGAGCGCAGCTCGGCTTCGCGTGTATAGCGGTCGCTGTTCAGGCGGATGAGCGGGCGCCCGACCAGCCAGCTCAGCCAGGAGGCGATGCCGGCGTAAAGGATGGCGGCCCAGACCATGTAGCCCGGTATGGCCAGCGAGGTCCCGCCGATGTGGAACACGAAGCCCGAGGACAGCTCCCACAGCACCCCGACGAAGGACACCAGCAGGATGCACGACTGCAGCAGGCCGACGCCGAGATCGGTTGACAGGTCGGACAGATGCGCGGCGTCCTGCTGCATGCGCTGGTCGGGATTGACGCCGATGGCGCCGGCATTGGCCAACCGGAAGGCGCGCGCCGGCCGCATCCACTGATCGATCAGATCCAGCGTCAGCGCCTCGCGCAGTTTGAGCCTGATCATCTGGTTGAGCCAGGTCTGGCCGATATTGAGCACCAGCAGCCCGCCGGCGATCATCGCGAAGACGAGGAGCTGGTGCAGGAAGGCCGCCATGTCGCGGCGCGCAAGCGCATCGTAGAAAGGCTGGTTCCAGCGGTTGAGCAGAACCTGGCCGATCGACGTTGCAATGATCACGGCCATGATGCCGACCGATGTCCACTGCAACCATTTGCGAACCGGCGATCCCGCCAGCGCCCGCCGGATCGTCATCACCTGATCGCGCAGGCTGCTGGCTTCGACCGCCACGGCAACCGGCTGAACGGCGGCGGCATTGTCCGGTTGATCAGCCATGGCCGAGGTCCTTGCGTCAGTGCTGAAACCGGATGGAGAAACTTGACAGGCGTTCGTATGGGCTGCCGGATGGGCTGTCGGTCCGCTTGCGACAGATAGGCAGGGAAACGACGTCAGGCACGCTTGCCGTGATCACGAAGCCGTCACCCGCGCAGCCGAGGGCTCGGCACCGGCTTTGTGACGGCCAAGCCGGGTGGCGCCATGCGGCGACAGCACCGGCACGAAGACGCGGCGCGAGGCGCGCTGGACGACGGGCACGCCTTGATAGAGCCGTTTCTGCGCCTCGACGACGATGACGCCGGAAAAGATCGGCCACAGCCGCCGGCCGGCGCGCTCCAGCACATTGTGGAAGCGCATCATGAAACGGCGCCTCGACGGCGGAAAGAACAGCGCATCGGACCAGGCGGCGGGCGTAAAATTCGCCTCGCGCAGCAATTCGGTTAGCTGGCCGCGCGAAAAGGGCCGGCCATTGCCGAATGGGGTGTGCTCGAAGCGCGCCCAGACACCGCGCCGGTTGGGCACGACGATGACGACCCGGCCAGCCGGCGACAGCACGCGCCAGATCTCGTTCAGCGTCTCACGTGGGTTCTCGACATGTTCGAGCGAATGGACGAGCAGCATGCGGTCGATGCAGGAATCGACCAGCGGCAGTTCCTCGTCGAAGACCAGTGCCGTCGCCGTCGGCCCTGTCGCCGGCCACACCACCGCGCCCTGCGTCGCCGGCATGAAGGCGAAGACCCGCTCGGCGTCGGTGCCGAACCGCTCCAACCACGGCAAGGTGTAGCCCAGACCAACCAGCCGCTCGTTGGGCACGACCGCCCATATCGACGACAACGCCATGGTGATCGAACGCTCGGCGAAACGGCCGAGTGTTGTCGAATAGAAGGAGCGAAGATCGACGATGTCGGAATGCATGGCAGGGATGTAGCCGCGATATCGGCGGGTTTCAACAACAGGCCGCGACGACCTGGCATTCCGGGAATGTCACTAGACATTGCGGGATGTTGTTCAACGTCCCGGAATGTTGCTCACATCCAGGATGTCTTCAACATCCAGGATGACATCCACGCGCCGGCGCCCTATGTCTGCGGCCATAAACGGAGAGATGCGATGCCGGTCGAAATCGAACAGTTCATGTGCCGCAGCGACAATTTCGGCGTGCTGGTGCATGATCCCAAAAGCGGCCAGACCGCGATCATCGACGCGCCCGAGGAAGCGCCTATCCTGGCCGCGATAAAGCGCACCGGCTGGACGCCGACGATGATCCTGACCACGCATCATCACATGGATCACGTCGAGGCCAATCTTGCGTTGAAGGAGCGCTTCAAGCTGCGCATCGTCGGCCCGGAAGCGGAAAAGGCCAATATCCCCGGCATCGACGAAACCGTCGAAGACGGCTCGGTCCTCCATCTTGGCGATGAAAAGATCGAAGTCATCGCCACGCCCGGCCACACCGCCGGCCACGTTTCCTACTATTTGCCGGCTTCGGGTGTGGCGTTCACCGCCGACACGCTGTTTGCGCTGGGTTGCGGACGGCTGTTCGAATGCAAGCCGCCGGTGATGTACGATTCGCTGAAGAAGCTGGCCGCGCTTCCGGCCGAAACGATTATTTATTGCGGTCATGAATACACGCTCGCCAACGCCCGTTTCGCGCTGACCGTCGACCCGACGAATTCGGCATTGAAGGAACGCGCCGCCAAGATCGAAAAGCTGCGCGCCGACAATAAGCCGACGCTGCCGACGACGATCGGCGAGGAGCTGTCGACCAATCCCTTCCTGCGCTGGCACGATCCGGCGATCCGCAAGCATCTGGGGCTGGAGAAAGCTTCGGACGCCGAGATCTTTGCCGAAATCCGCAAGTGCAAGGACAATTTCTAGGCCCGGTGGTATCGTCGCCATGACCAGCTCCGCAGAAATTATCGCGACGCTCGGGCTGAAGCCGCATCCGGAAGGCGGCTGGTATGCCGAGACCTTTCGCGATGGCACCGGCGGCGCGCGTGGCCATTCGACCGCCATTTATTTCCTGCTTGAGGAGCATCAGGTTTCGGCCTGGCACCGGGTCAAGGACGCCGCCGAGGTCTGGCATTTCCATGCCGGCGCCCCGCTGGCGCTGTCGATGTGGGAAGAAGGCAGCACCGTTGTGGAACAGGTGCTCGGCATCGATCTCGCAGCCGGTGAGCGGCCGCAGATCGTCGTGCCGGCGGAATGGTGGCAATCGGCGCGCAGCCTGGGCGAATGGACACTGGTCGGCTGCACCGTCGCGCCGGGCTTCGAGTTTGCAGCTTTTGAGCTGGCGGCACCCGGCTGGCAGCCTGGACAGTCCTAACTCAATAAGAAGCCTGATTTAGCAGGAAGCCTAGCGTGATCGCGAGTTGGACGGCGTAGTACAGCGCCCAGACGGCGAAACGCATCCAGGCACGATGCGGCGAGATGGCGGCCACAAGGAATTTCTCCGTGGCGAGCAGCCCGTCCGACGCCATGAACAGCACGGCGCCCCCAATCACCCACATATTGCTTGTTGTCAGCGCCGAGATGCCCATTGCCAGGATCGCCGCGATATAGACGGTGATCGGGATACGCAGGCTGGGACCGACACGACGCCACAGCGCCGCCAGCACGATGACCACGAACACCGCCATGGCGAGCGCGATCGCTCCGCGCCACGGCTCGGCGCCAAGCACTCCCAACCCGCCACCGCTGCGCAGGAACAGCGCGACATAGACGATGTGAGCGACAAGAAAACTGGCCAGCCCGCCGAGAAAGGCCTTTTCGCCGTCGCGTGACAGGAAGGCGTCGCCAACGGCGCTGAGTGCGAGCGCGGCGACCAGCAGCAGCGGGCCGCCTTGCAGCGCCGCCAGCACGGCGAGCATCGCCACGGCGAGCGTCTTTGCGGCCGAGCGGGCCAGCGTTGGCGGCATGCCAAGCGTGAAGGCATAGATCACCGCCGCCGCCAGCGAAAAAATCAGTGTCGCATTGGCATTGGCGTCGATGCCGCCCGCAAACGGCATCGTCATGCCTGGGCTCCGCCTTCGGATGCCCCGGCTCTGCTTTCGGATGCCGCGGCTCCGCTCTCGACCGCAGCCGGCTTGCGCAGGAACAGGGATTTTGCGGCGAGCACCGCACCGCTGGTGATGAGCACGCAGGCGGCGAGGATGCGCAGCGACGGCTCGGCGACGCCGGCCGCGATCAACACCAGCGTCGACAACAGCGGTGCGGCATAGCTTGCGGCACCCAACACCTGGATGTTGCCGCGCTTGACGCCGATGTCCCAGGCGTAGAAGGCAGCGCCCACCGGCATCAGGCCAAGACCAAGCACCGCCAGCCACTGGCCGGCGCCGACGGGCAGAATCGTCTGTTCCAGCGCCAGGTGGCAGGCGAGCGACAGCACCGCGGTGGCAGCACAGAACCAGGTGACGATGCTGGTCGGCACCGATGGGAAGCGCCGCGACAACAACGAATAGGACGACCACAAGACGGCGCAGACGGCAGCCATGGCATAGCCGAAGGAATAGCGGGCGTCGAAGGCCAGCCCGCCACCCTTGGTGACGATCAGCACGGTGCCGGCAAGGCCGAGCAGCGCGCCGACGATATGGTTCCAGGCAAGTTTTTCGCCCGGCATCAACGCCGAGCCGAGCACTATCAGCAGCGGCCACAGATAGGCGATCAGGCTCGCCTCCACCGCCGGCGCATTGCGCAGTGCGGTGAAATAGAAAAAGTGGTAGCCGAACAGGCCGGCAATGCCGATCAGCCACACCTGCGGCGGTATCTTCTGGCTCTTGTCGGGTGCCGGCATGAACAGCCGCGCGACCAGCCCGACGCCGGTGCCGATCGAGAAGGTGATCGCCGACAGCAAGAACGGCGGCACCTGGCCCGACGCATCGGTGAGCAGTGCGAGCAACGCCCACATGGCGACCGCCGAAAAGCCGATCAGTGTTGCGCGCCCCATTCTGTCTCCAGTGGCGCGCCAATTCCGCGCCTGGCTATTGTACGGCTTCGAAACGCCCGGCGCTGATGGTCAAGGTGCCGATCTGCGTGCCAACCGTGGCACGGATCGGCGCATATACGCCGGTTTGGCCGAGCGGTGCAAACGTCACCATCATGCGGCTTTTGTTCTTGAGATAGTTGAGCGCCTTGCGGCCCTTGCGATAACCCGCCACCGGCTCGAAGCCCATCTGGCAGGTGACGGTGTCGCCCTTGTAGCCCGGGACCGAGATCGTGCCTTTCGACGCGTAGGTCAACGTCAGGTCGGCACGCATCTCGCCGTCATAGAACTTCACCGTGCGGCCGCAGACCTGGTCGAGACTGTCGGCATGAATGACGGTGGCGGCCATGGGATCGAGCACCGATGCCAGGTCGCCGGCACCGAGCGGTACCCAGTTCTTGGGGTCGCGTTTGCCTGGTGCCGGTACGACCTTCGTCGAAGTGACCCTGCCATTGGCAAAGCGGATATCGACCACCGATGCCTTCTTGCCGGAGGTGTAGTCGGCGCGGAATGCCTGCGGCACCATCTTTTTGCCCGCAATCGTGCCTTTGGACGAGATCGTGCCGCGCGTGTCGTCGAACAGCTTGGCGAGACCGGCCGCGGTGACACTGCCTTGGATCGCGTAGGCGCCGTTCTCATAGCGGCTGGAAAACGTTGATTTCGCTATCGAAAGACCAAGAAACGACACCGTGTACTCGCCCTTGAACGACTGCGGCGAGGCAGCAGACGCGGCGGACGGCAAAGCTATGGCAAGCATGGCAACAAGGGCATGTGGCGAACGAAGCATGGCGGGATCGGGTCCTTGATTTTGGGCCGGAGGCGGGCAACTCCGGTCTGGCATGTCCCTATGGAACCGCTTATAGGATGAATTCCGGCCTTAATATGAAAATGCCGGGCGCGCCGTGGGCAATGCAGGGGCTGGGCAAGCCGGAGCTTGACGCCTCGGCGAAATGCAACTATGGAACGCCAACTTTTTCCATAAGGCCGCCTGACCAGAACCGCGCGCCACCCGGCGTGGGCTTGAGTGTTTGGCAGACCCGAGAACTGAAGGTTAGAACAATGTCCCGCACCTGCGAACTCACTGCCAAGGCAGTCATGTCCGGCAACAATGTGAGCCACGCCAACAACAAGACCAAGCGTCGCTTCCTGCCGAACCTCGTCAATGTGACGCTGATTTCGGAAGCGCTGAACCAGAACGTGCGCCTGCGCATTTCGGCCAACGCGCTGCGTTCGGTCGAACATCGCGGCGGCCTCGACGCCTTCCTGGCCAAGGCAGACGTCAAGGAATTGTCGCAGCGCGCCCGTTTGCTGAAAAAGCAGATCGCCAAGAAGACCGCCGAGCAGGCTGCCGCTTAAAACAGTTCAAAGGCGGGGGACGACCGCCCTGGCCGACCTCTTGTTGGCCTCTGGCCAACATCTTGTTGGCCTGAGCATCGGATCGAAGCCGCAAGGTTTTGGCAATCCGGTGCCCACATACGAAGGCAAGCATCGCCCGCATGGGCATGGTGCTTGGCTGGTTCCATTACCCAGGATAAAAAAATGACTTCCTTCTCGCGGTATTTGCCATTCGTGGCCGCCATGGCGCTTGTCGTCGTGGCATCGAACATTCTCGTGCAATTCCCGATGCAGGGTCAGATCGGCGGCCTCTCGCTGGCCGATCTTCTGACCTGGGGGGCCTTCACCTATCCCTTCTCGTTCCTGGTCACCGACCTCGCCAACCGCCGCTACGGACCCACTGCGGCGCGCCGGATCGTCTTTGTCGGCTTCATGACGGCGGTGATCTGCTCGATCCTTGTCCCGCCCTTCCTGTTCCGCCACGGCCTGATCGAACTCGAGACCGCCGCCGACCGGCTGGTGCGTATCGCGGCCGCGTCCGGAGCGGCGTTCCTCAGCGCGCAACTGCTCGATGTCACCGTCTTCAACCGGCTGCGCCGGCAGAGCTGGTGGCGCGCGCCGATCATCGGCACGCTGGTCGGGTCGGTGTTCGACACCGCCGTGTTTTTCACCGTCGCGTTCTCGGCCGCCTTCGCCTTCGCTGGTCCCAACGACGGCTTTGCGTTGGAAAACGCACCCTTGATGGGCATCTTCCATGTCGACGCGATGCGTTGGATCTCCTGGGCGCTGGGCGACCTCAGCGTGAAGCTGATCATCGCCGTGGTGGCGTTGATCCCCTACCGTCTGCTCGCGGCCCGTTGGAGCCAGCCGGCGGTAGCGGCTTAAACCATGATCCCGAAAAGTGGGACCCGGTTTTCGGAAAAGATCATGGTCGGACAAAGATCATGATCCCGTGGGTCCAGCTCGATTCGGCCAAGATCCCGGATGGCGCACAAGAACTTCGCCTCAAGCGGCGCGGCACCGAATTCTCGATCATGCTGGGCACCAACGAACTGATGAACAGCCGCCTCAGCGGTTCCGAGGAAGCGCTGGCAAAACTGTCCTGCGAGCGGATTGCCGGCCAGAGCCGGCCCACAATCCTGATCGGTGGGCTTGGCATGGGTTTTACCTTGCGCGCCGCACTCACAGAATTGGCCAATGATGCCGGAATAGTCGTCGCCGAACTGGTGCCCGCCGTCGTCGCCTGGGCACGTGGCCCGATGGCCGAAATCTTTGACGGCTGTCTCGACGATCCTCGCGTCACCATCCAGGAAACCGATGTCGGGCAGTTGATCCGGTCGCGGCCCGCGGCCTGGGACGCCATTCTGCTCGATGTCGACAACGGCCCGGAAGGCATCGTCCACAAATCCAACGACGCACTTTACAGCGTGCACGGCCTCGCAGCCGCACGCAGCGCCCTGAAACCCGGCGGCGTGCTGGCAGTGTGGTCGCAAGGCCCCGACATCGGCTTCACGCGGCGGCTGAAGCAGGCAGGCTTCGGGGTCGAAGAGGTCAGTACGCGCGCCAACGGCAAGCGTGGCGCCCGCCATGTCATCTGGATCGCCACCAGGACGTAAAGCCGGCGGGCTCATCCTGGTGGAGAATGAATTCCAGATAGAGGTTGCGCTGCAGGATCGAGTGGTTGTCGTCGGAGATCAGCGACACCATCAGCGCGCCGTCGCCGCGGGTCCAGACGTCGAGCCCTTCCATATTGTCGATCTGGTAGCCCATGTCGGCCTCCAGCAGCACCGGCCCGTCGGCGACCGCGCCCTTCTCGACGCTTTCGCCATAGATGCGCCGCAGCCGCATCTTGACGCCGCTGGCCATCGAGAAACTGCGCTCCAGAAGCAATAGGTCGCCATCCGGCAGGAAGGCCCCGTCGGTAATGTCGAAATCGCCATTGCGCTTGACGGTAAAGACGCCCTTGTGCGGTCCTTCGATGATGGCGGCATAGATGTTGCCGGCCTTGTCCAGGCTCTTCTCGGAGACCACGACTAGGCCGCCCTCATGCTGGCCGTTGGCATTGGCGTGGGTGACGGTCTCGAAGCCGCGATTCTGACGCAGCTCGCGGGCCGGAACGGCGAAATCCAGCGGCTTGAAGGGTGCCTTCATGTCGTTGGAGTCGATCTTGAACTGGGCGACGCGGTGGCTGCGCTCGAAGCCGACGGTGGCGATGCCGTCCTTGACCGCGAGACCTTCCGCATCGACCTCCCATTTCCTGTCGATCGGCCGGCCGGTCTGGTCGACCATCTGCTGCATGCGGAAATTCTGGATGCCGGAGGGTCGCTTTTCCGCGTCGCGGACCACCGTGCCGAAGAACCAGAAGCCGGTGTCGGCAACGCCGATGAAGTCACCGCCGGCTTTCAGGAAGCGGAAGGCCGACAGCGCGCCGAAATCGCGTGTCGGCGAGGTCATCTCCAGCCCGCCGACGAATTCGAACGGGCCGAACTGCTTGCCGGCACGGCCAATGTGGAATTCGGTGATCGGGCGGGCCGAGATTTCGACCGGTTCGACAGAACTAGAGTCGGCCGAACCGGCTGCCGCCGAAGCCACGCCGGAAAGCAGGGCGACGGCGGCGAAAAGCGTCTGCTGAAAGCCGCAGCGCCTGGAAATCATCCGGCGCGCCGCATACCACCGCCGCGTCGCGTATCCTTCGCGCTTTCCTCGGCGAACAGCGAAGCCAACTGCTCGGTCATGGCGCCGGCCAGTTCCTCGGCATCGACGATGGTGACAGCCCGGCGGTAGTAGCGCGTGACGTCGTGGCCGATGCCGATGGCCAGCAGTTCCACCGGCGAACGCGTCTCGATCAGCTCGATGACAGCGCGCAGATGGCGCTCGAGATAATTGCCCGGATTGACCGACAGCGTCGAATCGTCGACCGGCGCCCCGTCCGAGATCATCATCAGGATCTTGCGCTGCTCGGGCCGGGCGATCAGCCGGTTGTGCGCCCACAGCAGCGCCTCGCCGTCGATATTTTCCTTGAGCAGGCCTTCGCGCATCATCAGGCCGAGATTGCGCCGTGCCCGCCGCCACGGATGGTCGGCGGACTTGTAGATGATGTGGCGCAGATCGTTGAGCCGGCCAGGATTCGGCGGCTTGCCGTCCTTCAGCCATTTCTCGCGCGCCTGCCCGCCCTTCCAGGCCCGCGTGGTGAAACCGAGGATCTCGACCGAGACGCCGCAACGCTCCAGCGTGCGGGCCAATATGTCGGCGCAGGTTGCCGCGACCGTGATCGGCCGGCCGCGCATCGAGCCGGAATTGTCGAGCACCAGCGTCACCACCGTGTCGCGAAATTTGGTGTCGCGCTCCTGCTTGAACGACAGCGGCTGCATCGGGTCGATGACGACCCGCACCAGCCTTGCCGGGTCGAGGTAACCTTCTTCCAGGTCGAAATCCCAGGAGCGGTTCTGTTGTGCCATCAGGCGACGCTGCAGCCGGTTGGCCAACCGCCCGACGACGCCGGACAGATTGGCCAGCTGCTTGTCGAGGAAGGCGCGCAGCCGGTCGAGCTCTTCTTCTTCGCACAGCTCCTCGGCCCCGACCGTCTCGTCGAAAGCCGTGGTGAAGACCTTGTAGTCGATCTCCTTCGGCAGATTGGTGAAGGGATTGTCGTTGCGGCGCGCCTCGCCGGGCGTTTCGGCATCGGCGTCGTCATCGTCGGACAGGTCGTCCGCGGTGGCGTCGGAGGCTTCGGTCTCGGCCGACTGTTCGTCATCGGCCGAAGCTTCGGCGTCCTCGGACTGCGACTGCTCGGAGCCGGAATCCTCTTCGCCGCCCTCCTCGCTCTGCTCCTCGCCTTGCGGCTGGTTGTCGTCATTGTCCTCGGAATCTTCCGTCTCCTGGTCGTCGCCGAGCTCCTCGGCCATTTCCATGGAGGCGAGCATCTCGCGCACGACCCGGGCGAACGCCTGCTGGTCGCCGAGCTTGGCCGACAACCCGTCGAGATCGGCCTTGGCCTTTTCCTCGACCCAAGGGCGCCAGAGTTCGACCAGCCGCTCGCCGCTTTTCGGGATCGGACGGCCGGTGAGCTTCTCGCGCACCATCAGGGCGAGTGCTTCCTCGATCGGCGCGTCGGCTTTGTCCTTGACGTCGACGAGGTTGGCCTTGGCGTATTTGTCCTCCAGCATCGAGCCGATATTGTCGGCGACGCCTTGCATGGCGCGTGAGCCTATCGCCTCGACGCGAGCCTGTTCGACCGCGTCATAGATGGCGCGGGCCGCCTTGCCTTCCGGCGCCAGCTTGGTGTGGATGCGCACATCGTGGCAGGCGCGCTTCAGCGCCATGGAATCGCCGAGGCCGCGGGTGATCGCGATATCGGTCTTCGACGCCTTCTTCGGCAATTCTGGCAGACGCGCACGGCTGCCGGCGAGCGCCGGCCGGTCCTTGGCGAAGCCGACCTCCAGCTCCTTGTCGCCGGCGATGGCGCGCATGCAGACGGTGACGGCGCGCTTGAAGCTGTCGGCTTCAGAACCCGTCTTCGACTTGTTGCGCGTGTTGTCGCCCGGACCCGCCATCGAGACTCTGCTTAGCCCAGCACCACGTTGGCGGCGCTCTCGGGCAGATCCTCGCCAAAGGCGCGCTGGTAGAACTCGGCCACCACCGAGCGTTCCAGTTCATCGCACTTGTTGAGGAAGGTCAGCCGGAACGCCATGCCGATATTGCCGAATATCTCGGCATTCTCGGCCCAGGTGATCACGGTGCGCGGGCTCATCACGGTCGACAGATCGCCGTTGATGAAGGCCGAACGCGTCATGTCGGCGACGCGCACCATCTTGTTGACGATGTCCTTGCCCTTGCTGTCGCGATAGTGCTTGGCCTTGGCCAGCACGATGGCGACTTCATTGTCGTGCGGCAAATAGTTCAGCGTGGTGACGATCGACCAGCGGTCCATCTGCGCCTGGTTGATCTGCTGGGTGCCGTGATAGAGGCCAGTGGTGTCGCCGAGGCCGACCGTGTTGGCGGTCGAGAACAACCGGAAGGCCGGATGCGGGCGGATGACCCGGCTCTGGTCGAGCAGCGTCAGCCGGCCCGACGATTCCAGCACGCGCTGGATGACGAACATCACATCCGGACGGCCGGCATCGTACTCGTCGAAGCACAGAGCGACATTGTGCTGGTAGGCCCAGGGCAGGATGCCGTCGCGGAATTCGGTGATCTGCAGGCCATCCTTGACGACGATCGCGTCCTTGCCGACGAGATCGATACGGCTGACATGACTGTCGAGGTTGACGCGCACACAAGGCCAGTTAAGCCGGGCGGCAACCTGTTCGATATGGGTCGACTTGCCGGTGCCGTGATAGCCCGACACCATGACGCGGCGGTTGTAGGCAAAGCCCGCAAGGATCGCCATCGTCGTGTTCTTGTCGAAGAGATAGTCCGGGTCGATGTCGGGCACATGCTCCGATGTCACCGAATAGGCCGGTACCACCATCTTGGACTCGAAGCCGAATTTCTCCTTCACCGACACCGTCGTGTCGGGCAGGTTGGCGATGTCACGATCGACCTTGTTCATATCTCTCAACGTCTCCACGGGCGAAACGTCTGATTTCGCCGGCAATCGATTTTGTCCGGGGGCGGTCTTAGAGCCTTTTCCAACCTTATGAAAGTTGGAAAACGACACGAACCGTATGGCCGCTCAGCACAGGCCCGCCTGTTTGAGCACGCGATAGGCCTGCAGCACATCGCGGAACCGGTCTTCCGAACCTCTGTCGCCACCATTCGCATCCGGATGGTGCTGTTTCACCAGTTCCTTATAGCGCGCCTTGATCTCCTTGCCAGTCGCCTTTGTATCAAGGCCAAGCGTTTCCAGCGCCTTGGCCTCAAGCGGCTTGGCCTTGCGCTCGCGCGCCTCGCGCGGATCCTTCGGTCCCTTGAACAGGTCGAACGGGTCGCGCATGCGGTTATAGTAGCCGGCCCGGCCGGAACGCATCTGGGCCATATCGGGCGACGACCGCGTCGAGGCCCCGTTGGCGCCCATCTTCCAGGTCGGCCGGTGCCCGGTCATGGCTTCCTTCTGGAAGCGCGCGACCTCGGTGTCCGGCACGCCGGAAAAGTAGTTGAAGCCCTTGTTGTACTCGCGCACATGATCGAAGCAGAAATGGAAATACTCGCCCTCCTTCATGCGCCCGACCGGCGCACGATGGGTGCCCGCTTCCTTGCAGCCGTCCCACTGGCAGATCGGCGAGTGCGACTTCAGCTCCGCGTCCTTGTCGGGGCGGACGCGAATCTTCTCGAAATATTTGGGGTACGGCTTCATCTTACCCATTTATGGGGCGTTCGCAGATGCGAAACAAGAATTGACATTTTCGCGATCATCGCCCTAACCGCTGAATCGCGGCATAAAGCAGGCGAATGGCGGATTTTGTTGCACGGCGGCGGCCCCTCGCGAAACCGATTTTCGGTTTCCAGGCTGAGATGCCAGCGATATTTGGTGAAGGGAGATGGCGATGTCCATACAGGCGACCATGGAAGACAAGCTCAATAAGGCATTTTCGCCGGACAGGCTGGTCATCATCAACGAGAGCCATCTCCATGCCGGCCACCACCATCACGGCTCCGACCATCACGGCACTTACGACGGCACCGGCGAGACGCATTTTCGCGTCCGCGTCGTCGCTTCCGCCTTTGCCGGCATGAGCCGCATCGACCGTCACCGCGCCGTCAATGAACTGCTTGCCGATGAATTGAAGGCCGGCGTGCACGCGCTGGCGATCGAACCGGCGGCTCCCGGCGAAAAGACCCGCTGGTAGCTCGGTTCCGCCTATCGTTTTTCGCCGCGCTCAGAGCACCGCTTCGATGAGGAACGGCCCGCGCCGTGACAGCGCGCTGTCCAGCAGCGCCTCGAAGCGCTCGCACGTATCGGCGCGGGCCGCCTCCACGCCCATGCCTTTGGCCAGCGACACCCAGTCGAGCGAGGGATAGTCGAGGTCGAGCATGCGCCTGGCGTTCTCGCCGATGGCGCCGACGCCGACATTCTTCATCTCGCCATGCAGGATCGCATAGGTTCGGTTGGAAAACACGATCGTCACCACGTCGAGCTTTTCCCGCGCCTGCGTCCACAATCCCTGCACCGTGTACATCCCGCTGCCATCGGCCTCGAGATTGATCACCTTGCGGTCCGGACAGGCGATTGCCGCCCCGGTCGCCATCGGGATGCCGCCGCCGATCGATCCGCCCGTGCCCATCATGTAGTCGTGCGGCGCTGCAAAGGCCGACAGCGCGAAGAAACGCCTGGCCGAGGTGACCGCTTCATCGCAAATGATTGCATCGGCCGGCAGTTTGCGCGCCACCGACAGCGCGATCGCATCTTCCGTCAGCTTGCCGCTCGGCGTTGCCTCGTCGGGAAAAGCGGCCGCGACGACCTGTCGTTTCGGCGGCTTGATGCCAAGTTCGTCGCGAAGCGCCTCCAGCGCCGCATGCAGATCTTCGCCATGGGCGGCCAGTGTCAGCACCTCGCAGCCTTCCCGAACGAGCCGTCCCGGTTTTCCCGGATAGGCGAAGAAGGCAACCGGCTCCTTCGCGCCGACCAGGATCAGAACATCGACATCCCTGAGCACAGCCATCGCCGCGTCGACCGGATAGGGGATGCGGGCCGGCGCGACACGCCCGCGCCCGCGTTGCATCCGTGCGATCAGAACATCGCCGAACAGCCGGACGTCGCTGCCCGTCGAGATTTGCCCGGCGATGGCGAGCGCATCGGCGCGTGCGGCCTTTCCGCGAACGATCATGCCTGCCCGGCCCGGAGCGGCACGGATCGCCGCGGCGACCTTGCGCACGGCGTCCATATCGACGGCCGGCGCTGGCACCAGCTTCACCTTGCCGACCGAAACCGCTTCGACTTCGCCCCAGGCGGCATCCGCCGGCAGGATCATCGTCGCGACGCCGGGTGGTGTCAGCGAGGCGCGAAAGGCTGCTTCAGCTGCCGGCGCGATATCGGCCGGGCCCTTGACGCGGCCGACCCAGTTGGACATCGGCGCCGCAAGGCTTTCGATATCGCTGGTGAGCGGGGCATCGAGCGGCAGATGGTAAGAGGCGTGGTCGCCGACGATGTTGATCATCGGGCTGAAGGCACGCCGGGCATTGTGCATGTTGGCGAGTCCGTTGGCCAGGCCGGGACCGGTATGCAGCAGCGTCGCGGCCGGCCGATCGGTCATCCGCGCATAGCCATCGGCGGCCCCGGTCACCACCCCCTCGAACAGCCCGAGCACGCAACGCATTTTCGGCTTGCGGTCAAGTGCTGCAACGAAGTGCATTTCGGAGGTGCCGGGATTGGCGAAGCAGACCGTCACATCGTTGGCCAGAAGCACGTCACACAGGACATCGGCGCCGTTCATGCAATTCCCTCCCGCTCACGATCGAAGAGCACTTGCACCCTGGCGCGCCCGCACAGCAATGTCCCGCCGCCACTTTTGATCTGATCCAGTGCCGTAAAGATCAGCCAACCGTCGATTTCAGGAATGCCAGAGCGGCCGCGGTCAGCGCGTCGCCATCCTCGCCGAAATCCCGATTGATCGACATATGCGTGTAGGCGCTGCCGTCGAACAGCGTGACCTTGGTGCCCGTCGCGCGCAGGCGCTCGGCAAAGGCCTTGGAGTCCTCGCCGCGGCCAGGGGCGCGCGAATAGGCAATGAAAGTCGGCGGGTGCCTGCGGCCGTCGACATGGCTGGCCGGCGACAGTGCCGCCCATTGCGCGGGATCGGAAAAGACGCGGGCATAGGCCCGCACCATGCCGCCCTTCTTGGCAAGTGCTGCAAGATCATAGGCCCTGGTATCGTCGAGAATGAGCGCAGCTATGCCGGGCAACCCGCCGCGCATGCCGGTCAGCGCAATCAGATGGCAGCCGGCCGAATGGCCCATGCCGACGATGCGGTTGGGATCGCCGCCATGCCGGGCTATGTTGGCTCTGATGTAGGCGTAGGCCTTTTCGACGTCACCGGCCTGGGTGGCGACATCGGCCTGCGGCAACATGCGGTAATCGATGGAGACGAAGCAGAAGCCGTTGGCGAGCAGGAAGGCCGGTTTGGCGTCGACCTGACTGCGTTTGCCAAACTGCCAGGTGCCGCCATGAACGAAAAACACGACCGGCAGGCCCATTGCACCATCGGGCGCATAGATGTCGAGCTTGGCCGGCCCGTAGTCTAAGGTTTTTGGCGTGGGTCGGCGTGTTTCCGACGCGGCCGATGCTTCCAATGGCAGCATCGCCGCCACCGAGGCCATGATCAGGCTTCGTCGATCGATCATCACTGTCTCCTGACGAGGCAAGACTGCACGCGGCGGCCCCAGCCGTCCAGTCAGGGATTCGCCACACACCCGCTACCCGCGCTGAATACCGCTCCGCACCGAGCGCCTTGATCCCGGAGTGGCCTCAAAACCTCATGATCGTAGCCACCTCTTCACATGAAGGGAACAAACGGTACCCCCCGACAGTTGAATGCGAGGTGAGCCGAATGGAAGCCACAGCGGCTCCGAGGGCAAAAGCATCATGCGAGAGAACCAGTCTGACGTCTTCGTTCTGTTTTCGGAAATTTACACCAACGCGGCACAGGAAGAGATCAGCATCCAGCAATATCTCCTTGCCTGCCGCGAGGACAAGTCGATGTATGCCTCAGCGCCTGAACGGATGGTCGAGGCGATCGGCGAGCCGAACCTGGTCGACACCAGCAAGGATGAGCGGCTCGGCCGCATATTCTCCAATCGAACCCTGAAAGTGTACCCCTCCTTTGCCGATTTCTATGGCATGGAGGACACAATCGAGCGCATCGCCGGCTATTTTCGCTACGCGTCGCAGGGGCTCGAGGAACGCAAGCAAATCCTCTATTTGCTCGGCCCGGTCGGCGGCGGCAAATCGTCCCTTGCCGAGCGGCTGAAGAAGTTGATGGAGCAGCGCCCGATCTACACGCTGAAGGTCGGCAACCAGGTCAGCCCGGTTTTCGAATCGCCGCTGGGCCTTTTCCATCCCGATCGCATGGGCGACCTGCTGGAGGATAAATACGGCATTGCCCGACGCCGGTTGAATGGGCTCATTTCGCCATGGGCGGCCAAGCGCCTCGATGAACTCTCCGGCGACATTTCCAAGTTCAGCGTCGTCAAGCTGATGCCTTCGCGACTGCGCCAGATCGGCATCGCCAAGACCGAGCCCGGCGACGAGAACAATCAGGACGTTTCGGCCCTGGTTGGCAAGGTAGATATCCGGCAATTGGAAAATTTCAGCCAATCCGATCCGGACGCCTATTCCTATAGTGGCGGACTGAACCGGACCACCCAGGGCCTGCTTGAATTCGTCGAAATGTTCAAGGCGCCTATCAAGGTCCTGCATCCGCTGCTGACCGCCACCCAGGAAGGCAGCTACAACGGCACCGAAAATTTCGGCGCCTTTCCCTATCAGGGGATCATCGTGGCTCATTCCAACGAGTCGGAATGGCTGCAGTTCAAGAACAACAAGAACAATGAGGCTTTTCTCGATCGCATCCTCGTGGTCAAGGTGCCGTATTGCCTGCGGATAACCGAAGAGCGGCAGATCTACGAGAAACTGCTGCGGGAGAGCGAATTGGCCGCCAGTCCCTGCGCTCCAGAGGTGCTGGACATCCTCAGCCGGTTTACCGTCTCGACCCGGTTGGCCGAGCACGACAATTCGCCGCTCTACACCAAGATGCGCGCCTATGATGGCGAGAACCTCAAGGAAGTCGACCCCAAGGCCAAGTCGGTTCAGGAATATCGGGACGCCGCGGGCGTCGACGAGGGCATGGCCGGCGTCAGCACGCGCTTTGCCTTCAAGATCCTGTCGCAGACCTTCAACTATGACACCGAAGAGGTGGCCGCCGACCCCGTGCATCTCATGTACATCCTGGAGGAGGCAATCAAGCGCGAACAGTTTCCGAAGGAGACGGAAGCCGCCTATCTGGAGTTCATCAAGTCCGAGCTGGCCGCGCGGTATGCCGAATTCATCGGCCATGAGATCCAGAAAGCCTATCTGGAATCGTACAGCGAGTACGGCCAGAATCTTTTCGACCGCTACATCGCCTATGCCGACGCCTGGATCGAAGACCAGGACTACAAGGATCCCGACACCGGCCAGATCCTCAACCGCGAGGTTTTGGACAACGAGCTTTCGCAGGTCGAAAAACCGGCCGGCATCGCCAATCCCAAGGACTTCCGCAACGAGGTGGTGAAATTCACGCTGCGCGCCCGTGCAAGAAACCATGGCCGCAACCCGGCGTGGACAAGTTACGAAAAGCTGCGGGAAGTCATCGAGAAACGCATGTTCGGCCAGGTCGAGGACCTCCTGCCGGTGATCAGTTTCGGCTCCAAGCAGGACAGCGTCACGGAAAAGCGGCACAATGAATTCGTGCAGCGGATGGTCGAGCGCGGCTACACCGAGCGGCAGGTTCGTCGCCTTGTGGACTGGTACATGCGGGTGAACAGGGCGGGTTAGAGAACCCGGATGGTTCCATGCCGATCTTCATCGACCGCCGCCTGAACCCGAAAGACAAGAGTCTCGGCAATCGCCAGCGCTTCCTCCGACGCGCGCGCGAGGAATTGAAGCGGAGCATACGCGACCAGATCCGCACCGGCAGGATTGCCGACGCGGATTCCGAGCACGCCGTGCGCATGCCCGAAAGAGGCACAAGCGAGCCGAGCTTCAACAACGCCGGCGACACCGGCAGGCGTCAGCACATCTTGCCGGGCAACAGGCATTTCTCCGCCGGAGACCTGATCCCCAAGCCCGGCGGAGGCGGCGGGGGAGCATCGTCCCCGGGAAACAAGGCATCAGAGGACGACTTTCGTTTCGTACTGTCGCGCGAGGAAGTGCTCGATCTGTTCTTCGAGGATCTCGAGCTCCCGGACATGGTCAAGCTCAACCTCAAGGAGATCCTTGCCTTCAAGCCGCGCAGAGCCGGCTTCGCCGCCACCGGTTCGCCGACCAACATCAATGTCGGCCGCACGATGCGCAACAGCCACGGCCGCCGCATTGCGCTGAGGCGCCCCAAGCAGGTCGAACTGGATGTCCTCCTCGAGGAAATCGCCTCGCTCGAGTCGGCGCCATCCAGCGTCGACGCGCGCCAGCGTATCGCGGCATTGCGCGAAGAGCTTGACCGGCTGGAACGACGCCGCCGCCGGATTGCCTATGTCGATCCGGTCGACATCCGCTTCAACCGCTTCGATTCCCGGCCGGTGCCGAACGCCAATGCCGTCATGTTCTGTCTGATGGACGTGTCCGGGTCCATGGGCGAGCGCGAGAAGGATCTGGCCAAGCGTTTCTTCGTGCTGCTGCACCTGTTCTTGAAACGACGCTACGACCGCATCGAGATTGTCTTCATCCGCCACACGCACCTGGCTCAGGAGGTCGACGAGGAGACATTTTTCTACAACACCCAAAGCGGCGGCACCGTCGTTTCCACCGCGCTGGAGGAAATGCACCGTATTATCGCCAGCCGTTACCCGGCCCACGACTGGAACATCTATGCCGCCCAGGCCTCGGACGGCGACAATTTCGCCGGCGATTCAGAGCGATGCATTTCGCTGCTCAACGGCGAACTCATGCGGCTGTGCCAATATTTTGCCTATGTCGAGATCATCGACGAGCGTGAAGCCCATATTTTCGGCTCGACCGAAAACGGGACGTCGCTGTGGCGTGCCTATAACGCCATCGACCAGAAGTGGCCGAACTTCCAGATGAGCCGCATCGCCACACCCGCCGATATCTACCCGGTCTTTCGCCAGCTCTTCGGCAGGCAGCCGGCCTCCCTCAAGAGAGCGTGAGGGTTCCCGATGGCCAGACAAGCGAGCAAATCCAGTCTGCTTTTCTCAGGGTCAGACTGGGATTTCAAAACATTGTCGCGGGCCTATGACGCGATCGAGGCACTTGCGGTCGAAGAGCTTCATCTGGACACCTATCCCGTTCAGATGGAGATCATCTCGTCGCAACAAATGCTCGACGCCTATTCGTCCATCGGCATGCCATTGATGTACCGTCACTGGTCTTTCGGCAAACATTTCCTCCACCAGGATCTGCTCTATCGCAAAGGCGGGCGAGGGCTTGCCTATGAACTGGTCATCAATTCCAATCCCTGCATCGTCTATCTGATGGAGGAAAACACCATGGCCCTGCAGGCCTTGGTGACGGCCCATGCAGCGCTCGGGCACAATCATTTCTTCAAGAACAATCAGCTGTTCAAACAGTGGACGGATGCGGGTGCGATCCTCGGCTACCTGGACTTCGCCAAGGGCTACATAGTCCGTTGCGAGGAGCGGCACGGCCTCGCCGCCGTCGAGGCTGTTCTCGATTCCGCTCACGCGCTGATGGATCAGGGCGTGTTTCGCTATCACCGGCCGCCGAGGCTGTCGTCCGAACGGCAACGCGAAGGAATTCGCGAGCGTCTCGAATACGAGGAGCGCTCCTACAACGACTTGTGGCGTACGCTGCCGCCTTCCCAGCAAGCGACCAACGAAAAGGGCCAGGACCCGGAGCGGAAGAAATCGCTCAACCTGCCTGAGGAAAACCTGCTCTATTTCCTGGAAAAGAACAGCCCGGTCCTGGAGCCCTGGCAGCGTGAGATCATCAGGATCGTCCGCGTCATCGCGCAATATTTTTACCCGCAACGGCAAACACAGGTGATGAACGAAGGCTGTGCCACTTTCGTGCACTATACGCTGATGAACATGCTGTTCGACCGCGGCCAGATCAGCGAAGGCGCCATGCTCGAAATCCTGCGCAATCATTCCAACGTGGTCTTTCAGCCGGCCTTCGACGATCCGCGCTTTTCAGGCATCAACCCCTATGCTCTCGGCCTCGACATGATGCAGGACATTCAGCGCATCTCGACCAAACCCACGGCCGAGGACCGCGATTGGTTTCCCGACATCGCCGGCCAGGGCAACTGGCGCGAGGTCCTGCTTGACGCATGGGCCGATCATCGCGACGAATCGTTTATCCGCCAGTACCTCAGTCCGGCCATGATCCGGAAATGGCGGTTTTTTGTGCTCGGCGACGCTGCCGACCAACCGCATTGTCAGGTCACCTCGATCCACGACGAGCGCGGCTACCGCAAGATACGCGACGCGCTCGCCAACAGTTACGATCTCGGCGCGAACCGGCCGGACATTCAGGTGGTGGATGTCGATCTGCTCGGCGACCGCCATTTGCGGCTGCAGCACAAGGTCAATGACGGCATCCTTCTCGAGGATGCCAGCCGCGACGCCACGCTTCGTCACATTCGCAGGCTTTGGGGCTATGAAGTCAGCCTGGCCGCCATAGATGCCGAGACCGGCGCGACGATCCACGAACGCTCGACCAGCCAGATCGCCGGATGACGTGCCCCGGCCTCCCTGCGCGTATCAGGTGTCGCCGGCTGGCCTGATCCTCAGCCTTGCGATCCGGTTCTTGTCGCGTTTCATCACGACGAAGCGCTTGCCGTGGAACGTAAAAGCCTGCTTCTCCTCGGGGATCGATTGCGTCTCGTGGATGACGAGGCCGGCAATGGTGGTGGCCTCCTCATCCGGCAGGTTCCAGTCGAGAGCCCGGTTGAGGTCACGGATGGGCACCGTGCCGTCGACGACGACGGAGCCGTCGGCCTCCTGCTTGACGCCCTGTATGTCGACATCATGCTCGTCGGCGATCTCGCCGACGATCTCCTCGATAATGTCCTCCAGCGTCACCAGCCCTTCGACCTCGCCATATTCGTCGACCACGACGGCGAAATGCGCCTTGCGGCGAAGGAAGGCGTTGAGCTGTTCCTGCAAGGTCGTGGTGTCGGGCACGAACCAGGGTTTCGAGGCGATCTTCATCACGTCGATCCGGGAGAAATCGTTGCCGACTTCGTTCAAGGCGCGCAGCAGATCCTTTGCATGCAGCACGCCGACGATGTTGTCGAGCGAGCCTTTCCACAGCGGCATGCGGGTGTGCGGGCTTTGCAAAATCTCGCGCACCACCGCTTCCGGCGCATTGTCCGCATTGACCGAGCGCATGTTGGTGCGGTGGACCATGACGTCGGAGACTTCCAGCTCGGCGAGATCGAACAGCCCGCCGACGCGGTCGCGATCCTCGCGCACCACCTGGCCGTCGCGGCGGAAATCGTCGACCGCACCGCGCAATTCGTCCTGGCTGGAACGCTGCGGCTCGATGCGCGAAAGCTCGTATCCGAACATGGCAAGCAGGCGCGTGCGCACGGCAACGAGCAGCACGATGAGGATGGCGAGGACGGCGACGACGATCCAGCCGGGCTCGTTGGTCATCTCGGCCGCATCTTCTGCTGGTCAGGATGGTTTTCTGTCAGAAACGACAGCACTTCCGATGCCGGAACATCTTTGGCAATGAAAGCCTGGCCGATGCCGCGCGTCAGGATGAAGGTCAGCGCGCCGCGTGACACCTTCTTGTCCTGGGCGATGAAGGCAAGCAGAGCCTCGGCGTCAGGCAATTCGCCCGGGATGTCGGCTATCCGCCAAGGCAGGCCGACGGCGCGCAGATGCGACTCGACGCGCGCGGCATCGTCGGGGCTGGCCAGATTGAGCCGTGACGAGAACCGGTAGGCCAGCGCCATGCCGATTGCGACGCCTTCGCCATGGACGAGGCGGCTTCCGTCATATTGGGTGGCGGCTTCCAGCGCGTGGCCGAATGTGTGGCCGAGATTGAGCAACGCGCGGTCGCCGGTCTCGAATTCGTCGCGCGCAACCACATCGGCCTTGGCGCGGCAGGCTTCGGCAATAGCCTGCGCCCTCTCCGGCCCGCCGGCAAAAACCTGGACCCAATTCTTTTCCAGCCAGGCGAAAAATTCCGGCCGGTCAATGAGCCCGTATTTGGCGAGTTCGGCATAGCCGGCGCGGAATTCGCGGATCGGCAGCGTGTCGAGCACGCCGGTGTCGGCCAGCACCAGTTTCGGCTGATGGAAGACGCCGACAAGGTTCTTGCCGCGTGGGCTGTTGATGCCGGTCTTGCCGCCGACCGAGGAATCGACCTGAGCCAGCAGCGAGGTCGGGATCTGCACGAAATTCATGCCGCGCCGCACGATGCCGGCGGCAAAGCCGGCAAGGTCGCCAATAACGCCGCCGCCGAAGGCGATGACGATGTCGCCGCGCTCCAGTTTCGCAGCCAGCACACCGTCGACCACCTCTTCGAGACGGGCAAAACTCTTGGTCTTCTCGCCGGGCGGCAACGTGATCACGGCGGCCTGGATGCCGCCCGTTTCGAGGCTGGCCTGAAGGGCAGCGAGATGCGCTGCCGCGACATTGGCGTCGGTGACGACCGCGGCGCGCGTGCCCGGCAGCCGGCGCGCAATCTCCGCGCCCGCGCGGGCCAACAACCCCGAGCCGATCAGAATGTCATAGGTCCGATCGCCAAGGCCTACTTCGACGACAACGGGTGCGATGCTCACGATTCCACCTCGCCCGCCGCCGTCGTCTCATCGATGCCGAAATGCCGGCACAGCGCGTCCACCACCTCGGTCGCGATGACTTCCTTGCGGTCGTCGCGGGTCGGCACGGTGACGTCCGATGTCGCGTAGATCGGATAGCGCTCGCCCATCAGTCGCTCCAGCACGGCGCGCGGGTCGGCGCTTTTCAGGAGCGGCCGGTTCTGCTTCTTGGAGACGCGGTCCATCAGAAGGTCGAGCTCGGCCTTCAGCCATACCGACACGCCGTGCGCTGCAATCGCCTCGCGCGTCTGCGCGTTCATGAAGGCGCCGCCGCCGGTCGACAGCACCTGCGGGCCGTTTTCCAGCACGCGCAGGATGACGCGTTGCTCCAGCGCCCGGAATTCGGTCTCGCCATAGCGCTCGAAAAGTTCCGGAACGGTCATGCGCGAGACGCTTTCGATCTCCTGGTCGCTGTCGATGAAGGGCAGCGCCAGCATCGTCGCCACCTTGCGGCCGATCGCCGTCTTGCCGGCGCCCATCAGTCCGACGAAGACGACGGAACGGCTGCCCAGCCGGCCAAGCAACGCGGCGTGGGTCTCGTCTGGAGGATTTGCTGGCAGCGCGTTCATCGGATGTTTCGAAGGCCCTCTTTGCCGGCGTATCGACATGAAAAGCCCGTTTGCGTCAAGCGTGGCAAGTGCCTTGAACCCGATATGGACCGGCAGGGTCTGCATCAGAAGTTGCTAACAGGCCCCAGCTTCTTCCTTGAATTGGCCGGATTGGCGTCCCATAAGGGGACAGGGTTTGGAAACGCAGAACAAGAAGACGGGCGAAAATTGATGCCGACACTGTTTCGCTTTGTCGTGGTAACAGCGATTCTGGCTGGCATTGCCTATGGTACGATGTTCGCACTGGTGATGTTCGTCGAGCCAAAGAAGGGGGAAATGAGCGTGCGCATCCCTCCGGAAAAGCTGAACCCCAAGAAAAGCTGAACCCGAAGAAAATTGAATGAACAGCGCCGCCCGCATCGAAGCCTTTCTGGAAATGATGAGCGCCGAGCGGGGCGCGGCCGAAAACACGCTTTCCTCCTACCGCCGCGACCTCGAGGACGCTTCTGGCGCGATCGATGGCGGGCTGGCCGGTGCCGCCGCCGCCGATATCCGCGCCTATCTCGACGACATTGCCGCCCGCGGCTTTGCAGCCACCTCGCAGGCGCGCAAACTGTCGGCGATCCGCCAGTTCTTCAAATTCCTCTACGCCGAAGGCCTGCGCGGCGATGACCCGACCGGCACGCTGGACAGTCCGAGAAAGGGCCGCCCGCTGCCCAAGACGATGAGCGAGGCCGACACCGGCCGGCTGATCGACCGTGCGGCGCTTGAGGCCGGCGGTGTCTCGTCGGGCGATGGGGACAGTCTGGCGTCACTGCGCCTGCATGCGCTGGTCGAGGTGCTTTACGCCACCGGCCTGCGCGTTTCGGAGCTGGTCGGCCTGCCGGTGACGGTGGCGCAGCGCGACGACCGTTTCTTCATGGTGCGCGGCAAGGGCGACAAGGAGCGCATGGTGCCGCTCTCCGCCAAGGCGCGCACGGCGATGAAGACCTGGCTTGCCGCCCGCGCCAGGGTGCCCGCCTTTGCCGACAGTCCGTTCCTGTTTCCGGCCGCCTCCGACAGCGGCTATCTCTCGCGCCAGGTCTTCGCGCGTGACCTGAAGGGGCTGGCGGCAAGGGCCGGCATCGCCTCGGCGAAGATCTCGCCGCATGTACTGCGTCATGCTTTCGCCAGCCATCTCCTGCAGAACGGCGCCGATCTCAGGGTCGTGCAGCAATTGCTTGGCCATGCCGACATATCGACGACACAGATTTACACCCATGTGCTGGAAGAGCGGCTGGTGCGGCTGGTCAACGATCATCATCCGCTTGCCGACTAGGCCTCATATCGCTATGTGAGGACGACATTTCACCGCCCGGAGCCTTGGATTCAAGGGTTCCGTCAGCCATTGCCTTCCGACGTATCGGTCCGCTCACGCATGTACAACTACCTCGATTTCGAAAAGCCGGTGCAGGACCTCGAGGGCAAGATCCTCGAGCTGAAGAAGCTTGCCGAGAACGGCGAGGCGGTCGATGTCGGCGACGAGATCAGCCGTCTCGAGAAGCGCTCCCGCGACGCGCTGCGCGACGCCTACAAGGCGCTGACGCCGTGGCAGAAGGTGCAGGTGGCGCGCCATCCCGACAGGCCGCATTGCGTCGACTATATCAAGGGCCTGTTCACCGATTTCACGCCGCTGGCCGGCGACCGCAATTTCGGTGAGGACCAGGCGATCGTCGGCGGTTTCGCCCGTTTCCGCGGCGAACCCATTGCCATCATCGGCCAGGAAAAAGGTTCCGACACAGCCAGCCGCCTGAAGCACAATTTCGGATCGGTTCGCCCGGAGGGCTACCGCAAGGCGGTACGGCTGATGGAACTGGCCGACCGCTTCAAGATCCCGCTGCTGACGCTGGTCGACACGGCTGGCGCCTATCCCGGTGTCAACGCTGAAGAGCGCGGCCAGGCGGAGGCTATCGCCCGTTCAACCTCGACCTGCCTCGGCCTGAAAGTACCGTCGATCTCGGTGGTTATCGGCGAAGGTGGTTCGGGCGGAGCCATTGCCATCGCCACCGCCAACCGCGTCTACATGCTCGAACACGCCATCTATTCGGTGATTTCGCCGGAAGGCGCCGCCTCTATCCTGTGGCGCGACACGACGCGATCGAAGGATGCGGCAACCAACATGAAGATCACCGCGCAGGACCTTCTGGAGCTGAAGATCATCGACGCCATTATCCCCGAGCCGCTCGGCGGCGCGCATCGCGGCGCCGAAACCGTGATCGGCGCGACCGGAGACCTCATCGCCAGGACGATGAAGGACTTTGCCGGCGCCAACACCGATTTCCGCGAGCAGCGCCGCGAAAAATACCTGGCCATGGGCCGCAGTCTCTGACCGCATGCAGCCTTGGCGGCCACAATGTGGCGGAGCGGAGCATTTTTGCCACAAAAATGCCGCTGCATTCGGCTCAATGAGACTGCCGCAGGGGGATGCGTCGGCACTTGCGGTAAGGAATTTGTTAGGGTTAACGGGCTTAGGGTCCGTCGATGCGCAGTGCAGCAGCCGGGGCAGGAAACGTCCTGGCGCCAGAGAAAAGACGATATCCGCAGCCATGTTTATCAAGCTTGCCCGCACCGGAATCCTGATCGCCGCCCTCGGCGTTGCCGGCTGCAACAATTCGTCGATGAAGGATTTCGCGCCGGAGGCCAACAAGCCGCTGCCCGACAAGATCCTCGCCGACATGAGAGCCAAGGGCATGGTCCGCACCTCGTCGGTGATGGCTCGTATCTTCAAGGAAGAAGGCAAGCTCGAGATCTGGAAGGCCAAGACCAACGGCCGCTACGACATGGTCGCCAGCTACGACATCTGCAAATGGTCGGGCAAGCTCGGGCCGAAATACACAGAAGGCGACCGCCAGGCGCCGGAAGGCTTCTACACGGTGCGCCCGGCGCAGATGAATCCGCGCTCGAACTACCATTTGTCCTTCAACATCGGCTATCCCAACGCCTATGACCGCGCCAATGGCCGTACCGGCTCCAATTTGATGGTGCACGGCGCCTGTTCGTCGTCGGGCTGCTATTCGATGACCGATGCGCAGATCGAGCAGATCTATGCCTTCGGCCGCGATGCTTTCCAGGGCGGCCAGACCGAGTTCCAGATCCAGGCGTTTCCGTTCCGCATGACTGCCGCCAACATGGCGCGCTACCGCAACGACCCCAATTACGACTTCTGGAAGATGCTGAAGGTCGGCTACGACAATTTCGAGATCACCAAGGTGCCGCCGAAGGTCGATGTCTGCGAGAAGCGTTATGTCTTCAACCAGGTTGCCGCCGACGGTCAGACATTCGACCCGACCGGCGCTTGCCCGGCGACGACGCAGCCTGATTCGCTGAAGAGCGCCTACAATTCCTACATGAGCACCTACGACGCGGCATTCAGCGGCGCGGTCAAGGCCAGCGTGCCGGCGCCCAAGCCGACCATCGCCGGTATCAAGGAAGCCAGCATCGTCTCCGACTGGTCCAAGCGCCGCGCACGCGGCGAACGCGTGCCGATCGATCCGCCGTCGCTCAACAATGACGGCTCGGTCACCGAGACGGCACGCATGGGCCGCATCGATTCGCCCGCTGGCCGCAAGATGGCGGCCCTCGACGCCGAAAAGGCGGCCAAGCAGAAGGCCGAGGAGCAGAGGCTCGCTGCCATAGAGGCGGCCAAGCAAGCCAAGGAAGCCGCCAAGGCTCAGGCTCTGGCCGAAAAGGAGGCCGAAAAGGCCGCCAAGGAAGCCCCTGTCGCCACCGCGACCATCGCGGCCCCTTCGGAAGCGGCACCGATGGCTGAGACGCAAGCGGCGAGTGCCGACGAGAGCCGCGTGACGAAGCTGAAGAACAAGCTGCTCGGCATGTTCGGCGGTTGATTTCGCCCGTGGATCGCGCCGCCATTTATGACCTCAAGGGGCTGAACTGCCCCTTGCCCGTGCTCAAGGCCAAGAAGCGCTTCGCCGGGATGCAACCGGGCAGCCGGCTCTGGCTCGAAACCACCGACCCGCTCGCCGTCATAGATATTCCGGCATTCTGCTCCGAGAGTGGCCACCAGTTGATTGAAACGGCGGCGGTCTCCGGCGGCCATCGCTTCCTGGTCGAGCGCGGCGCGCCGTAATCGTGGGGGGCTACCGCCCGGCAATCGCCAGCGGGTTGTTTTCCAGCGCGGCGCGGTCGGGCGTGTCGATCGACGGCCGGTTGGTGAAGGCGGCGAACAGCCTGCGGATATAATCTTCGGGCATATCGAGCGTGATCAGCACCAGCCGCGTGCCGCGCTGGCCATCGGGCCAGGACGGCAATTGCACCGGCGGATGCAGTATCTTCTGCACGCCATGGATCACCAGCGGCCGCGACGGGTCTTCCCTGAGCTCGATAATTCCCTTCATGCGCAGCAGGCGCTCGCCATGCGTCGAGCGCAGCAGGTCGAGGAACATCTCGATCGCCGAAAACGGCACCGGGCCGTCATGCACCAGCGAATAGGAACGCACGCGCGAATCGTGGCGATGCCCATGGTCACGGCCATGTTCGTGATCATGCCCATCATGGTGATCATGATCATGATGATGGTGATCATGCGCGGCTTCCTCGCCAAGCCAGCGCCGCACATCGGCGGATTTGGTTGCAGGGTTGTAGAGGCCGCAGTCGAACAGCGCCGCCACGCCTGTCTCCGTGTCGCCGGCATCGAGCAGTTCGGCGCCCGGATTGATCTGC
Organism: Mesorhizobium sp. M0140; assembly: GCF_040322475.1. Lineage (NCBI taxonomy): Bacteria > Pseudomonadati > Pseudomonadota > Alphaproteobacteria > Hyphomicrobiales > Phyllobacteriaceae > Mesorhizobium > Mesorhizobium sp. M0140. Next base: position 4,048 of record NZ_JAMYTM010000020.1, on the reverse strand, counting down.
CGCAGGCGCGCCCGGAGCATTTCCAACTCATTGGGATCGGCGACCAGATCGGCTTTGCTGAGCACGATGCGATCGGCGACGGCAGCCTGCTTCACCGCCTCGACATGGGCATCGAGCGTGGCATTGCCGTTGACGGCATCGACCAGAGTGATGACGCCGTCGAGCCGGAAGGCCTGGATCAGCGCCGGATGCGCCATGATCGACTGCAGCACCGGCGCCGGGTCGGCAAGGCCGGTGGTTTCGACGATGACGCGGGCAAGCCGGGTAATGCGGCCGGTCTGCAGCCGGTCGACCAGATCGGCCAGCGTATCGACCAGTTCGCCGCGCACCGTGCAGCACAGGCAGCCGTCCGACAGCTGGATGATGCCGTCGGAAGACTGCTCGACCAGCAAATGGTCGATCGCCACCTCGCCGAACTCGTTGATGATCACCGCCGTGTCGGCCAGCGCCGGATCCTTGAGCAGCCGGTTGAGCAGCGTCGTCTTGCCGGCGCCGAGGAAACCGGTCAGCACCGAGACGGGGATCGGGAAGCCGCTCGCCATTGGCTAGTTCGCAACCTTGGCCGGCTGGTCGCCCTGTGCGGCGGAGCCGGCAATCTTCGGGCCGGTGCCGGCCGGTGCCGGCCTGTCGGGCCGCCAGCTCGGGATCGGCACGTCGGCATATTCCTGGCCGCCCTGGTCGAGGATGGCCTTCGGCGCCGGACCGGTGGCGCCGCCAAGGCCGACGGCAACCAGTGTCGGCACATGGTCGAGCTTTTCCTGATAGGGCGATTTCGGCACGTCCTTGGCGGCAACCGGCGGCGCCTCGGACTGCTCCTGCGGCGTCTTCTTCTTCTTCTTGCAGACCTCGTCCTGCATGTCGTTGGGCGAGACGGTGTCGCCATAGGGCGCCAGCGTGGTGACGGTGGCCGAGCCGGCGGCAGGCGCGTCAAAACCTTGATCGAGCAGTTTTGCCGCGGTCTCGGCACGTGTGACGGCCGATTTCTCGCCAAGCACCACCGCGACCAGCGTGCGCCCGTTGCGGGTCGCCGAACCGATCATGTTGAAGCCGGAGGGGCAAACAAAGCCTGTCTTCATGCCATCGGCGCCGGGATAACGGCCAATCAAGAGATTGTAGTTGGGAATGGCCTTCTTGCCGACGGCAAGGCCTTCGATCGAGAACCACGGCACATATTGCGGAAATTCGCGGCGGATCGCCATCACCAGCACGGCGAGGTCGCGCGCCGTCGTGTACTGGTCAGGCGAAAAAAGCCCATTCGGATTGACGAAATGCGTGCCGTTCATGCCGAGCCGGGCGGCCTCCGCATTCATCCGTTCGGCAAAGGCCGCCTGCGAACCGCCGACATTTTCGCCCACCGCCATGGCGATGTCGTTGGCCGATTTGACCAGCATCATCTTCAGTGCGTTGTCGAGCCGCATCACCGAGCCCGGCTTGAAGCCCATCTTGCTTGGCGGCTCCCCGGCGGAGTGCTTGGTCACCTTGATCGGCGAATCAAGCTGAACCTCGCCGGCGGTGATCGCCCGAAAGGTGACATAAGCGGTCATCAGCTTGCTCAGCGACGCCGGATACCAGCGCTTGAACGCGTCCTGATGCTGCAGGATCTTGCCGCTGCCGAGATCGAACACGACCACCGGATTGGCCAGCGCCGGCCCGGCCAGGACCGACAGCGCGATTGTGCCAGCCGAGAATAGTTTGAGGAAATGCCTGTACCGCATGATCAAATCCGAAATCGCCTCTTGCCGTAGTCGCCCCTGGCTCCGTAAGATTTCGTTACGCGATCGCCAGCATATGGTCCGACCCTCAAAAACCGGACCCATTGTTGCGGTGCTATTTACTCTATGTGACGCCAAGATGGCAAAGTGCCTGGCGATCACAATTGCAAGGCAGCGGCCAACACCCGCCGTCCCAACAGCGAGATGGAACCATCATGCCAATCCTGAACCGTGCCGCCGAAATGCAGGACGAAGTTGCCGGCTGGCGCCAGCATCTGCACCAGACGCCAGAACTGAACTTCGACGTCTTCAAGACCGCCGCCTTCGTCACCGAGAAGCTGAAGGCCTTCGGTTGCGACGATGTGGTCACCGGCCTCGGCAAGACCGGCGTGGTCGGCATCATCCGCGGCCGCCAGGGCGAAGGCCCCACAATCGGCCTGCGCGCCGACATGGACGCGCTGCCGCTCAACGAGATATCAGGCAAGCCCTACGCCTCGACCATCCCCGGCAAGATGCACGCCTGCGGCCATGACGGCCACACGGCGATGCTGCTGGGCGCGGCCAAATACCTCGCCGAGACGCGCAACTTCACCGGTTCCGTGGCGGTGATCTTCCAGCCGGCCGAAGAGGGCGGCGGCGGCGGCAACGAGATGGTCAAGGACGGCATGATGGAGCGTTTCGACATCTCCAGGGTGTTCGGCATGCACAACATGCCGGGCCTGCCTGTCGGGCAGTTCGCCATTCGCCCGGGTCCGATCATGGCGGCGACCGCCGAGTTTACCATTACCGTTAGGGGAAAGGGCGGCCACGCGGCGATGCCGCACGGCACGATCGACCCGATCGTCATCACCAGCCAGCTGGTCGGCGCCTTGCAGACGATCGCCTCGCGCAGCACCGACCCGGTCGAGGCCGTGGTGGTGTCGGTGACCAAGTTCCACGCCGGTGACGCCTACAACATCATCCCCGAAACCGCTGAAATCGCCGGCACCGTGCGCACCTTGCGCAAGGAGATCGCCAAGAAGTCCGAAGAGCGCATCCGCAGCATCTGCGACGGGCTGGCGACCGCGTTCGGGGCAAAGATCGAGGTCGACTACCAGGCAAATTACCCCGTGACCTTCAACCACGCGGAAGAGACGGTGTTTGCCGGTGATGTCGCGATGAGTGTCGCCGGCGACGCCCATGTCCACCGCGGCATCCAGCCCGTGATGGGCGGCGAGGATTTCTCCTATATGCTCGAAGCCCGCCCCGGCGCCTTCATCTTCATCGGCAATGGCGACACCGCCGGCCTCCACAACCCGGCCTACGACTTCAACGACGAGGTCATCCCGCACGGCATGAGCTACTGGGTGAAACTGGCGGAAACCGCGCTGGCCGCCTGACGGCGGCAGCGCAAAGCCGGCCGAATTGCCTTCGGCCGGCCTCTTGGCGAAACGATCCGAAGCGGCTATGTGTCTGGCCGCGTGGTCCCGTAGCTCAGTAGGATAGAGCGGCAGATTCCTAATCTGTAGGTCACAGGTTCGATTCCTGTCGGGATCACCATGCTTTTCAACGACTTGGTGAGCCGCCATACTTCTTCGCGAAATTGGCCCGCTGGAGCGGATGAAACGATCACGCCCTCCTTCTTGCATTTGACAACAATCGAGCTTCGGATGTGAAGGAGAACCCTCGCCTGCACTGGCATTTCGGCATTCGTCTGTTGCATTGGCTGACCGTGATCGCGCTCGCGGCGCAAATCGCCATTGCCTTTGGGCCGATGGACGGGCCGGGTATGGCGACGATGAACTGGCTTCCGCTTCACATGTCGATCGGCGTGACGATCCTTGCCATCATCGTCCTCAGACTTTGCTGGCGCATCTTTACCCGCGCCCCTGTCAGGCAAGCCTCACGGCCCATGCGGTTTGCGACGGCTTTCTTCCATATGTTTCTCTACGTTGCGATTCTCGCCGTCCTGATAACGGGATGGCTGGGCTACCGGCCAATGCCTTTCATGCCTCCCGCGCGGCTTTTCGGAAACTTGCCTGTGCCGTTGGCGCCGTCCGTCAGCGCGCTTTCGGCAAGGGGATTCGCACTCATCCATGCAAAGCTGGTCTGGGTATTGCTTGGACTTGCCGGTGTTCACATCCTGGCTGCCCTGGTGCATTTCGTGCTGCTGCGCGATGGCGTCATGCGAAGCATTTTCTTCAGCCGGTCGAACACCGCATCGCGGGAATAGAAAATGCCGCTTGCGCATGAGGACGGCTGCTCATGCCGCCTAGAGCGTTTCATATTTTGACGGAAGCGTAGCCTGCGTTTTCGAAGTAGTTCTTGCATTCGGCTGCCTCGATGGTTTCGACGAG
>NZ_JAMYTM010000019.1:0-141454 GCF_040322475.1 Mesorhizobium sp. M0140 | reverse complement strand
TCTCTTCCCTCACCCCCCCCCACCCACCCTCCTCCGCTGTCGGTTGGGGGCGCTTATTAGTTTCACCGACCTCAACTGCGGCCGCCCCACATGCCCCCCGCCCCCCCCCCCCCCCCCCCCACCACTTTAGACCGGCTCCGGCTCCTCGAGAGCCTTCAAACGGGCGAGATTTGTGGCTGACCAGACTTCGACCGCGAACCAGTGGCCGGCAGATGCCGGCCCTTCCGATCTGATCTCTCCAGGCCGCAAACGCCTTGGCTGGGCGCTGATGGCCGTTGCGACGCTTGGCCTGCTGGCGACGATCGTGCTGGAGATCCTCTACAAGGGCAGCGCCGATACGATCGGCTTCGAGACCTGGCGCCCCGTCGTCTATGCCTATGTTCTGTGGGGCGTGGCGATCGGCGCCGGCCAGGTGCTGACGCGCGGCGAGGATGGCCAGCGTGCCCTGTTCCTGCTGCCGGCGCTGCTGTTCACCATCGCCATGGTGATCTTCCCGACGCTGTTCGGATTCTACATCGCCCTCACCGACTGGAACCTCAGTTCCTTCAGTGGCCGCAAGTTCAACGGGCTCGACAATTTCTGGCAGATGCTGGCCGATCCCTACTACCGCAACGCGCTGTTCAACATGGTGCTCTATGTGCTGGCGGTGGCGGTCGAATATGTCATCGCCTTCGGCCTGGCGCTGCTCCTCAACGCCCAGATCCGGGCGCGAAAATTCTTCCGCGTCGTCTTCCTGATGCCGCTGATGCTGTCGCCGGTCGCCGTGTCGTGGATGATCGGCAAGTCGCTGATGGAATACCGGTTCGGACCGGCCGCAACGCTGGCGCGCCATCTCGGCTGGGAAAATCCGGCCTTCTTCTCCGACCCGATCATCGCGCGCATATCGATCATGATACTGGATGCCTGGACCTTCATTCCGTTCATGATGATCATGCTGCTGGCCGGGCTGCAGGCGATGTCGCGCGAGGTGCTCGAAGCCGCACGCGTGGACGGCGCCAGTGCGTGGCAGACCTTCTGGCAGGTCACTTTTCCGCTGATGCTGCCGGTGTCGGTGACGGCGGTGATCCTGCGCATCATCTTCAAGCTGAAGCTTGCCGACATCATCATCACGGTGACGTCCGGCGGCCCCGGCGGCGCCACTGATTCCGTGTCGAGCTTCATCTACCGCGAATATCGCGACCGCTCGAATGTCGGCTACGGAACCATGCTGGCGATGGCCTATCTGGTGATCATCGTCGTGTTCGTCACGTGGCTGTTGAAATTTGCCAACCGTTTTGTCCGAAATGTGAATTGAGCTGAGATGAGCGTTCAGACCACCGAATATGTCGCCTCGGAGATCCGCTCGCCGGCGAGCTTCCTCGCCAGCCGCGTCTTCATCTATGGGGCGCTGGCCTTCTGGGCGTTCATCTGCCTGTTCCCGATCTACTGGACGATCACGACCTCATTCAAAACGGCGGTCGATGTCACGCAAGGCCATCTCATTCCCTTCGTCGACTTCCAGCCGGATTGGAAAGGCTGGCGCTCGCTTGGCCTGTCGCCGGACTCGATCTTCCAGACCTCGACGGTGCGCGAGGAATTCCTCAAGCGCTTCATGAATTCGGTGATCACCTCGGTCGGCGCGTCGAGCCTCGCCATCGTCATCGGCAGCCTCGCCGCCTACGGGCTCACCCGCTATCGCTATCATTTCGCCTGGTTCAAGAACGAGGACATCTCGTTCTTCTTCCTGTCGCAGCTGATCCTGCCGCCGGTGGTGCTCGCACTACCCTTCCTGGTGCTCTACCGCGAGGTCGGCCTGCTCGACACGCGCATCGGGCTGATCCTGCTCTACACGCTGATGGTGCTGCCGATCGTCATCTGGATCATGCGCGACCAGTTCAACTCGATCCCGGTCGAGCTCGAGGAAGCCGCACTTGTCGACGGGCTGTCGATCTGGGGCGCCTTCTTCCGCATCGTCATGCCGATCGCGCTACCGGGCATGGTCGCCGCCTTCATCCTGGCGATGGTGCTGTGCTGGAACGAGTATTTCTTCGCCGCCCTTTTGACCTCGACCGACGCCAAGACCATCCCGGTCATGGTGGCGAGCCAGACAGGCTCGCAAGGCATCAACTGGTGGTCGATGGCAGCGCTCGCCACGGCGGCTATCGCGCCTCTCGCCGTCATCGGCATAGCGCTCGAGCGCTATCTGATCATGGGCATGACCGCGGGAGCGGTGAAGTAGCAGGGCGGCCTCTTCCCTTCTCCCCATTGTCTTGTGGGAGAAGGAAGACCGCGCTAGGCCCCTAGAATCATCCGCAGGTGATCGAGGATCATAGCCACACCCTTCTGCCCAAGCTCAGCCGAAGCATCCTTGGCGCTCGCCGTATACCAGCTCTTGTTGTCGTCGAAGTGACCGGCGTCCACCGCCTCCGGGCATAGCGCCAGCATCAGCGATGTCTCGCCGATGCCGGCATGGTCGAACGGGTACTTGCCGTTCATGTCAGCCGGCATCAGCGGATGAACCTGTACCCAGTTGAAGAAATTTTCACCCGCGGCGTGCCCGGAATAGTAGTCGGCCATCGCCTGCGAACCCCACCAGCCCTCGCCGCGCTCCTTTTCGAGAAAGCGGAAGATCGCCTGGCGGCCGGCGGTCTTGAACGCCAGATCGGTCGGCATGCCGGCGGCGAAATTCTCGGTCTGGTGGTGGATGATGGCGTGGATGTTGCGAAAGCCGATGCGCAGCAGGCTGTAGAACAGTTCCTCGCCAAACGGCGCCAGCGCAGCGCCGCCGACCTGCACCGAGCCGCTGCCTTCCGGCGGCGCCACCGCGTAGCTCGCCGCACCGTAGTAGAACGGCGGCAGGATGACGACGTCCCTCTCCTTCTCGAACAGCTCCAGCGTCTTGACGACGGCCAGCGTGTCCATGCCGACCGCCATGTGCTCGCCATGGTATTCGAGCACGCCGAGCGGCAGAGCGACCGGCCAATTCTCGGCGATCGCCCTGCGGATCTGGTGTGGCAGCATCAGTTCGTAGCGCATGATCTATTCCATGTTGGTGTGGCGGGCGCGCATTGCTTCAGGCGACGCGCCAATCAATTCCCTGAGCTTCAGCACCATCACCTCGAACAGCAGGAACAGTGCGCCTTCGAACACCGAGCCCATCGGCAGGACCGATGTTTTTTGCGCCCCCTGATCGTTGGCCATGGTCTGCGCGGGAATGAGCAGGGTGAAGTCGGCAAGCCTTGCCGCGCTGGCTTCGGCCTGGGCGGTCAACAGGAGATTGGTTGCACCTGCTTGGCGCGCGACCTGCATCAAGGTCAGCACGGTCGAGGTCTCTCCCGGCCCGGAACTGACCAGGAAGACATCGCCCTGCCCCAGCGGCGGTGTGTTCATGTCGCCGACCACGGAAACCGGCAGGCCCAAATGGTAGAGCCGCATGGCAAAACCCCTGACCTGCAAGGCCTCGCGGCCGCAGCCATAGACGACGATCTGTCGCGCGCCGGCCAGCATTTTGCAGGCGGCGTCGATCCGGCTTTCGTCGATGCGTGCCAGCACGCCGCCGAGCTCCTCAAGCGCGGTCTCGAACAGGCTTTTGCTCTTGTTGCTCACCGCAAACCTGCCATTGAAAATTACCCTGGGATTTGCCGCTCTTGCTGCTACGAACAGCTTGATTTCGTTCATGCTAGCAACCGCGAAAATGCGTGTCCAACGCGCAGCGATGCTTTTGCCGGACCACAGGCATGATAGTGTCATGTCAGACAAATCAAACGAGGCAAACGGCAGCATATGAAGACACGGCATTTCGACCGCATCGGCAATGGCGGCATCAGTTTCACCGAGCTCGGCTTCGGCACGGCGCCGCTCGGCAACCTCTACCGTGCCGTCTCCGACGAGGACGCCAACGCCACGCTGGAGGCCGCCTGGGCGACCGGCTGCCGCTACTACGACACCGCGCCGCTCTATGGGCTCGGCCTCTCGGAAACGCGGCTCAACCCGTTCCTGCGCGGCAAGAAGCGCGACGACTATGTGCTGTCGAGCAAGGTCGGCCGCATCATGCGTGCCTGCCCGCCCGAAGAGCGCACCGGCATCGGCAAATTCTTCGACACGCCGTCGCGCCGCGAGGTGTACGACTACAGCTATGACGGTGTCATGCGCTCATTCGAAGCCTCGCTTGAGCGCCTCGGCGTCGACCGGATCGACATCCTCTTCGTGCACGATGTCGACATCTTCACCCATGGCAGCAAGGAGGCCTCCGACCGGCGCATCGAGGAGTTCATGCGCTCGGGCTATTACGGCTTGCTGTCGCTGCGCGACCAGGGCGTGATCAAGGCGTTCGGTGGCGGCATCAATGAGTGGCAGGTCGCGCAGACGCTGGCCGAGCGCGGGGACTTCGACCTGTTCCTGCTGGCCGGGCGCTATACGCTCTTGGAACAGGAGGCGCTGACGTCCTTCCTGCCGCTCTGCCAGGCACGCGGCATCGGCATCGTTCTCGGCGGCCCCTACAACTCCGGCATCCTGGCGACCGGACCGAAGCCCGGCGCCTACTACAACTACTCCGAAGCGCCGAAGGACATCCTCGACCGCGTCGCCGGCATCGAGAGCGTCTGCAAGCGTCATGGTGTCAGGCTGATCGAGGCCGCCCTGCAATTCCCGCTGCTGCATCCTTCAGTCGTTTCGGTGATCCCCGGTGGGCAGCGGCCGAGCGAAGTCGAGAGCAATCGCTCGCTGCTCGATGCGAAACTGCCCGCAGCCCTTTGGGCCGATCTCAAGAAGGAAGGCCTTATGCGCCCTGAAGCGCCGACCGCATAGCCGGCCGCCGTCGCGTCAGCGTCTGGCACAAAAATGAAAAGCCGGGCCAGCCCGGCTTTTCTGGTCTCTGAAAAGAAAAAACGCTTAGTTGACTGCGTCCTTGAGGCCTTTGCCGGCCGAGAACTTCGGCACGGTACGCGCCGGGATCTTCACTTCGGCGCCGGTCTGAGGATTGCGGCCGGTCGAGGCGGCACGCTTTGACACGGTGAAATTGCCAAAGCCGACAAGCCGGACATCGCCGCCCTTCTTCAGTTCGCCGGTGATGGTGGAAAATACCGCATCGACCGCCGACTGCGCGTCACCCTTCGAAATGCTCGCGGCGTCGGCGACAGCGGACACCAGTTCGTTCTTGTTCATAAAAATTCCCTTCCATGAGAACACCGGAACTAACGACTCATCCGGCAGGAAACGGACTTTAGAAAGAAGCGTTGCCGCAACCAAGTCGAAAAGGCAGGAAAAAAGCGGAAAAAGCCCGGAAATGCTGGGTTTTTCACATGAAAAAGCCGGGCGCTAGGCCCGGCTCTCCGTTTGTGCGCTGCAACCTTGACGAAAACCAACACATGGCCCCGAAACCGTAGCCGGTTTTCGGCAGGGGCCATGCGCAAGTCTGAGCGTTAGAGCGTCCTTTGCGCGTCCAGATGGACGCCCGGAACTCTAATGCGCCAGGGACTTTCCAGCGTCGTCGGCACTGTCTGTCGCGGCCGGCGGATTGACCGGCTCGACCCATTCGATCGGCTCCGGCATACGCACCAGCGCGTGGCGCAACACCTCGCCGACACGTGAGACCGGAATGATCTCCATGCCGTTCTTCACATTGTCCGGAATCTCCGCCAGGTCCTTGGCATTGTCTTCCGGGATCAGCACCTTCTTGATGCCGCCGCGCAGTGCGGCGAGCAGCTTCTCCTTGAGCCCGCCGATCGGCAGGATGCGGCCGCGAAGCGTTATCTCGCCGGTCATCGCCACATCCGCCCGGACCGGAATACCCGTCAGTACCGACACAATGGCTGTCGCCATGGCAGCACCTGCAGACGGGCCGTCCTTCGGCGTGGCGCCTTCCGGCAAGTGCACGTGGATGTCGCGCTTGTCGAACAGCGGCGGCTCGATGCCGAAATCGACGGCGCGCGAGCGGACATAGGAGGCCGCCGCCGAAATCGATTCCTTCATCACGTCGCGCAGATTGCCGGTCACCGTCATGCGGCCCTTGCCGGGCATCATGACGCCTTCGACCGTCAGCAGTTCGCCGCCGACTTCCGTCCAGGCAAGACCTGTGACGACACCGACCTGATCGTCAGCCTCGACCTGGCCGAAGCGGTAGCGCTGCACACCAAGGTATTCGGAGAGGTTCTCCGCCGTGATGCTCACCGTCTTCTTCTTCGTCTTCAGGATTTCGGTCACCGCCTTGCGCCCGAGCTTCATCAGCTCGCGCTCCAGGCTCCTGACGCCCGCTTCACGGGTGTAGGTCTGGACGATGGCGCGGATCGCGTCCTCACCGACGGAAAACTCCTTCGGCTGCAGCGCATGATCGCGGATCACCTTCGGCATCAGGTGCCGCTTGGCGATCTCGATCTTCTCGTCCTCGGTGTAGCCGGCGATACGGATGATCTCCATGCGGTCCATCAAGGGCGCCGGGATGTTCAGCGTGTTCGCCGTCGTCACGAACATGACGCTCGACAGATCGTATTCGACCTCGAGGTAATGGTCCATGAACGTCGAGTTCTGTTCCGGATCGAGGACCTCGAGCAACGCCGATGACGGATCGCCACGGAAGTCCTGGCCCATCTTGTCGATCTCGTCGAGCAGGAAGAGCGGGTTGGACTTCTTGGCCTTCTTCATCGACTGGATGACCTTGCCGGGCATCGAGCCGATATAGGTGCGCCGGTGACCACGGATCTCGGCCTCGTCACGCACGCCGCCAAGCGCCATGCGGATGAATTCGCGACCGGTCGCCTTGGCGATCGACTTGCCGAGCGAGGTCTTGCCGACGCCGGGAGGGCCGACGAGGCACAGGATCGGCCCCTTCAGCTTCTTCTGGCGGCTTTGCACGGCGAGATACTCGACAATGCGCTCCTTGACCTTGTCGAGGCCGAAATGATCGGTGTCGAGCACGTTCTGCGCAAAAGCCAAGTCCTGCTTGACCTTGGAGTTCTTGCCCCACGGAATCGACAGGATCCAGTCGAGATAGTTGCGCACGACGGTCGATTCAGCCGACATCGGCGACATCGTCCGGAGCTTCTTCAACTCGGCTTCCGCCTTTTCGCGGGCCTCCTTGGAGAGCTTGGTCTTCTTGATGCGCGCCTCGATCTCGGCGGCCTCGTCGCGGCCGTCCTCACCTTCGCCGAGTTCCTTCTGGATCGCCTTCATCTGCTCGTTGAGGTAGTATTCGCGCTGCGTCTTCTCCATCTGGCGCTTGACGCGCGAGCGGATGCGCTTCTCCACCTGCAGGACGGAGATTTCGGCTTCCATGAAGCCCATAGCCTTTTCCAGCCGCTCCTTGACCGAGAGCGTGGCCAGCATTTCCTGCTTCTCAGGGATCTTGATGGCGAGATGCGAGGCAACCGTGTCGGCGAGCTTGGAATAGTCGTCGATCTGGCTGGCAGCACCCACCACTTCGGGCGAGATCTTCTTGTTCAGCTTGACGTAGTTCTCGAAGTCGGTGACGACCGAACGCGCCAGCGCCTCAACCTCGACCTCTTCCTCTTCCGGCTCGACCAGCGCCGCGGCGCGGGCCTCGTGGAAGTCGGGACGGTCGGTGAACGAGACGATTTTCGCACGCGAAGCGCCTTCGACCAGAACCTTGACGGTGCCGTCGGGCAGCTTGAGCAATTGCAGCACATTGGCGAGCGTGCCGATGTCGAAGATGGCATCGGGCTCGGGATCGTCGTCGGCGGCATTCATCTGGGTGGCAAGCAGGATCTGCTTTTCCTGACCCATCACCTCTTCCAGCGCCTTGATCGACTTCTCACGCCCGACGAAGAGCGGCACGATCATGTGCGGGAACACCACGATGTCGCGCAGTGGGAGAACTGCGAAGACGCCGTCGCTGGGTGCCTTGGATACTTTGGCCATTGTCCAACCTTTCATGTCGCGGCTGCCAATCAGCCAACCGCGAATCTTATATTAACGACCGGGGATCGTTCCGCCTACCACCGTTTGTGACGGGAGTTTTACAGCACAGAAATCGGGCACCTCGGCCTTCTCCAGTTAGTTGGATGCACGACCCCCAAAGATCAAGGGGCGCGTCCAAATCCGCACTTCCAACCCGTCCGCGAGTGACACATTTGCGACGCCAAGCCGTACGCCGCGCAAAACCCCTGCGCGACAGCAAAACGGCGCCTTGCGGCGCCGTTCCAGAATTTCGCTGCGGGCTCATGTCAGGCGCTGACATTGCCCTTCTTTTCCTTCTGCTCGGAGTAGATGTAGAGCGGCCGGGCACTGCCGGTCACCACCTCCTCCGAAATCACCACTTCGCGCACGCCTTCGAGCGCGGGAAGCTCGAACATCGTGTCGAGCAGGATCGCCTCCATGATCGAACGCAGGCCGCGCGCGCCGGTCTTGCGCTCGATGGCGCGCTTGGCGATCGCCGAAAGAGCGTTCTCGTGGAAGGTCAGGTCGACATTCTCCATCTCGAACAGCCGCTGATACTGCTTGACCAGCGCGTTCTTCGGCTCGGTCAGGATCTGGATCAGCGCCGGTTCGTCGAGGTCTTCCAGCGTCGCCAGAACCGGCAGACGGCCGACAAATTCGGGGATAAGACCGAACTTCAACAGATCCTCGGGCTCGACCAGGCGGAAGACATCGCCAGTGCGGCGATCCTCCGGCGAAGCGACGACCGCGCCGAAGCCGATCGAGGTCTTCCGGCCGCGATCCGAGATGATCTTGTCCAGCCCGGCGAAGGCGCCGCCGCAGATGAACAGGATGTTGGCCGTATCGACCTGCAGAAACTCCTGCTGCGGGTGCTTCCTGCCGCCTTGCGGCGGCACCGAGGCGACGGTGCCTTCCATGATCTTCAGAAGCGCCTGCTGCACGCCCTCGCCCGACACGTCGCGGGTGATCGAGGGATTGTCCGACTTGCGCGAAATCTTGTCGATCTCGTCGATGTAGACGATGCCGCGCTGGGCCCGCTCGACATTGTAGTCGGCCGATTGCAACAGCTTCAGGATGATGTTCTCGACGTCCTCGCCGACATAGCCGGCTTCGGTCAGCGTCGTCGCATCAGCCATGGTGAAGGGCACGTCGATGATGCGGGCCAGCGTCTGCGCGAGCAGCGTCTTGCCGCAACCGGTCGGGCCGATCAAAAGGATGTTGGACTTTGCCAGTTCGACATCGTTGTTCTTGCCGGCATGCGCGAGGCGCTTGTAGTGGTTGTGGACCGCCACCGACAGCACGCGCTTGGCATAGGGCTGACCGATGACATAATCGTCGAGAACCTTGAGGATCTCCTGCGGTGTCGGCACGCCTTCGCGCGACTTCACCATCGAGGTCTTGTTCTCCTCACGGATGATGTCCATGCAGAGTTCGACGCACTCGTCGCAGATGAAGACCGTCGGACCGGCGATCAGCTTGCGCACTTCGTGCTGGCTTTTGCCGCAAAACGAGCAGTAAAGCGTGTTCTTGGAATCGCCGCTGTTGTTGCCGACCTTGCTCATTTTCATGTCCTTTCATGGCCGCCCGCCGATGGTCTGGCTGAAAGGGCGCATACTCTATCTATCGCGGGAATCCGCCGCCGCCAGTGTGTTCCGGCTCCCGCAACGCATTCCGTACGAAACACAAATCAGAAAACGTGGCAATGATTCGCGACAACCCCGCATAAAGCTAAGCCGCCGAAACTCAACATAGCCTTAACGTAGGCAATCCTGTCCCCCGAGGGAACAGCCAATTGTGGCCGAAATGCCGCAAGACACACCAAAAGCGCGTGATGCCGCCATCCAACTGCCAATAAGCCCTTATGCCACAGCGCCTTCAGGCGGCTCGCGCGACGAAATGACCTTGTCGATGAGGCCGAAATCCCTGGCTTCGTCAGCGGTCATGAAATGGTCGCGGTCGAGCGTCTTCTCGATCTCTTCGTAGCTCTTGCCGGTGTGCTTGACGTAGACCTCGTTGAGGCGACGCTTCAGCTTGATGATATCCAGGGCATGGCGCTCGATGTCGGACGCCTGGCCCTGGAAGCCGCCGGAAGGCTGGTGAACCATGATGCGGGCGTTCGGCGTGGCAAAGCGCATATCCTTGTGGCCGGCGGTCAACAGCAGCGAACCCATCGAAGCCGCCTGGCCGATGCAGAGCGTCGACACGGCCGGCTTGATGAACTGCATGGTGTCGTAGATCGCCATGCCGGAGGTGACGACGCCGCCCGGCGAATTGATGTAGAGGTTGATTTCCTTCTTCGGATTCTCGGCTTCGAGGAACAAAAGCTGCGCGCAGACCAGCGTCGCCATGCCGTCCTCGACCGGACCGGTGATGAAAATGATGCGCTCCTTGAGGAGACGCGAGAAAATGTCGTAGGCCCGCTCGCCGCGATTGGTCTGTTCGACCACCATCGGAACGAGGTTCATGTAGGTTTCGACGGGGTTCTTCATCAGTTGTCTCTTATCTCGCGGTGGGATTCCGGCGCCGGGAATGCTGGCGGATCGGGCAGAATCGGTTCTGGATCGTTATTCCGTAAATAGGATGCCGGCTCATCCTTGTGCAAGGCCGACCCCTCCTAGCCATCTAGGTAAGTCGAATCAAGCTTTCTGACCAAGGATTCGCGGCGGCGGATGCTTCCGCGGGTCCGGAGCCGCATGGCCGGCCGCGCAAGGTAGCAGTTTCTTAACCGCGTCACTTAACGAAATGCGCCGAAACCGCTTTTCTCCGAAACGGCTTCCTCTACAATTCAACGTTGAACTTATGCGTAGAGTTCAACAGGGGGAGTGTCATGCCCGGGAAAACCGCATGCTTCACCATCGCCGGGCTGACCATGCTCGGCACGATTTCGCAGACGGCGGCCGGCGGCCGCGCCGTCGAATGTTATGAACCGGTCCGCAGTCCGGCCGTCTACGACACGGTCTATGAAGACGTGATGATCAGTCCGCCCGGCCAGCAGGTCGACTATATCGCCCCTATCTATGGCACGCGCGCGCGCGTCGTGATGACCGTTCCGGCGCAAGTGACCTACCAGATCGTGCCGGCCGTCACCCGCACCGTCTACCGCACGGTCCGGGTCGATGGCGGCGGCTACTCCTGGGAATGGCGCGTCATCCATGGCCGCAAGGTGCTGTGCAAGGTATGGCACAAGGCGCGCTACGAACGTGTTGCCAAAACCGTGGTGATCCAGCCCGAACGCACGCGGCGCGTGGTCATCCCCGCACAGTACGACAGGATCGCCCAGGAGGTGCTGGTGCAGCCCGAGCAAAGGCGCGTCATCGATGTTCCCGCCTCCTACCAGACCATCGCGCGCCGCGTGCTGGTTCGCGAAGGTTCATCGGGCTGGCGGCGGGTGCATATTCCCAGGCATTGCCAGGATTAGCGAGCATAGCGTAACCTGCGTCGCAGCGGATCTCCGTAGGGCTGAGGGCATGCGCGACCTGGAAATTTCCAATCAGGAATTGTCAGACCTTGCCGAAGAAGCCTTGGCGCTTGCCAAAGGTTACTGGGCCTCCCTCGAGGAACGTCGGACGTATCCCACGACCAGCGGCAAACAGACGACCGAACTGTTCTCGCGGCCTTGGCAGGAGAGCGGCCGCGGACGGGAAGTCTTGCAGGATTTCAAGTCGATCGCGGAGCATGTGCGGCCTTCAACCGGCAGATTCTTCGGTTATGTCGTCGGCTCCGGCGAACCGGTCGGCGCGCTGGGGGAGCTGCTGGCTGCGGTGCTCAATCAGAATGTGACGTCGTGGCGGTCGGCTCCGGCTGCGACATCGATCGAACGCGCCGTGATCGGGTGGTTGGCGGAGGCTGTCGGTTGCCCCGGATTTACAGGCAGCCTGTGCGGCGGCGGCTCGACGGCGAACCTCATGGCCCTGGCGATGGCGCGGGAAGCGAAGCTACCAGCCAACGAAACAGGCGTGCGGCCCTGCGTGATCTATGCTTCCGAGCAAGTGCACATGTCCATTCCAAAGGCCGTCGCGCTGTTGGGGATCGGTAGAAAAAATCTCCGTTTGATCCCTGTCGACGACAAATTCAGGATGCGGACGGATGCCCTCCAGGCGGCTATCACCGTCGACCGCGAGGCCGGAAACATGCCCATCGCCATCGTGGCCACGGTCGGCACCATCATCTCCGGTGCGATCGATCCCCTTCCCGAGATTGCAGACATCGCCCGGAGGGAGGCGCTGTGGATGCACGTCGACGGTGCCTACGGAGGGCTGGCGGCTCTTGCGGCGCCGGAAAAGTTCCAAGGGTTGTCTTCGGCGGATTCGCTGTCACTGGATGCGCACAAATGGCTCTATCAGCCACTCGATTGCGGCTGCCTGCTCTATCGTCACCCGGACATTGCGCGAAAGACTTTTTCGCACAGCGACGACTACGTCAGGATACTGAGCGATGACCCTACGGAAGCATTTGCGTTCTTTGAGGAGTCGATCGAACTCTCTCGACGCTTCCGTGCGCTGAAGCTCTGGATGTCGCTGCAGTATCACGGACGCCGTGCCTATCGCGAAGCCATCGCCCGCGATCTCAACCATGCCCAGATGTTGGCGCAGGCAATCGCGTCGCAGCCGGAGTTGGAACAGCTTGCACCCGTATCGCTAAGCGCAGTCTGTTTCCGCCACCGCTCAAAGAACAATGAAGCGATCCTGCGCCGCGTGATCGCGCGCGGCCGGGTGTATCTGTCGAATGCGACGATCAACGGCCATTTCGCGCTGCGCGCGTGTTTCGTCAATCACCGAACGACCCCAGATGACGTGCAGGCGATTGTGTCCGAAGTCATTGCCGCCGCAGACGAAATCAATCGCTGAGTGAGTCTTCAACCTGGCGGCGTTCAGGCCACTTCCGCCCGCAGCCATGTCTTCAGGCCGGCGATGTCGCCGTCGCCCACCGCGGCCGCAACGCGCCGGCCGACCGCAGCGCCGAATTTGTAGCCATGGCCGGAGCAGGCCGAGACGATCAGGCATTTTCCTCGCTCGTGAGCGAAGAACTTCTCATCTTCGGTGAAGGTGTAGGCGCAGGTGACCACCTCGGTCACCCTGTATTCCTCGATGCGCGCGATCGGCGGCGAAAACAGGTTGCGGATCGCCTCGCCCTCGCCCGCCACCGGCTGACGGTTCCAATCGGCGTCGCTGGTCGGCACCCTGTGCAGCCCGGACCCGAATTTCATGCCGGCGCCGCCGGAGGGCGGGATCACATAGCCGTCGATCGCGCCGCCGACATCGAGGACAACCGGTGCCACCCGCCAGGCGGCCTTGAGGTCGGCCGGCGGTTCGACATAGGCGAGTGCGGTTCGATAGGTCTTCAGCTCGCCGTCCAGTTCCGGAAACAGTTTCAGCACCCAGGCGCCGGCGGCGACAACGATACGGTCGGCCTGCATCGTCTCGCCGCTTTCGAGCACGATGTGGCCGGCTTCGGCGTCGACTTCGATGACCTTGCTGTTTTCGTAGACATTGGCGCCGTTGGCGCGCAGCCAGTTTGCCATGCCGGAGGCTATCTTGCGGCAATGCAGGGCGCCGCCTTCGGTCGAGAAATAGGCGTAGCGAAACGAGCCGGCTTCGAGAAACGGCCAGCGTTTCACTGCTGCATCGGGCTCCAGCAATTCGAACGGAAAATTGCCTTCTTCCAGGCCCTCGCGATATTCCTCGGCCTCGTCGCCCGGTTCGCGCGAAACGCAGACAAATCCGCGCGCATCAAGATGGCTTTCGCCGAGATCGGCCCACATCTCGTCCCAGGCCTGGTAGGCTTCGGTGATCAGCCGGCCATAGCCGGTCCCCGCGCGGTAAGCGCGGCGGATGATGCGATGATGGTCGCCCGACGCGGCCATCGGGTTTGGGATCGGCCCTTGCTCGACGATCGAAACGCTGTGGCCGGCCTTGACCAGCGACCACGCCGTGGAGAGACCGGCAATGCCCGCGCCGACAACGATCACATTCATCAAATCAGACTTTCCGCAGCCGGTCGGCTGGCTCAACGTATTCGATTGCGGGCGCCAACATACGGTCTGGAACCAGGCTGGCAAGCCGCGCTATTGGTCTGGCATGAGCAAATTGACGCCACCCGCCCTGGTCTTTGATCCAGCCACTCGACGCCTGCGGCTCGACCCGCACGAGCCGGCCTTTTTTCAAAACCCTTATGATGCCTATGCTTTCCTGCATGGCGTATCGAATGCATTCTTCTGGGAAGAATTCGGCTTCTGGTGCTTTGGCGGCTTCGACGACGTCAACCGGCTGCTGCGCGACCGCCGCTTCGGCCGCCAGAACCCGGCCGGCATTCCAGACAGCCGCGGCATTGGACAGGACCGCAGCCATCTCAGGGCCTTCGACGGGCTCGAAGCCAATTCGATGCTGGAACTGGAGCCGCCGGTGCACACGCGTCTGAGAACACTGGTCAACCGCGCCTTCGTCTCGCGCCAGGTCGAAAGGCTGCGGCCGCGTGTCGAGGCCTTGGCCAACGACCTGATCGACCGTTTCGAACCAGGCAAGACGGTCGACCTGTTGCCTGCTTTCGCGGCGCCCTTGCCGATCACCATCATTGCCGAAATGCTCGGCGTGCCGGTCGAAATGGGGCCGCAACTGCTCGACTGGTCGCACCAGATGGTTGCCATGTATATGCATGGCCGCACCCGCGAAATCGAAGAGACGGCCAACCGCGCCGCGCGCGAATTTGCGGATTTCCTCCGTGGCTACGTCACCGAACGACGCAGGAATCCCGGCGACGACCTTTTGTCGCTGCTGATCTCGGCGCAGGAGGATGGCCAAAAGCTGTCGGAGGACGAGATGGTGTCCTCGGCGATCCTGCTGCTCAATGCCGGCCATGAAGCGACCGTGCACCAGACCGGCAATGCCGTCCGCTCGATCCTTGCGCAAGGGGGCGATGTCAGCCGCTTCTTCGGCTCGCCCGAGACGACCGCGGCAACGGTCGAGGAATGCCTGCGGTTCGACGCGCCGCTGCACATGTTCACGCGCTACGCCTATCAGGAGATCGAAGTCTCGCCCGGCATCGTCGTGCAGCCGGGGCAGACGATCGGGCTGCTGCTTGGCATGGCCAATCATGACCCGCGCGCCTTCGCCGATCCCCTCGCTTTCCGGCCCGACCGTGCCGACCAGAAGAACGTCTCCTTCGGCGCCGGTATCCATTTCTGCATCGGCGCGCCGCTCGCCCGGCTCGAATTGCAGGTGTCGCTGAAAACCTTGTTCGAACGGCATCCGAAGCTGCATCTTGCCGAAAGCCCAAGCTTCCGCGACACTTACCACTTCCATGGGCTGGAAACGCTCGCCGTCGGCTTTTGACGATCGCGAACCTGGGGCTGCCTCAGCCAGTTTCCGGCAAAATAGGACGGCGACGCTTTGCCTGACATGACCGAGTTGAAATTCGCCTTCCTGGAAGAGCCGCCATTCTGCTTCACCGGCGCACCGGGCGAGGTCTCAGGCTGTGACGTCGAGCTTGCGCGCAGGCTCGGTGACATGCTCGGATTGGCGAGCTTTAAGCCGATCGAAACCGAATTCGCTGAGCTGCTGCCTGGGTTGGTCGAGGGCCGTTGGACCATGACGACCGGCCTGTTCTTCTCCGAAGAGCGCAGGCAGCTTGTCGACTTCACACGGCCGATATGGGCGTTGCAGGACGGGTTGCTGGTCGCGGTGGACAATCCGTGCGGCTTTCGCGGCTACCAATCCATTGCCGAGGACGGAACAGCGTTGATTGGTGTCATAAACGATCAGGTTCAGCACCTTACGGCGCTGCACAACGGAATTGCGCCTGGGCAGATCAGGATGTTTGCAACGCAGGCGGATGCGGCGGACGCAGTGGCCAACGGCGTCGTGCACGCCGATGCCAGCGTCGCCATGGCGCATCGAGGCTATCTGACCCGGCGGCCCGAAATGCGGCTTGGACTTGTCGAGGTTCCCTCGATTGAAAAGCAGCCGTCGGCCGGTGCCTTCGCGATCGCCAAAGGCAATTCAGCCCTGCTCCGGCGCATCGATGCTTGCCTCGATGAATTGGTGGGCAGCGACTGGCACCGACAGATGATGGCGCGATACGGATTCTCGGACAGCGATATCGATCGCATCGTTTGATCCGCACATCTGTTGTTGTTCGACCATGATCTTTACCCGAAACCGGCCTCCACTTTTCGGGATCATGGTCTACAGCTTGATCACATATTCCTTGCGAGTCGTTTCAAGCACTTCCCAGCTGCCTTTGAAGCCGGGCCTCAGCACGAAGCTGTCGCCGGCCCGAACGGTGCGCGCTTGCCCACCGTCCTCCGCGATCACCGAAACGCCGGACAGGATGTGGCAAAACTCCCACTCGTCATAGACGATGCGCCATTTGCCCGGGGTCGATTCCCAGATGCCGGCGTAGAGGCCGCCGTCGCGCTCCTCGACATTCCAGGTGCGGAATTTGGGATCGCCCGAGATCAGCCGGTCCGGCGCCGGCGCGCCAGATTCAGGCTCGACGGCGTCAGTCGCTATTGTCAGGTAATGCGCGGACAAGAACTTGCCTCCATGAAAGAGCCGGCTTCGCGTCGGCTCACCCCCACCCCGGCGCTGCGCGCCGACCCTCCCCACAAGGAGGAGGGTAAAAAAGATCAGACCTTGGCAAGCGCCTGTTCGAGGTCGGCGACGATGTCGTTGACGTCCTCGATGCCGATCGAAAGCCGCACCGTGTCCGGTCCTGCGCCGGCCTTGACCTTCTGCTCGTCGGAAAGCTGGCGGTGCGTGGTCGAGGCCGGGTGGATGACCAGCGACTTGGTGTCGCCGACATTGGCCAGGTGCGAGAACAGTTCGAGCGCCTCGACGAATTTGACGCCGGCGTCATAGCCGCCCTTGAGAGCGAAGGTGAACACGGCGCCGGCGCCAAGTGGTGAGTATTTCTTCTGCAGGGCGTTGTTCTTGTCGCTGGGCAGGCCGGGATAGTTCACCGAGGCAACCTTGGGGTGGTTGGACAGCCAGGCAGCAACCGTCACGGCGTTGTCGCAGTGGCGCTGCATGCGCAGCGGCAAGGTTTCCAGGCCGGTCAGGATGAGGAAGGCATTGAACGGCGAGATCGCCGGGCCGAGATCGCGCAGGCCGAGCACACGCGCGGCAATGGCGAAAGCGAAATTGCCGAAGGTTTCGTGCAGGACGAGGCCGCCATATTCGGGGCGCGGTTCCGACAGCATCGGATATTTGCCCGACTTCGACCAATCGAAGGTGCCGCCATCGACGATGGCGCCGCCGATCGAATTGCCGTGACCGCCGATGAATTTGGTCAGCGAATGGACGACGATGTCGGCACCATGCTCGATCGGCCGGATCAGGTAGGGCGAGGCCAGCGTGTTGTCGACGATCAACGGCAGGCCGTGCTTGCGTGCGATGTCGCCGATCTTCTCGATATCGACGAAGGTGCCGCCCGGATTGGCCAGGCTCTCGATGAAGAGAGCCTTGGTCCTGTCGTCGATCTGGCTTTCGAAGGTCGAGATGTCGTTGGTGTCGGCCCAGCGCACCTCCCAGCCGTAATTCTTGAAGGCATGGCCGAACTGGTTGATCGAACCGCCATAGAGCTTGTTGGCGGCAACAAAATTGTCGCCAGGCTGCATCAGATTGTGGAACACGATCACCTGCGCGGCATGGCCGGAGGCGACCGCAAGAGCCGCCGTGCCGCCTTCGAGGGCCGCCATGCGCTCTTCCAGCACCGCCTGGGTGGGGTTCATGATGCGGGTATAGATGTTGCCGAAAGCCTTCAGTCCGAACAGTGAGGCGGCATGGTCGGCATCGTCGAAGACGAAGGAGGTCGTCTGGTAGATCGGCGTGGCGCGAGCGCCGGTCGCCGGGTCGGGCTTGGCGCCGGCATGGACGGCGAGCGTGTTGAAACCTGGCGTGCGGGTCACTGAAAACCTCCCTGAAAAACCTTCTGAAATTCGCCGGGCATTCTTGGCGAAGCCCGGCCTCGAATGCAAAGAAGAAAATACCCTTCCGTGCAGGACCTTCTATCAAGCGGCAGGAAAATACGGCGTTTGCCGGAATAATTTTGCGCTTTCGCCCCTCGCCTATTTCTGGCGGACGCCAAAACTCTGGAAGCCAGAGCGCATCAGCGGCTTCTTCGACGACAGCACGCCGGAATTGACGCCGGTCCAGCCGATCTCGCCGGACAGCTTGCCATATTCGATTTTGGGGCAGCGGTTCATCACCACCTTGATGCCGGCAGCCTCGGCGCGCGCGGCCGCCTCGTCATGGCGCACGCCAAGCTGCATCCAGATCACTTTCGGCAAGGGATCGAGCCGCAACGCCTCGTCGACGATGCCGGGCACCGCCGCCGGCGCACGAAAAATGTCGACCATATCGATCGGCTCCGGAATATCGGCGAGCCTTGAATAAGTCATCCGGCCGAGGATTTCCTTGCCGGCCTGACCAGGGTTGATCGGGAACACAGAAAACCCTTTGGCCAGCAGATATTTCAGCACGAAATAGCTCGGTCGCACATCGTTGGCGGATGCGCCGACCATGGCGACGGTCTTCACCGAATTGAGGATGCCGGCGATGTAGGTGTTGTCGTAGCTATCGTGGTTCATGCCTCGTCCTCATACAACGCCTCGTCGAGAAAGCCATCCGGGTCATTGCTGAAATCGCGCAGCATGCGGAAGTGGTCCGTATCGCGAAAATCGGCGGGCTCCAGCCCGAAGCGGCTGATGCGGAACAGCCGCGCACCGGGGCAAGCCATCAGCAGCGGCGAATGCGTTGCCATGATCACCTGCGCGGTGCCCGACTGGTCCATCCGCCGCAGCATCTTGAGCAGCTCGATCTGTCGCGTCGGAGACAGTGCACTCTCGGGTTCGTCAAGGATGTAGATGCCCTGCCTGCGGCAGCGCTCCTCGAAAAACCGGATAAAACCCTCGCCATGCGACCAGGACAGGAAGTCCGGCGGCGGCGGCCTGAACGGATCTTCCAGCGCCGCCTGATCGAGATAGCGCGCCACGGAATAGAAGGATTCGGCTCGGAAGAACCAGCCGGCGGTGACTTTCGGCAGCCAGTGGCCGCGAAATGCGTTGGCCAGCGCGGCACCGCTCTTGTCGATGGCGCTGGAATGGTCGACCGGCCGGTAGCCCTTGCCGCCGCCGGCTTCATCGTAGCCGGCCAGCGCGCCGATGGCCTCGAGCAGCGTCGATTTGCCGGTGCCGTTCTCGCCGACGATGATGGTGATCGGCGTGGTGAATTCGAGTTCGAACTTATGGCCGCGAAACAGCGGCAGGTTCCATGGATATTTTTCCCAATCCTCGACCCGCACGGCATCGAGCAGAATGCGCTTCAGATAGGGAGCCTTGAGCCGCGTCAGCTGCTTGCGATGGGCCATCAGCCAGGCAGCGAAATCGTGCCGTCTTCCGCGATCGGAAAGGCCGGATTATGCGCCACTTCCCAGATATGCCCGTCGGCGTCGGCGAAATAGCCGTACCAGCCGCCCCAGAAGGCGCGGCCGGCCGGCTTGACGATGCGGCCGCCGGCTTTTTCCACCCTGGCGAGCACGTCGTCGACTTCGGCGTCGGAACGGGTGTTGTAGGCGAGGTAGACCGCCGATGGCGCCGCGGCGAAGGCGATGCCGGAATCCTCTTCTGCGCTGGCGCGCGGGAACAGGCCGAGGATGACGCCGCCCATCTGGAAGAAGGCGACCCCGTCGGTGATGCCGGCATGCCGCTTCAAGCCCATCGCCTCGTAGAAGCGCACGGCGCGGTCGAGATCGTCGGTGGCGATGGTGATGATGGAGATGCGCGGTTCCATGACGTTCTCCTTACTCGTCCTTCCATTCCGGCTTGCGCTTGCCGATGAAGGCGCCGATGCCTTCCTCCGCGTCGCGCGCCAACATGTTCTCGACCATGATGCGGCCCGTATAGGCATAGGCGTCCGCAAGGCCCATTTCAGCTTGGGCGTAAAACGCCTCCTTGCCGGTCTTGACCACCAAAGATGACTTGGAAGCAATGGTTTGCGCGTATTTGGTTACGATCTGATTCAGGTATTCGCGCGGCACGACGCGGTTGACCAGGCCGAACTCCTTGGCGGTCGCCGCATCGATCGTCTCTCCGGTCAGCAGCATTTCCATGGCGTGCTTGCGCGAGACGTTGCGCGACAGCGCCACCATCGGCGTCGAGCAGAACAGGCCGATGTTGACGCCCGGCGTGCAGAAAGTCGCTTCGTGCGAGGCGATCGCCAGGTCGCAACTGGCGACCAGCTGCAGCCCGGCGGCGGTGGCCAGGCCGTCAACCTCGGCGATGACAGGCAAGGGATGGCGCACGATGGCCTGCATCAGCGTCGCACAAGCGGCAAACGTCTCCGCAAAGAAGGCCTTGCCATGATCGGCATCAGTGCGGCGCGCCGTCATTTCCTTGAGATCGTGGCCGGCGCAGAACACCTTGCCGGCCGCCGACAAGACGATGACGCGAACGGCCTTGTCGGCCTTGGCGCGCTCGAGTTCGGCCGTCAGCGCCGTCATCACCGGCAACGACAGCGCGTTGGCGGGCGGATTGGCAAGCGTTAGGCGCAGCACGCCCTTGTCCAGTCTTGCGGCAACCGGACCGTCGACGGCAGCAGGCTTGATGGCAAGGATTTCGGCCATGGATAAGGTCTCCGCGATTCCGCTCGGGGTTGCCAGAGTATCTAATACCGGATCGGATTTCGTCCAACACCCATCGCTTGCGCCAGGGCACGAAGGTTGCCAGAAATGCCGCGCTGCGCTCATACAGGTACACACAAGAACGAGAACCCGACATGCCCGCCCAGACCAATTTGAAGCCGGTGCTGACCGCGCAACAAGTCAATGCGCTGATGGAAACGGTCTATCCGCAACTCAATGAGCAGTTCAAATATTTCGAAGCGATCGACGTGTTCCCTGGCGGCTGCACCGTGCGCCTCAACGCCGGCGAGCGGCATTTGCGTTCCGGCGGCACCGTATCCGGCCCGTCGCTGTTCACGCTGGCCGACATTGGCGGCTACGTCTGCGTGCTCAGCCATGCCGGGCCGGATGCGCTCTCGGTTACCGTCAACCTCGACATCAATTTCGTGCGCAAGGCCGAGGCCGGACCGATCGACGGCCATTGCCGCATCCTGAAGCTGGGAAAAAGCCTGATGGTGTTCGATATCGACATCGTCGCCGGCCCGGACGGACACACGGTGGCGCACGCCACCGGCACCTATTCGATCCCGCCAAAGCGAAATGGCGATGTGGTAAAATAATACCTTTCACCTAAACTATTGTTTTTGCACTACTTTACCTGCTATCGACCGTTTCGTGCACCTTGACGCCACAAACACCCTCGCCTATAAGCCCCTCACGAAGCAGCGGCCCGCAAAGGCCGCCGCTTTGTTATTGGCGGCGGGCAGCGTCCTTCCGACAATCCAAGCAACAAGAAACGCCTTCTCTTATGAAGGTCAGAACCGAGAGCAGAAAACATGACAACCTTTTCGCAGAAGCCTGCGGATGTGGTGAAGAAGTGGATCCTGATCGACGCCGAAGGTCTCGTCGTCGGTCGTCTGGCCACTGTCATCGCCAATCATCTTCGCGGCAAGCACAAGCCGACCTTTACCCCGCATGTCGACGACGGCGACAACGTCATCGTCATCAATGCCGACAAGGTGGTGTTCACCGGCAAGAAGTTCACCGACAAGGTCTATTACTGGCACACCGGCCACCCAGGCGGCATCAAGGAGCGCACCGCGCGCCAGCTGCTCGAGGGTCGTTTCCCCGAGCGTGTCGTCGAGAAGGCCGTTGAGCGCATGGTCCCGCGTGGCCCGCTCGGCCGTCGCCAGATGAAGAACCTGCGCGTCTATGCAGGTGCCGAGCATCCGCATGTCGCCCAGCAGCCCGTCGTGCTCGACGTGGCCAAGCTGAACGCCAAGAACAAGAAGGTCGCATAAGATGGCTGAGCTTTCCTCGCTCGCAGAACTGGGCGCCGCCACCGGCAACACCAATACCCAGCCGGCGGCCCCCGTCCACGTCCAGAAGCTCGACAAGTCGGGCCGCGCCTATGCCACCGGCAAGCGCAAGAACGCCATTGCGCGCGTCTGGGTGAAGCCGGGTTCCGGCAAGATCATCGTCAACGACAAGGAATTCGCGACCTATTTCGCGCGTCCGGTCCTGCAGATGATCCTCAACCAGCCGATCATCGCCTCCAACCGCGCCGGGCAGTACGACATCGTCGCGACAGTTGTCGGCGGCGGTCTCTCCGGCCAGGCTGGCGCCGTGCGTCACGGTATCTCCAAGGCGCTGACCTACTACGAGCCGACGCTGCGCGCCGTGCTCAAGAAGGGCGGCTTCCTGACCCGCGACAGCCGCGTCGTCGAGCGCAAGAAGTACGGCAAGGCGAAGGCCCGTCGTTCGTTCCAGTTCTCGAAGCGCTAAACGCTCCGCAGCTTCAGACCATCGAAAGGCCGCCTCCGGGCGGCCTTTTTGTTTGCGGCTCGGCAGTCACCCCATCCGCGCCTGCGGCGCGACCTCCCCTCGATGGGCAGGTCGGCGCGTAGTGCCGGGTGGGCTGATGGCGCCGTCACAAAACAGGTCAGGCCTTGCCGCCCTTGATATAGTCGATGAACGCCCGCAGCGGGGCCGGAACCAGGCGCCGGCCGGGATAATAGAGGAACGGTCCGGGAAAACTCGGCCACCACGGTTCGAGAATGGGCTCAAGCGCGCCGCTTTCGAAGTAAGGGCGAAGCCAGCCCTCGAAGAGGCCGATGATGCCGGTGCCCGCGATGGCCGTATCGACGGCAAGATCGGTCGCGCCGCCGATGCGCACGATCAGCGGCCCTGTCGGATCGACCCGCACCACCTCACCGTCGCGCTCGAACTCCCAGGGCAGCATCGCACCGCTGGCAAAGCGCCCGCGCACGCAAGAGTGGCCAAGCAGGTCGCTCGGGTGTTGCGGTCGCCCATGGCGAGCAAGATAGGCAGGGCTGGCGGCGGTGGCGAAGCGCTGCACGCGCGGTCCGATCGGCACCGCGATCATGTCCTGCTCCAGCCGCTCGTCATAGCGGATGCCGGCGTCACACCCGGCCGCCAGCACATCGACAAAGTTCTCATCGGCGATCACTTCCAGGCGGATGCCGGGATAGGCGGCGAGGAAACCCGGCACGATATCGGGCAAGATCAACCGCGCGGCGCTGACCGGCACATTGAGACGCAGCGAGCCCGCCGGCCTGTCGCGAAAGCCGTTCACCACGTCCAGCGCCGCCTCCACCTCCGACAGCGCCGGGCCGAGCCGCTCCAGCAGGCTGAGGCCCGCCTCGGTGGGAACAACGCTGCGCGTCGTGCGGTTGAACAGCCTGACACCGAGCTGCACTTCCAGCCGACGCACCGCCTCACTCAACCCGGAGGCGCTGCCGCCGCTCGCACGCGCGCCATCGCGAAAACCGCCGGCGCGCGCCACCGCCACGAAGGCGTTCAGATCGCTGAGGTCCATCATTGTTCGCCATTCCGCACGGCCTGTGTGGATTGTACCGGATTATCACGAGATTGGGCAGCGCCTATCTCTGCCTCCTCAAAGGAGATCAATCATGTCCAACATCCAACAATCCGGCACCTTCAAGCTCGGCAGTCATACCGTGAAGCGGCTCGGCTACGGCGCCATGCAACTCGCCGGTCCCGGCGTTTTCGGACCGCCTAGGGACCATGACACGGCATTGGCCGTGCTGCGCGAGGCGATTGCGCAAGGCATCGACCATATCGATACCAGCGACTTCTATGGCCCGCACGTCACCAACCTTTTGATCCGCGAAGCGCTGGCGCCTTACCCTGACGATCTCGTCATCGTCACCAAGATCGGCGCCCGGCGCGGCGCGGATGGATCGTGGTTGCCGGCCTTTTCTGCCGAAGCGCTGACCCAGGCGATGCATGACAATCTCAGCAATCTCGGGCTCGATGTGCTCGACGTCGTCAACCTACGCATCATGTTCGATACCCATGGTCCAGCCGAGGGATCGATCGAAGCGCCGCTCACCGTGCTGGCCGAGCTTCAACAACAGGGCCTGGTCAGGCACATAGGATTGAGCAACGTGACGCCGGCCCAGATCGCGCAAGGACGCGGGATCGCCGAGATCGTCTGCGTGCAGAACCAGTACAATCTTGCGCATCGCGGCGACGACGCCCTGATCGACGACCTTGCCCGCGACGGCATCGCCTATGTGCCGTTCTTCCCGCTCGGCGGCTTCAATCCTCTGCAATCCTCCACCCTGTCGGAAATCGCGGCGCGGCTCGGCGCCTCGCCAATGCAGGTCGCGCTCGCCTGGCTGCTGCGCCGCGCGCCCAACATCCTGCTGATCCCCGGCACATCGTCGGTCGGACATTTGCGGGAAAACCTCGCTGCTGCCGAACTCAAGCTTTCGGACGATGTGCTGGGGGAGTTGGATGGGATGGCTAAGGCGGCCTGAGGCTAGCCAATCTCCCCCCTCGTGGGGCATCTCCCCCACGAGGGGGGAGATTGGCTACTGCAGCCGCCGCTTAATTGATGCTCGCCGTATTCGCCGGCTCAACCGGCCGCGCCTCGTTCGCATAAGGCACGCGAAAACCGTTCACCGCCAGCCAGCCAATGGCCGCCTTCGGCTCGTCGGTCTGGATGATTGTGGCGCCGCGATCGGCCCAGAAACCCCAGCTTTCGCGCGGCAGGCTGGCCTGCACCGCCAGTTCGTCGCCGCGGCCGCCGGCAAGGAAGCCGCCCGGCTTGCCAGCGATGGCGTAGGTGTCGGCCCAGATATGCCAGTTTCCCCTCACCGCGGCCGCGCGCATGCGTGTGCTGAACAACGGTCCGCCGGTCTCGGTCAGCGTCTCGGCGCCTGCCCGCCAGTTGATCAGCTCGATTGCGCGCGGCGAAAAGGCATGGTCGACCGTCCGGGCGAAGCCGGCATCACGCACAGCGTCATCGGCGATGATCGGCATGAACTGGAAGCCCACGCCGATCGAATCCATGGCGGCCTTGACCGTGGTGATCCTGCTCTGGTTCCACAGGTTCTCCTTGACGATGACCTGGTCGGCCATGCCGAGATCGCGAGCGACCGCGATCATGCCCGAGAGATCGCCGACGTCGAGCTTGTTGTCGAGGTTGATGAGGATCCGGTCTCTGGTCGCCATCAGCATCTCGCGCAACGTCGAGACTGTTTCACCTGTCACCGCACCGGTGCCTTCGACCACCAGCCTGCAGGTCTTCAGTTCGGCCAGTGTGTATTTGACCACCTCGCCCTTGCAGGTCGTGGTGCGATCGAGCCAGCTGTCATGCATGACGACGAACTCGCCATCCTTCGAGCGCCTGATGTCGACCTCGACGATTTCGGCGCCCATGGCGATCGAGCCTTCGACAGCGGCAATCGAATTTTCCGCATAGAGCGTCTTGCCGGCCTGCACGCTGCCGGCGCGATGCGCTGCCACCATGACGTGGTCGCGCCACTGGTTGGCATGCTCGAAGCGGTCGAGTATCTGTCTGGCGCGGGTCTCGCCGGCAAAGGCCTGGCCAGAGGCGGCTGCCTGGGCCGTGTAAAGCAGAAGGCTCAGCCAAAGGGTCCGCATCGAGAATCGCTCCTTGCCGGATCGAAATCGGGATAGGCGACCCTCGTGACATCCAGGTGAACGAAGCCGGCTAGCGGTTGTTCGCGGGGAGTGCGCGTCAGATGCGTTTTGAGAGCCTGCGGAACCACGCCATGGCCGGCATCTCGACGAAACGCCAGGTGATCCACGAGGCGGCGATGGTGGCGGCGAGCATGACGACGATCGCCACCGCTCCCATCCAGCCGGTACCGAAGCCGGTGGCAGGCTGGCCGCGCAGCGTGAAGTCGCCGATCAGGCCGAGGCCGAGCTTGCGCTCGACCAGCCCGGCGACGTTGATCATGCGCGCCTGGACGAAAATGTGGACCATGTAGATCGAGTAGGACAGCGCGCCGAGGGTCAGCATGAACGGGGCTCTCAGCAAGCCGCTGATCCAGCCGCCTTCATGGGCGAACAGAAACAGCGCCAGCGCGAACACCAGGGGGGCCGCGATGCCAAAATCATTGTCGCCCGCCAGCGAGACGAAAAGCACGATGACGGCCACCATGACGATCTCGGCAAGGGTCCAGGCCATTCGAGGGCCACCCCTGGCCAGGGCCTGTCGCGCCCCTGCAATGGAATCATGCTGAAACCAGGCCAGCAAGGCGCCGAGCGAGAAGCCGTACAGGCAGCGGATGAAGCCGAAATCGAAGGACACATCCATATGATGGGTCGAGAAGCCGAGCAGGAACAGCGGCGCGGTGACGGCGGCGGCGACGAACCATATCCAGGCGCGCGCGCCGGCGACGAAGACCACGCCGGCAAACAGGAGATAGGCGAAGAACTCGGCGGAAATGCTCCAGCTTGGCGCATTCCAGGTCAATTGATCCTCGAAGCCGACACCTTGCAGCAGCAGAAGATTGGCAAGCAGACTCCCAGGGTCGAAGCCGCCGGTGAAGGGGGCAGCCCCGGTTCCATGCAGTTGCGGCAGCATCAGCCGCAGCAGCTCGAAGCCGGCAAAAGCGGCAAGCATGAACAGATGCAGCGGATAGATGCGGCCGAAACGGACCAGTGCGAAGCGCGCGACCTGTTCCGGCTGGTTCAGCCGATCGCCGTAGCTGCTGGCGATGACGAAGCCGGAAAGGACGAAGAAGAAATCGACGAACAGGTAGGACGAACCGATGAAGGCGCTTTGCGAAATCGTCGAAGCGGTCGGAAAGTGAAACAGCGCCACCAGAAGCGCGCAGATGCCGCGCCACGAATCGAGCACCAGGAAGCGTTCACCGGCGACCGTGCCGGTGTGGGTCGACGCCGCGGCACGGGTGGGGTTGAGAAACGCGGTCTGCGTCATGATGATACAATCCTGTCTTGCCGTGGCACTCGGGCAGCGCCATTCCGTCTCGCCAAGCTGTGACTGGCATCTTCCGTGCCGGTTCTGTAGTTGTTGCAACCCGATGAAAAACGAGGATCCGTAATGGCGAACAACAACATCGACAACGCCTTCACCGCCCGTTCCAAAACGGGCGCCGCGTTCGAGCCGACCTATTCCGGCGCGCTGTCGTTCATGCGGCGCAAATACACCAAGGACGTGAAGGGCGCGGATGCTGTGGTATGGGGTATTCCCTTCGATGCCGCCGTCACCAACCGGCCGGGCGCCCGCTTCGGGCCGCAGGCCATCCGCCGCGCCTCGGCGATCCTCGACAACGACCCGCAATATCCGTTTTCACGCGATCTGTTCGAGCATCTGGCGGTCGTCGACTATGGCGATTGCCTGCTCGATTCGGGCAATCACCAGAAGACCCCCGGCACGATCGAGCGCGAAGCGGCCAAGATCCTCAAATCCGGCGCCTTCCTGCTGACGCTCGGCGGCGACCATTTCGTCACCTGGCCGCTGCTCAAGGCGCATGCCGCCATCCATGGTCCGCTCGCACTGGTGCAGTTCGACGCCCATCAGGATACCTGGCCGGACGACGGCAAGCGCATCGACCACGGATCCTTCGTTGGCCGTGCCGTCAAGGAAGGCATCATCGATCCCGACCGTTCGATCCAGATCGGCATCCGCACCCATGCGCCCGACACGTTCGGCATCAAGATCCTCCATGGCCATGAAATCGAGGAGATGCGGGCGTCCGATATCGCCTACGCCATCGTCGACCGCACCGGCGGCAAGAAGACCTATCTCACCTTCGACATCGACTGCCTCGATCCGGCCTATGCGCCGGGAACCGGCACGCCGGTCGCCGGCGGACCGTCCTCGGCGAAAATCCTGTCAACGCTGCGCCAGCTCAACCAGATCGATATTGTCGGCGCCGATGTCGTAGAGGTTGCGCCGGCCTATGATCACGCCGATATAACGGCGATCGCCGGCTCGATGGTGGCTATGCAATATCTCGGCCTGCTGGCTGAGCGAAAGGCCCGGCTTGAAGAGTTGAACAACGGCAACCACAATGGTGCCGCAGTGATTCAAGGTCAGGGCATATAGTCTTGAAATATCAAGGAATTTGATCAACCCATGAAACCGAAAATCTTCATCGACGGCGAACACGGCACCACAGGCCTGCAGATCAGGGCGCTGCTTACCGAGCGCAGTGATCTGGAGATCATTTCCATCCCGACCGAACGCCGCAAGGAAACGGCGGCACGCGCCGAGTTCCTCAACGCCGCCGATGTCGCGATCCTGTGCCTGCCCGACGACGCGGCGAAGGAAAGCGTCTCGCTGATCGCCAACGACACCACCAAAGTCATCGATGCGTCGACCGCGCATCGCGTGGCGGAAGGCTGGGCGTATGGTTTCGCCGAGATGGACAAGGACCAGGCAAAGGCGATCGCCTCGGCAAAACGCGTCGCCAATCCAGGCTGCTGGCCGCAGGGACCGATCGCGACGTTGCGGCCCCTCGTCACCGCCGGCTTGCTGCCGGCGGATTTCCCGATCACCGTCAACGGCATTTCGGGCTATTCGGGCGGCGGACGGCCGATGATCGAGGACTATGTCGCCAAGGGCGAGGACGCCTCGGAATTCCTGCCCTACGGCCTCACCCTTCAGCACAAGCACGTGCCGGAATTGAGGGCCTATGCCAGGCTGTCGCATGATCCGATCATGCAGCCGGCGGTCGGCAATTTCGCGCAAGGCATGATCACTGTCGTGCCGTTGCAGCTTGGCGGCCTCGACCATGTGCCGACCGGTGCGGAGCTGCATGCGGCGATTGCCGACCATTTCGCCGCCATCAAGGGCGGCGTGGTCGAGGTGGCGCCCTATGCGCATTCGGAGCGCATGCCGGAGATCGATCCCGAGGTCTACAACGGCACCAACCGGATGAAGGTCTATGTCTTCGCCAATGACAAACGGGCGCAGGCCCTGCTGCTGGCGGTCTATGACAATCTCGGCAAGGGTGCCTCGGGCGCCGCCGTGCAGAACATGGACCTGATGCTCGGCCTCTGATGGACACGCCCGCCTTTCCGGTGCGCTGGAACGTCAGCGCGCCCGAACTCATTGCCGAGACCTTTTCGAGCCGCATCTGGAAGGTTTTGCGCGAAGATGGATCGCCGGCGATCGTCAAGGCGCTCAAGCCTTTCGATGATGTCGCCGACGAGTTGCGCGGCGAGCACTATCTCGCCTGGCGGCGCGGCGAAGGCGCGGTGCGCCTGCTCGGCCGCGACGGCCACAGCATGCTGCTCGAATATGCGGGTGAAACCCTGCTTTCAGAGGTGCTCGACGGACAGGGCGACAACGCCGCCACCGAAATCGCGGCCGAGGTGATGGCGAAACTATTTTCACAGGGGAAAGACCCCTTCCCGCCCGAGCTTCAGTCGCTCCGGGAACGGTTTTCAAGCCTGTTCAAGAAGGCGACAATCGACCGCGATTCGGGCCATGACAGCCTCTATGTCGAGGCCGCCATCATCGCCGATCGACTGTTGGCCAATCCGCACGATATCAGGCCCCTGCATGGCGACCTGCATCACGAAAACATCCTGCACGGGCCGCGCGGCTGGCTGGCCATCGATCCGAAGGGCGTTCTCGGCGACCCCGGCTTCGACGCCGCGAACATGTTCTACAACCCGCTCGACCGGGACGAGCTTTGCCTCGATCCGGAGCGGATCGCGTATATGGCCGAGATCTTCGCCAAAACACTGGGCCAGACGCCACCAGCCGTCCTTGATCATGCCATCGCCTATGGTTGCCTGTCGGCTGCCTGGCATCATGAGGACGACAATGCGGTCGAGGAGAACCGCGAATTGTCGATCGCCGGGGCGATCCGGGCGGTGCGGGCAAGCTTGTGATCGCGGGGCTGCGGTGCGGTAATCGCTTGTTCACAGCGATGGGCTACTGACTGGCCTCGGCTCCACTTCGGGATTTGTCATGGTCAGCGCGATTTCGGGTTCCTCCCAGGCAGCCCAGTATTCCTCGTCGAGTTCCTCGAGCAATGCAGCCCAGGAGGCCGCGCTCGAAAAGCAGATCCAGGACCTGGAAGACCAGGCCAAGGCGATCACGGATCAGGTAAAGGCTGCCCAGGTGCAGCAGGATATCGCCGTGGCCCAGGCCAGGCTCGATGCGCTCAAGGCCGCCGACAAGGTAGCCAAAGCCGCTCAGGACCAGTCCGCGCCGTCCGCCGCGGCGTTGCGGCAGGCGGAATTCGACGGCGACAAGACGACATCTTCAAACGAATTCTGGATGTAACTGGCGAATTCTGGATGTGACCGGTCGATCGGCTCGGGATCAGCCCCTGAGCGCGATTGCATGCGGCAAGGGATAGGCGCCCTTGGTGCCGCGCCAATGCGCTGCTGCAAAGCCCAGCACGATCAGCGCAAATCCCTGATGGGTCAGCGCCATATGCAGCGGCACATGCATCAGCAGCGTGCCGATGCCGATCGAGGCCTGCACCAGCACAGCCAAAAACAGCAACGTCGCGCGTCGCGCATGTGTCGAGCCAGGCAGCCGCTGGCGCGTGGCGATCATGTGCCACAAGGCCACGATGAACACCGTATAGGCGCCGAGCCTATGGACGAACTGCACCGTCTTCGGGCTTTCGAAGAAGTTGCGCCACGCCGGATCGAGGATCAGCAGATCGCCCGGGATGATCTTGCCGTCCATCAACGGCCAGGTGTTGTAGCTCAAGCCCGCGTCGAGCCCGGCGACCAGGCCGCCGAGATAGATCTGGATCAGCGCCAGCAGCACGATGAAGCCGGCCAGCCTCTGCGTCGATCCATCGGCGGCAGGCTCGGAATGCGGCGCCAACCCTCGCGCGACCACCATGGTGGCGGTGAAGATCAGCGCGGCAAGCGTCAGGTGGGTCGCCAGCCGGTACTGGCTCACGGACACACGGTCGACCAGTCCTGAAGCCACCATCCACCAGCCGATGGCGCCCTGCAGGCCGCCAAGCAGGAGAATGCCCACGAGTTTCGGGCCCAGGCCGCGCTCGATGCGGCGCGTCGCCCAGAAAACCAGCAGCGGCAACGCAAAGACCAGACCGACGCTGCGCGCCAGGATGCGGTGCGCCCATTCCCACCAGAAGATCGACTTGAAGGCCTCGATGCTCATGCCCTTGTTGAGCTCGGCATATTGCGGGATCTGCTGATAGAGCTGGAATTCCTCTTGCCACTCGGCGTCGTTGAGCGGCGGGATCACGCCATGGATCGGCTTCCACTGCGTAATCGACAGGCCGGAATCGGTGAGCCTGGTGGCGCCGCCGACCAGCACCAGCGCAAACAGCACCAGAAGCACCACATAGAGCCAGCCGCGCAGCAGCGCCCGGTTATGCAGGTCGCGGTCGCGGGCGACGTATGGCGCGGCAGCTGATATGGCAGCCATGATCTTGTCCCGGCAGGTTGATTTGGCGGATTGGTGGACCATCGCACCCGTGCTGGCAAGACCATACGGCGCGGCACGCCGTCGCGCCGCGTCTCACCGGTTGCACAGTCTCGCCTCAAGGCATATGCGAGGCCAATACCCCTTGAGCCTGCCAAGCCGCCTGTGCAAATTCCGGCATGCTCGATCAGGAGACCAACCATGCCCCTGCGTCTGAAAAAGCTGATCGGAATGTTTCTGCTGGTGGCGCTGGTCATCGTCTATGCGCTGGTCGCATCGATCTTCGCGGTCGCCCGGCTGTCGGAGTCGGGTCCGTGGGTGCATTTCCTTTTCTTCCTGCTCAGCGGCCTGCTCTGGGTGCTGCCGGCAATGGGCATCATCAAATGGCTGATGCTGGAGCCGAGAGCCAAGCGCTAGGCGAAACCGCCAGCGTCAGATGGTGACGACCATCTTGCCGGCATTGGCGAGCGGCGTCGTCACGCCCGACAGCATGGTGCGGATGTGGGCGAGGCTCTGGTAGCGGCCGTTGACGGAGATGCGCGGCAAGGCGTGCAGGAACCCGGCATGCTCGGCGCGCAGCACGCCGTGGCGCGTCGTCACGGCGGAGGTATAGCCGGCGTCGCGGGCAAAGCCCACTTCGCGGCAGCCGACGGCGCTGGCATAGCCATAGGGATAAGCGAAATGGCGGGGCATTTCGCCCAGTTCGGCCTGCAACATGGCGCGCACGGCGCCAACCTCGTGCCGGGCATCGGCTTCGGAGAGCCGCTTCAGGTTGCTGTGGTTGATCGTATGGGCGCCGATCGTCACCAGCGGATGCGCGGCGATGCGACGGATTTCATCCCAGCTCATCAATGTGCGCAAGCGTGGGCCGTCGGAGTCGATGCCGTTTGCGCGAGCTAGGTCACGCAACACAGCCTGCAGGTCCTCCTCGCGGATTTCGGCGGTGAGATAGGCGTGCAGGCGTGCATTGGCCTGCAGCTTCTTCGCGGGGGTCGAGCAATCGATTGTCAGGGGACCGTTCAGCCGCGTCAGAGTGAGGGTATCGCGCGCGTTGACGATGTCCTCGACAACGTCCCACCACAGGTCGGCTGTGCCGTTGATCAGCCCGGGCGCGACATAGATGGTGATCGGCGCGCCGTGCTTCTCGAGCACCGGCAGCGCCTCGACCATGTTGTCGCGATAGGCATCGTCGGCGGTGATCGTGGCAAACTGACCGCCTTTGCCGCCCACCTTGATGCACTCCACCGCTTCGTCCATGGAGACGAAGGCATAGCCATGCGCCTTCATGTCGGCGATCATGGCGTCAAGGAAGCCGGGCGCGATATTCAGATGCCGGTTGACGCTGTCCGGCTTTTCCGGCGTCGCGGTAACACGGTGCAGCATCAGGATGGCGCCAATGCCGCCGATGAACGGCTTGGCCAGCGGTGCAAGGCCGGTATAGCGGGCGACGTTCAGCGCCAGTTTCCGGATTGCCTCCCCGCCGTCGATCATTCATTCACCTTTTGCGCCTAGGCTGATCCAAGCACGGAATGCGCCTATGCGAACCCCCAAATCGCGATCAATACGCCCTAAGGATTGAGGTATGGTTGACGCAACTGCGTCATTCGACGGCAATCGGCTTGCGGCGACCGAGGCATCGTCGCGGGCCTTGCCACGGGACCATGCCGACCTGTCGATTTCAGTGGCGTCCGCGGACGGACTCGCGGCCTATGCCGAGTTCTGCCGCTCGGCTTTGTTTGGGCCGGCGCAGAGTGCTGCCTGGGTCCAGAATTGGGCGGCCGAGACACGACCGGACCTGCTTGTCGCGACGCTGAGTGTCGAGGGCAAACCGGTTTTTTCGCTGGCGCTGGAGGTTGCCTCCAAGGGGCTGTTCCGGATCGCCCGCTTCATGGGTGGGCGCCACGCCAACGGCAACTTCGTCGCCGCGGACCCGAACTGGCTGGCCAAGGCGGATATACCGGCCCTCCGATCGGTACTGGCGGCCATCGCCAAGGCACGCCCGGACATCGATCTGGTCGCGCTCGAGCGGTTGCTGCCCGATCTCGACGGCGTCGCCAATCCGCTCGCATCGCTCGACCATTTTTCCAGCCCCAATCTGTCGCTGGCCGTCGATCTCGCCGGCGGCTTCGATGCGCTGCTTTCCCGCGCGAGCGGCAAACGCAAACGCAAGAAGCACCGGTCGCAGATCCGGAAATTCGAGGCCGTAGGCAGCTATCGGCGCATCGAGGCCCGCACCCCGGACGAGGTGGACACGCTGCTCGACGCCTTCTTCGAGATGAAGGAGCTCCGCTTCCGCAAGATGGGCATCGCCAATGTTTTTGGCGACGCGCAGGTACGCGGCTTCTTCCGCGCGCTGTTCATGCAGGCGCTTGCCGAGGACAAGCCTTCGTTCGTGCTGCACGGACTTGAGGTTGCCGGCAAGCTGCGCGCCATCACCGGTTCAAGCCGCTCGGGCAAACGCCTGATCTGCGAATTCGGAGCGATCGCCGAGGACGATCTCGGGCACGCCAGCCCCGGCGACTTCCTGTTCTTCGACAACATCCAGGAAGCCTGCGAGACCGGTTTCGAGGTCTATGACTTTTCGGTCGGAGATGAGCCTTACAAGCGGCTGTGGTGCGATATCGAAACGCGGCATTTCGAAGTGCTGGTCCCGTTGACCGTGAAGGGCCGCATGCTGGCGCTGACGCTTCGGCAAGGCGCGCGGCTGAAAGCCTTCGTCAAGAACAGCCCGATGATCTGGAAGCTGACCAAGGTGCTGCGCCGCAAAGCCGCCGGTCAGGCAGCGCCCTCGGAAGAAGATAGCTGACGCCATGAAGCCGATCATCCGCACACTGTCCCTGCAGGAACTGGGGCTTCTCGTCGACTGGGCGGCCGCGGAAGGCTGGAACCCAGGTCTTGAAGACCCGGCGATGCTCCAGGCGGCGGACCCCGAAGGCTTCATCGGCGCCTTTGTCGGCGACGACATGGCCGCGGCAATTTCGGCCGTGGCCTATGGAAGCGAATTCGGTTTCATCGGCCTCTACATCTCCCGGCCTGACATGCGCGGCATGGGCTACGGCAAGACGGTGTGGGACGCCGGCATGAAAAGGCTCGCTGGCCGGACCGTCGGCCTTGACGGCGTCGCCGAGCAGCAGGCCAATTACCGGCGCAAGGGCTTCGCACCGGCCTACGAGACCATCCGCTTCACCGGGCGCAAGGCAGGCCCGGCGGTCAGGGACGATGGGTTGCGGATGATTACAACGCAGCTCCTGTCCGATGTCATCGCCTATGACTCCCATTGTTTTCCGGCGCCCCGAGGCACCTTCCTGAAGCGATGGCTGCAGGAACCGCATCATGGGCTGGCGACAATCGGTTCGCGCGGCGTCACCGGCTTTGGCGTGGCGCGCCGCTGTCGATCCGGCTTCAAGATCGGCCCGCTGTTTGCCGACGATATGGAAACCGCTTTGCAACTCCTGGAGGGACTGGCCGGTGCCTGTGACGGTGGCGAGCTGCACATCGACGTCCCCGCCGACAACACCGGCTTCATAACTGCGCTCGATGCGGCCGGCTTTGCGCCGACCTTCACCACCACGCGCATGTACAAAGGTCCTGCCCCGGAACTGGACCTGCAAAGGGTGTTCGGCGTAACGACCCTGGAACTGGGATAGATCGGGCGAACCGCTGAACGGCTCCGCCAAGCGATCCGCGGCTCCCTCAGGCAGCGGCAGTGCGCCGTCCCGGGACCGGATTGCCGGGCGGTTCGTGGCCGAGCGGCGTCACCAGCGTCAGGTCGGGGTAGCCGTTCTCGATCAGCTTGACCGCAGCCTGCGTCACCTCATCGTCGGCCTCCAGCATGGAGAGAAAGACCTCGGTGGCATCGCCGGTCAGGCGGCCGATGCCTTGCGCGTCGGCCGGTCCGCACTCGACCACGACCAGGTCGTAGGCTGTCGTCAGCGACTGCATGATGATCGGCAGCCGGTCGGCGGCACGCATGGCACGAACCGGATCGGCGGTTCCGACGGGAATGACGTGACAGTCCGAGTAGAGATCGGCGTGGATGACGTCGCTGAACTGCGCTTCCGAAGCGAGCAGGTTGGTGATGCCCGGGAAAAGGCCGCTGTCCAGCATCGGCCGCGAGGCGGCCCCCGACGCGGTGAGGTCCAGCAACAGCACGCGCAGCCCGGCGTCGGCGACCTCGCGCGCCACCAGGATCGCGGATGCAGCCGCCTCGTCGCCTTCCGGCGAGACGAATATGGCGCGCGCCGCACCGCTGGAGATCAGCTTTTCGGCAGCTTTCTCGATATCGATCTCGCCCAAGGTGGAACGCGCCGGTTCGGGCTCGACAGCCGTTTGCTCTGTCGCCGCAGTTGCGGGCATTGCGACCACATCCGGCGCCTCGGCCATGGCCGGCATCGCGGCGGCATAGGGCTCCGCATCTGCTTCATCCGCAGGTTCAGGCAGCTCCTGGCGAACGACGGGTTCCTGCAAAACGGCAGGCTCCTGGCGGAGAAATGGCTTGGCGACCGGCGCCTGCGCCACATGGGGCATTGCGACCTCATCGATCCGTTCGAAACGGGAACCGCTCGCCGGCCGCATCGCGCGGCCTGAAAACAGCTCCCGCAGAAGCGTCACGATGGCCATGATCAGCAGCGATGCGGCGAAAGCCGCGCCGACGATCGGCCCGACCTTCGGGAAATAGGCCTCGGAGGGAACAGAAGCCTTCGAGGCGATCCGGGCGTCGACCGGCAGATAGTTGCGATCCTGGCGCGATGCCGCTTCGCGGTAGTTGGTCAGGTAGAGCTCGAGTTGCTGTCGCTTGGCGGTCGCGTCGCGCTGCAGTGCGTCGAGATCGACCTGCTGTTCGCCGGCCTGCGCCGAAGCGGCCTTCAACGTGTTGACGTCTGCGACAAGCTGGTTCTCGCGGGCCTTTGCGGTCTCGGCCTGCATCAACAGGCCTTTCATGATCTTCTGGGCCTCGCTGCGGATCTGCGCGTCGAGATCGGACAGTTGCGATTTCAGCGCGCGAATGCGCGGATGATTGCCAAGCAGTGTCGTCGACAGATCGGCGATGTTGGAGCGCAATTCGACCTGTCGCTCACGCAAGCGTTGGATCAGGTCCGATGACAGAACCTCCGGCACGGCATCCAGCGAACCGCCATTCTGCAGCGCCCTGCGCACACCGTCGGCGGTCGCTTCCGCAGCGGCGCGGTTGGCGCGCACTTTCGACAGTTCGCTCGACAGTTCTGAAAGCTGCTGGGTGGCCAGCACCGAATTGTTGCCACCCATCAGAAGATCGGACTGGGCGCGATAAGCGGCGACCTTCGCCTCGGCATCCTTGACCTGCCGCTGCAGGTCGGCGATCTCGGGCGCCAGGAAGTCGGCGGCGGCGCTGTTCGATTCGAGCTTGGCCGCCCCTTGCCCCGCTATATAGGCGGCGGCGATGGCGTCTGGTATGGCGGCCGCGAGCTTGGGATCTTCCGATGAGAACTCGATGGCAATGATGCGGGTCTTCTCGACGCCATAGACGTTGAGCTTCTCGTGCATTTTCTTGAGCACGCGCTCTTCCGTCGGAATTTCCATCGGGTCGCTTTTCAGGCCGACCAGGACCAGAGCGCGGCTCAGCGCCGACATGTCGAGCGCTTCATTGAACTCGGGCAGTTTTTCCAGACCGAGCTTTTGCGAGACCTGCTTGAGGATTTCGTTGGAGGAAATGATCTGGACCTGGGTGGCGACGCCCTGTTCGTCGAGAATAGGCTTGTCGGTGTCGTTGTTGTTGCTGGCCGGCCGCGTGTAGATGGATTCGCGCGGCGCGATCTCCACCTGCGTCTCGGCCTTGTAGTGCCGGGTTGCCAGCGAGGCGAAAGCGAAGGCCAGCCCGGTTGCCAACAGGACGACGAGGACTATACGCAGCCAGTTCCTCGCCAGGCTGGCGAAGAGCTGCCTGAGATCGACATCGACATCTGCGGCCGCGGACTGAACGGACATGCATCCCTACTCCGATACTTGGTCAGCACGCACCGTAAACAACTATGGTAACTCAGCCGTTAAGATCGTGGTAAGTTTCCGTTAGGGTTTACTGGCGGGTGACAAACAAAACCGCCAAAAATCACAAAAACTCTTGCCGATGCGCCACGTGTCGGCCGCTCCCTTTACCGGCCATTAACCCTAACAGGATGATAACGGACCTCGATCCCTAGAGTTGCTGCGACGTTGCAGCGACCAGTCGAAGGTACCTGTCCGGCCATGAAAAGCACTGCTTCCCTGTTTCGCGCGCTGCTTGCCGTATCGATGCTGGCTGGCTGTTCCAGCTACCGGCCGACGCCGGCCGCCTTCCATGAGGTGCTCGATCAGCCCTACCGTCTTGGCGCCGGCGACCGCGTCCGCGTCACCGTATTCGAGCAGGACGGGCTGACCAACACCTACAGTGTCGATCAATCCGGATATCTCTCCTTCCCGCTTGTCGGCGCCATA
This sequence comes from Mesorhizobium sp. M0140, assembly GCF_040322475.1. NCBI lineage: Bacteria > Pseudomonadati > Pseudomonadota > Alphaproteobacteria > Hyphomicrobiales > Phyllobacteriaceae > Mesorhizobium > Mesorhizobium sp. M0140. The sequence continues at coordinate 103,827 of NZ_JAMYTM010000019.1, read as the reverse complement.
CCAGCGCGCGGCCACACCGCGCAGCAAATGGAAAAGGAGATCGCCGACAAATTGCGGCAAGGCTATCTGCGCGATCCCGACGTTTCGGTCGAGATCGACCGCTACCGCCCGATCTTCGTCATGGGCGAAGTGGGTGCCGCCGGCCAATACTCCTATGTCCCCGGCCTGACGGTGCAGAAGGCGATCGCCATTGCCGGCGGCTTCACGCCGCGCGCCAACCAGGAAAGCGTCGACATCACCCGCGACATCAATGGCAAGGTGATGACCGGCCGCGTGGTCACCTCCGATCCGCTGCTGCCGGGCGATACGGTCTACGTCCGCGAACGTCTGTTCTGACAGATACCACGTGGCGGACAGGCTGAGGATCGTCCATTGCTTTCGCTCACCCGTCGGAGGAATTTTCCGGCATGTGCGCGACCTGGCCGAGGCGCAGGTCGCCGCCGGGCATTCCGTCGGCATCGTCTGCGATTCGACGACAGGCGGCACGTTCGAGGAACATTTGTTCGAGCAGATGAAGGACTTGCTGGCGCTCGGCATTCATCGCACGCCGATGCAGCGCCACGTCGGTCCCGGCGACCTTGCCTCGGCCTGGCGCACGTACAGGATCATCAAGGAATTGCGGCCGGACGTACTGCATGGGCACGGCGCCAAGGGTGGCGCCTATGCCCGTCTGTTCGGCTCATTGTTGCGGGTATCAAGGTCTCGCGTAGCCCGCCTTTATTCGCCGCATGGCGGCTCGCTCCACTATGACGAGAACACGACCACCGGAAAGCTGTTCTTCGCGCTCGAGCGCTTCATGGCTCGCTTCACCGACTATCTGCTGTTTGTCTCGGACTATGAGCGGCGGACCTATCGCCACAAGGTCGGCGAGCCGCCCATTCCCAACACCCTCGTCTATAACGGCCTGCGCGCCACTGAATTCGAGCCGGTGATCACCGCGCCGGACGCAGCCGACCTGCTTTATATCGGCATGATGCGCGACCTGAAGGGGCCGGACATCTTCATCGACGCATTGGCGCTCGCCGGCCCACGGTTCGGCCGCGCGCTGACCGCGGTGATGGTCGGCGACGGCGACGACCTTCCGCGTTACCACGGGCAAGTGAAACGCCTCGGGCTCGAGCGCCATGTCCGCTTCCTGCCGCCGATGCCGGCCAGGGAGGCCTTTGCCCTTGCCGCGCTTATCATCGTTCCCTCGCGCGCCGAAGCCATGCCCTATATCGTCCTGGAAACGCTTGCCGCGGGAAAGCCGATGATCGCAACCGCGGTCGGCGGCATTCCGGAGATATTCGACACCGGTTCGCCTGCCCTGATCCGACCTGACCCGATCGAGCTCGCCGACAGGATGAGCCAGGCGCTGGCCGACCCCGCCGCCTATCGCGTCCTGATGCCCGACGGCGCCAACCTCAAGGCACGCTTCGGCGCCGATGTGATGGCCGCCGACATCGAGAAGGCCTATTTCGCCGCGCTCGACAGGTAGGCGCAGGACCAAGCCGTTCCAAAGCCATGCGTTGTTTCAAGGGTTTCTTAGCTCTCTTTTGCTATGACCGGGGGGAAGCTTGCGGAAAGCCCTCATGAACGAGATCGACCCCGCGCGCCGCTTTTCAGCAGAGGCGGTGCGTAAATTCGACGGCCCGGCCGACGGCGACACGCCAAGCGGCATGAACGATGTCGCCCGCCAGGTCGCCTCGCAGTACCGGCGCGATACGATGTCGCCGATCATGGTCAGCGGTGTCCTGCGCATGGTCGAATTCGGCTTGCTGTTCCTGTCCGGACTCGCCGTCTATTTCCACTATGTCGGGTTCTTCAACTATCTCGCCTGGCAATATCCGGTGACGATCGCAGCGGGCTCGTTCCTTGCCGTGGTGCTGCTCGACGTCACCGACTGCTACCAGATCGTCGCCCTGATGCGGCCCATCGCCAATTTCGGCCGCGTGCTGCTCGTCTGGGCCGGCACTTTCGCCCTGATGGCGCTGACGGCATTCGTCATGAAGATGTCGCAGGACTATTCGCGCCTTTTGTTCGGCAGCTGGTTCGTCATCGGCTTCGTTCTCATCTTCGGCCTCAGGCTGGTGATGTCGAAGCTGATCCGGGCCTGGGCGCGCGATGGCCGCATGGAGCGGCGCGCCGTCATCGTCGGCGGCGGCAAGGCGGCGGAAATCCTGATCCGCTCGGTCGAAAAGCAGCCCTACAACGATATCCGCATCTGCGGCATCTTCGACGATCGCGGCGACAAGCGCTCGCCGCCCATCGTCGCCGGCTACCCCAAGCTCGGCACCATTTCGGAACTGATCGAATTCGCCCGCATCGCCCACATCGACATGCTGATCGTATCGCTGCCGCTGACCGCCGAATCGCGCGTTCTGCAGTTGCTGAAGAAGCTGTGGGTGCTGCCGGTCGACATCCGGCTTTCGGCGCATTCCAACGCGCTGCAGTTTCGCCCGCGCGCCTATTCCTACATCGGCGCGGTGCCGATGCTCGACATCTTCGACAAGCCGATCAACGACTGGGATTCGGTCGCCAAGCGCGCCTTCGACATTGTCTTCAGCCTGATCGGCATCGTCGTGTTCTCGCCGGTGATGCTGGCGACCGGCATCGCCATCAAGCTCGACAGCAAGGGGCCGGTGCTGTTCCATCAGAAGCGGCACGGTTTCAACAATGAGATCATCGAGGTCTACAAGTTCCGTTCGATGTATACGGACAAGGCCGATCCGACCGCCAAGCAGACGGTGACCAAGAACGACCCGCGCGTCACCCGCGTCGGCCGCTTCATCCGCAAGACCTCGATCGACGAGCTGCCGCAGTTCTTCAACTCGCTGCTGGGTTCGCTGTCGCTGGTCGGTCCACGCCCGCATGCCATCGCCGCACAGTCGCATAATTTGCTCTACAACGAGGTTGTCGACGGCTATTTCGCCCGCCACAAGGTCAAGCCCGGCGTCACCGGCTGGGCGCAGATCAATGGCTGGCGCGGCGAGATGGACACCAACGAGAAGATCCGCATGCGCACGGAGTATGATCTTTATTACATCGAGAACTGGTCGCTGCTGTTCGATTTGCGGATCCTGTTCCTCACGCCGCTCCGGCTGCTCAACACGGAAAACGCCTATTGAGCGCGATCAGCCATGATCTGCCGCGCGCGGCGGTCAACGCCAAGCTGGTCGCGCTGATTTCCTCGGGCGCGGTCTTCCTCGGCATTCTGCTGTCCGGCTTCGTCATCAGCGAGCCGGCGCCCTATGAGCTCTACATGGCCGGGCTGATTGCCATCTGGGCGCTTTTCGGCTTGCGGATTTCCCGCGCGGCCACGCCGCTGCTGGTGCTGCTGGTGACGATGAACATCGGCGGCATGATCTCCATGACGCAGATGGCGGACCTCGCCAACACACCGCTCTATCTCGCCGTCTCGCTGTTTCTCGCCTTCAGCGCGGTGTTCTTCGCATCGATCACCGCCGTACAGCCGGGCCTCTACCGATTGATCTTCATTGCCTATGTGGTTTCGGCCGTGGCCACCTCGCTGCTTGGCATTGCAGGCTACTTCCATGCCTTTCCGGGCGCGGAGATGTTCACCAAATACGATCGTGCCGCCGGCGCCTTCCAGGACCCGAACGTGTTCGGCCCCTTCCTGGTGCTGCCCGGCATCTATCTGCTCTATCTGCTTTTGACTGGACCGGTGACACGCATGCCGCTGCTGGCGGTACCACTGCTGATCATCACCGCCGGCATCTTCTTTTCCTTCTCGCGCGGTGCCTGGGGCATGTTCGCCGTTTCGGCCGTCCTGCTCACCGGCTGCCTGTTCCTGCAAAGCGCCAGCGGCAAGTTCCGGCTGCGCGTGGTGGTGATGACGATTGCAGCACTGGCGCTGCTGGTCGTCGCCATGATCGTCATCCTGCAGCTGCCCGGCGTGTCGGAGATGTTCTCCAACCGTGCCCATCTCGAACAGAGCTACGACACCGCCCGCCTCGGCCGTTTCGCCCGCTACGGCATCGGCTTCCAAATGGCGATGGAGCATCCGTTCGGCATCGGCCCGCTGGTCTTCGGCACGATCTTCGGTGAAGACACCCACGACATCTGGCTGAAGATGCTGATGGATTATGGCTGGCTCGGCTTCGTGTCGTTCCTGGCGCTCGTCTTATGGACGATAGCAGCCGGCTTCCGCATCCTGCTGCGCGACCGGCCGTGGCAGCCCTATCTCCTGTGCGCCTATGTCGCCTTTATCGGCAATATCGGGCTCGGCACCTTCATCGACATCGACCACTGGCGCCACGTCTATCTGCTGCTCGGCCTGATCTGGGGCGCCATCGCGCTGGAATACAGCCATCAGCGGCTGTTGCGGCCTGCCTTGCAGGGCTCGCCGGCACCGGCAATCGCAGCGGGATAAAAGTCGCGGAATTCGGTTGACCCGCACGGGGTTATCACGATACATCGCGACCGGTCCGGAGTGTAGCGCAGCCCGGTAGCGCACTTGACTGGGGGTCAAGGGGTCGTCGGTTCGAATCCGGCCACTCCGACCAATTCAAAGCAGGACTTGCCCCCGAAGTCCTTTCCGCCTTTCCACGAGACACCCTTTCCGGGCACCCGAAGGGTAGCACAGACCAAAAATTCCAGCTCTTAGACACGAATTGAGGCTGTCGGCGGCACGAGATGGAAGCCGATTGGCGCGTTGAATCGCTTGTAACCTTGAGTTCAAATCGATTCACGAATGTGTGGCAGTTTCACAACGCTCATATTCCAAACGTTTCCAATCACATGGAAGCGCTTTTCAAGCTTGGGCTGGTGTGTAGATTAAGCAGCGTAGAACCTTGGGGATATCATGAAGACGATCATTCTCTCTTCAGCACTGCTTTTGGCCCTCACGGGCGGGGCGCTTGCCGCCGACCCGATCATCAATGTGCCATCGCAGGATGTGGCGCCTGCCGGTTTCATCTGGACTGGGGGCTATGTGGGTATCGTCGCCGGGGTGAACTACCTGAAGGGCGATTTCGACATCCCGAACTACGATCCTTCCGGCTACAATGCCGACAACACGTCAGCCGAAATTGGTGGCAAAGTCGGATACAATTATCAGTTCGCGAACAATTTCGTACTCGGCGGCGAGGCATCGCTGGTTGCAGTTTTCAACGAGGGTGCGGACAGTACGTTTGATGACGAAGAGATCAATGTACACTCGGACTGGCAAGCTCACATTGTTGCAAAGGTTGGCTACGCGGCAGATAGGTTCATGCCTTATGTAAAGGGCGGCATCGCTTTTCTGCACGCAGATGACGTCTTCTATTCCACCACGGGGGATCGCAGCGATCCTCAAAGCCGAACCTACATTGGCTGGACCATTGGCGCCGGTGTCGACTATGCGCTCAACGAGAAGTGGATTGTCGGCGTCGATTATGCATATGCTCATTTCGGCAGTCACGATTTTGCGAACGACCAGCTTGGGCCAACCATCTTGAAGCCAAGCACCCATACGGTTTCCGCGAGCTTGAGCTACAAATTCTGATCGGCATGGTAGGCTGTGACTGCCGTCGTCAGCCGGTGTCCGCGCCAGCTGTTCACGCCCAATCTGGGACCTCAACCTAGCCCTGACAGACATCCACCCATTCAGCGCCGGTGAGATCGACCATGCGCTGCGGTGCAATCCGCACCGCGGCGTTGGTGGCGCCTGCCGCAGGCACCACCTCTTCAAACTCGCGCAGCGACACGTCGCAATAGACCGGCAGCGGCGCCGGCAGGCCGAACGGGCAGACGCCGCCGACCGGATGGCTGGTTGCTTCGACAACCTCGGTGGCGTCGAGCATACGCGGCTTGCCGCCGAACTGGTCCTTGAACTTACGGTTGTCCAGCCTGGCGATGCCGCTGGTCACCACCAGCATGGTGCGGTCGCCGACGCGCAGGCAGATCGTCTTGGCGATCTGGGCCGGCAGCACGCCATGCGCCTCAGCCGCCAGGGCCACCGTCGCCGAGCTCGCCTGCGTGACGATGACATGGATGTCGGGCGCATGGGTGGCGAAGAAGGCACGAACGGATTCCAGGCTCATATCGAAAAACCGACGGTTCAAAAACGTTATGGACGGCGGATTACGGTCCAGCAGCCACGGCCGCAGCACGCATAAGCACGTGCGATAGACGGATCGGCAAGCCCCAGGCTGAAGCAGAGGCTGCGGCAGGTACAAAGAAACCCGCTGAGCCTTGGCGGGTTTCTTTGGAATGCGTGGTGCGGATCTAAGCCAGCGATCGACCTTGCGCCGCCGGCGTCGGCGCAGCCGGGGTGATCAGGGCCTCCTGGGGAAGGTGAAGCGCGGACACAATACGACGCAGCTTCGACGGGTCGGTCACTCTCCCGCTTTCGATATCCTCAATTTCGTCCACCGCCAGGCCGCATGTCAGGGAGAGCTCTTCCACGCTGTAACCGCGGGTCTCCCGCATCGCTCTGAGGGTGTTGTAATCTGGCCCGCTCCCGTTGGTTGCCGGTTCGGAGTGGGGTTCGCTTTTCGCATTATGGGGCATTGGCAACTCCATGACTGAAAGAGTTTGATCAAATGAGGAGTGTTGCCTGAGACGGTCGGGAAGATGCCCTCTCGCCGGCGATTTGCCAAGAGCCAAAAGGGCCGTCACGGGATCGTGAACCAGGTGCTTGGCGCGATCCTCTCGCGTACACGTCGCGATCAAGTTGTTTTGAAGGCCTGATCGGGCTTTTGCCGGCAGTTTCGCCGCGCCCATTCGTTATCTCCGGGTCGCTGGCGTGAAACCATCCGGTTCCAGCCAGCTCGTTCCCGGAAGGATTTTTTGCAATGAACTTGAAGACAGTCATGGTCGTGCTCGGCACGATTTCCAGCCTTTCCGTCGCCGGCGCGGGCGCCGCCCAAGCCGCAGACGCGCTGCGTGTGCGCGGCACGGTGGTCAGTTTTGAGCCCACGCTGCTCACCGTGAAAACCCGCCGGGGCGATACCGACGCGATCAAGCTCAAGGCCGGCTGGAAGATCTCGGGCGTCGCCAACGCCTCGGCAAAGGGCATTAAGCAGGGGGATTTCCTCGGCATTGCCTCCGTTTCGAAAGCGGATGGCGGCAGCGGCGCCCTGGAGGTGGTGGTCTTTCCGGCCGCGCTGAAAGGCACTGGCGAGGGTGACCGCCCCTGGGACCTGCAGCCAAACAGCCGGATGACCAACGGCACAGTCGCCGACGTTACCGACATAAGCGGGCGATCGGTCACGCTGACCTATGACAATGGCCAGACCAAGAAGATTTCGATCCCCGACACCACGCCCGTCGTGACCTTCGCGCCGGCGACGCCGACCGACCTCAAGCCGGGTGCGACGGTCTTTGTCACCGTTGAGCGGGGCAGTGACGGCGCGCTGAGCGCCAGCCGCGTCGTGGTCGGAAACAACGGCGTCGTGCCGCCGATGTAGTGGGACGGGCGGCCAATGGCCGCCTCTCGATCTTGCCGTGCATGGTGGCGGGAGGCTGAATTGGGCAGAAACAGTACAGAAACAAAATTCTACAATCGGGAAATACTGACGAAAAAATTTAGGCGCGTAATTCCATTCGCGGCGGCCGGGCTATCGCCCCGATCCATACGCCCGCGAAACAAAAGGAAACGATCCATGAAGAAGTCCCTCCTCTCGGCCCTCGGGCTTGCAGTTGCATTGGCTTTCACGGTGCCCGTCATCGGTGCGACGAGTGCGGATGCCGCCCCGATGGCAAAGCATCATCGTCACCACCATCGTCACCACCATCATCATCGCCACCATGTCCGCCACCACCATCATCACCGCCACCACCACCATGTGATCGGAAACAAGGCCTAAGCTCCGCAGACCGCCACCGAGAAGACCGGCCTTGGCTTCCTGTCCAAGGCCCGCTACTCCGCCCCGCGAGGCTCGATCGCGGATCGACAATTCACGCAAATCCAATGCGCGACGCCGGTGAGATCGTCGTCTATCCCGGCGCTGGCTATGGCACCACCACCAATCCGGCGTTCACCGGCGAAATCGAGCGGCCCTGGCGGCTTGACCAATCCGCATTCCTGCGCCGGCGACACAGAGGTGCTGGGCGCCTCTATGCCGACACGCTCCTCGCCAGATGCCGGAGCGACAACAGACATGGCCGATCGCAAGGAAAATGACGGATCACCTTAGGGCGAGCCGTCACTTCTTCTTGCTCGTATCTGTGGGATTTGGGTTTTAGAATTCAGCGCCGGCTGAACAGCAGACTGGCGACAAGACCGAGCACCACAAGGCCCACCGCGGCGGCAGCCGCCGGATGGTCGCGGGCCGACTTCTCGATCACCCTGCCCTGTTTGCGGATTGCAGGCATGGCATCGTGCAGGCGGCCGGCAAGATCGGAATAGGTGTCGAGCGCGGCATCGCGACCGTCCTCGTAGTAGGCGCCGCCTCGCTTCGCCACAGCCCTCTTCAAGCTGGCCAGTTCCTTGCTGAGAACCGCGACCTGCCTGTCGAGATCGATGTCCGAGAGGGTCGAAAATGATGCCATGATGTGTTTCCTTCACTTGCAGAAGGAAACGTAACGCCTCACCGGAAGACGGGTTCCGGTTTCGAACTATCGATGTCGCGTCGGGCTGCGGTCAGCGCACCTGGTCAAGCAGGCGCTTGCATTCCAGGAGGTCGAACAGCGCCTCCTGCAGCAAGGCCCTGTTGTCGCGCGAGAGTTTCGATGCATCCGGCTGCACCGGACCGTCCTCGTCGCTCTTGCCCAGGCCGAAAAAGCGGCGGCTGGGCTTCACCCGCGGCTGGCCGACCAGTTCGTCGTCCATGCCACGCGGCTGGGCCGCCGGCGTCAGCGGCACTTGGTCAGCCTGCCTTCGCTGTGAGATCGCCTCGACGGCGGCCATGTCGCCATTGCCGATGGCAACCAGGAAATGGTTGCCGTTCTCGCGCAACAGCTTCTGCACGCCCTTGATGGTGTAGCCCTGGTCGTAGAGCATGTGGCGAATGCCCTTGATCAGTTCGACATCCTGCGGCCGGTAGTAACGACGGCCGCCGCCGCGCTTCATCGGCTTGATCTGGTTGAAACGCGTTTCCCAGAAACGCAGCACATGCTGCGGCAGATCGAGATCTTCGGCGACCTCGCTGATGGTACGAAAGGCGTCGGGGCTCTTGTCCATGGGCGAATCCTCACGCTGGACGATGATCCGGCCTACCTGCCGAATCGGGGCTTATTTCAGCGGTTTATGAAGCAATATTCAAGCCCGGCGTCATGGCGGCGGCAGTTTTCAACCGCGCAATGGACTACTTGCCGCTTTTGGCCTTGCCGCTCTGATGGGAGCGCAAGATACGGCTCTTCAGCACATTCGACGACTTGAAGGTCATCACCCGACGCGGCAGGATCGGCACTTCCTCGCCGGTCTTGGGATTGCGGCCGATGCGTTCGTTCTTGGAGCGGACGTGGAATGTCGCGAAGGACGACAGCTTCACCGTTTCGCCGCGCACGATGGCTTCGCAGATTTCATCCAGCACCGCTTCGACGAGCTCGGCCGATTCAGTGCGCGACAGGCCGACCTTCCGGTAAACTGCCTCGGCAAGGTCGGCGCGCGTAAGTGTCTTTCCCCCCATGCGACCGTCCCATCAGCTCAAAACATAAAATTCGGCACAACAACGGCAGAGCCTAAGTAATTGATCCGTCAAGGTCAAGGACCGAAACTGGACCGTTCGGCACTTACCAGCGAACCAGGACAGCGCCCCAGGTGAAGCCGCCACCCATCGCTTCCAGGAGGACGAGATCGCCCTTCTTGATGCGGCCGTCGGCGACGGCCACCGACAGCGCCAACGGCACGGAAGCAGCCGAGGTGTTACCGTGCAAATCGACCGTAACCACCACCTTTTGCTCAGCTATCCCGAGCTTCTTGGCGGAAGCGTCAATAATTCGTTTATTGGCCTGGTGGGGCACGAACCAGTCGAGATCATCGGCCGAGATACCGGCTTGCGCGAACGTCGCCTCGATGACGTCGGTGATCATGCCGACCGCATGCTTGAAGACTTCGCGACCCTCCATCCGGAGATGGCCAACCGTACCCGTGGTCGACGGCCCGCCGTCGACGAAAAGCTTGTCCTTGTGCGTGCCATCGGAGCGCAGGCTGGCCGCCAGAACGCCATGGTCGGCGATCGTGCCCGCCCCCTCGCCTGCTTCCAGAATCATGGCGCCGGCGCCGTCGCCGAACAGCACACAGGTCGAGCGGTTGCTCCAGTCGAGGATGCGCGAGAATGTTTCCGAACCGATCACCAGGACACGCTTGGCCAGGCCGCCGCGGATGTAGAGATCGGCGGTGGTCACGGCATAGACGAAGCCCGAACAGACCGCCTGCAGGTCGAAGGCAAAGCCGTGATGCATGCCGAGCCGGTTCTGGATCTCGACGGCGGTGGCCGGGAATGTGTTGTTTGGCGTCGAGGTCGCCAGCACGATCAGATCGATGTCGGCGGGCGTGAGGCCCGCATTGGCAAGTGCGGCACGTGCCGCTGCTTCCCCGAGCGAAGCCGTGGTCTCGTCGTCACCAGCGATATGTCGCTGGCGAATACCGGTACGCTGGGCGATCCACTCGTCAGAGGTCTCGACCATGCCTTCGAAATCGGCATTCTTCATGATTCGGCGGGGCAGCGCGGCGCCCGTGCCGCGCACGACTGATCTGATCAAAGTTCTTTCCTATTCCTTTGCGTCGGTGACGACGTCGGATTTCCTAGCTGACAGGGCACGCGGGTTGCGCGCATGAAACAGGTCCAGATCGGCCTCGATGCGGTCGAGTAGGTTGTTGCGGACCATGTCATAGCCGAGTTCGATCGCGGCGGCGAACCCGTCAGAATCAGCACCGCCATGGCTTTTGACGACGATGCCGCTCAGCCCCAGGAAAACGCCGCCATTGGAGCGGCCGACATCCATCTTTTCGCGCAGGCGATCGAAGGCGCCCTTGGCGAAGATATAGCCGATCCTGGCCATCAGAGTCCGGCTCATCGCGGCGCGCAGATAGCCACCGATCTGGCGCACCGTGCCTTCCGCCGTCTTCAGCGCGATGTTGCCGGCAAAGCCTTCGGTGACGACGACGTCGACCACGCCCTTGCCGATATCGTCACCCTCGACGAAACCGTGATAGTTCATCGAGGCCATGTTGGCTTCGCGCAGCATGCGCCCGGCCTCCTTGACCTCTTCCTGGCCCTTGATCTCCTCGACGCCGACATTGAGCAGGCCGACGCTGGGCCGGGCTATGCCGAAGACCGAGCGCGCCATGCCGGTGCCGAGAATGGCAAAATCAATGAGCTGTTGTGCATCGGCCCCAATGGTCGCGCCGACGTCCAGCACCACGCTTTCGCCGCGCAATGTCGGCCAAAGGGCTGCGATCGCCGGGCGATCGATGGTGGCCATGGTGCGCAGGCAAAATTTCGACATCGCCATCAGCGCGCCGGTGTTGCCGGCGGAAATGCAGGCGTCGGCCGTGCCGGCCTTGACCGCTTCGACGGCCTTCCACATTGATGACTTCCAGCGGCCGTGGCGCAGCGCCTGGCTCGGCTTGTCGTCCATCCTGACCGCAATTTCGCAATGGAAGAATTCACTGATCTCGGCGAGCTTGGGAAATTTGGCAAGCTCCGGGCGCACGACCTCCTCACGCCCGAAGATGACGAAGCGGATGTCGGGACGACGGGTCGCGACCGTCATGAGCGCTGGAATGACCACGGCTGGTCCGTGATCGCCGCCCATGGCATCGATGGAAATCCTGATCACGCGGTATTTATCTCACGGTTAGGCGGCAGGTCGCTTTAGCGACCGCGAAGGTTCGGCGAAAATAACGGTTTTGGGCTGCCGCACAACCGACTTTTCCGTCGCGGGCGAGCTTTTCAGGATTTTCCCAGCAAGGATCGCAGTTTTTGCTGAAATTCATTCTCCGCCGGTTCGTTCTCGCTGCCGGTGTTGAGCGATGCGCCCTGCTTGCGCGGATAGGGGTCGATGGCGAGCCCGAAATACTGTTCGGCGATTGCCCCGACATCGATCGTGTCACCGGAAAATGTCTCTGGACTGTCAGGGCCTTCCGCGTCGAGCAGGATCTCGCCGCCACCATCGAAACCCTGCCGTCCAAGCTTGGAATCCTCGGGCAGCAGCAGCGCTTCGACCGGTTCGTCGATATGCGCCTCGACAGGCTCGAGCGTGACGATGCAGGCCTGGGTGATGTCGGCTTCGACGCGACCGCTTATCTTCACGCCATTGCGCTTCCACGACGCGACCAGAAGCTCGGCGCGATAGGATTCGACCGAAATCAGCCCGTGCTCCTCGGCCAGTGCCGCACGCTGCGCGGCATCGGCCTCGATAACCAGCGGCAGGCCCTTCTGCGGCAGGCGCGTAACGTTTGCCCGGAAGGAGACCGGGCTTTGCGGGTCAACATGCTTCATTGTTCAACCTCCTTGGCGGCGGGAAAGGTCAGCGTGCCGGAGACAATCGATTCGGATGTCTGCGCGGCCAGATGACTGCGCGCGTCGGTAACATAGTTGGCCAGCAGCGATGCTTCCAGCCAGGCGCCCGCGTCGGGCCGGACATTGCGGGCAAGAGCCGCGGTCAGCCCTTCATGGTCGTTTCTTTTCAGGGCATCGTCATAGGCAGCGGTTCGGCCATAAAACATCTTTGCCAGCTTTTTCATGCGTTTGGGCACGCCCACGTCGCCAATGCCCAATTCCCGCAACGAATGGTCGACGTCGAGGAAGAACTCGTCGATCAGCACCTGGGCGACCTCTTGCGCCGCACCGCCCTCCCCGCGCAACCTGTGCTGGAACAGGAACATGTGCAGCGACAGCATCTCGAAACGGCCAAGCGGCGTGTCTGGCACATTCCAGTGGGAATAAAACACGGTCTGCCGCGCCGCCGCCACGATTTGTGCGTAAAGCGCCTCGGTGATAGCGCGGTTGGCGTAGCGTTCGCGGCCAAAAAAGCGCTGGAACATTGGGGATGGTCTCCTGGGGACCGTTTGTTGAAGTGGGCTTGTTGCATCGGCAAGCAAGCTGGTTTACCGGTTTCGCGGCCCAGCGCAAGTTGCGGCCAGCTAATGGAGTTGTTGTTGCGCGCGCTGAATTTCAAGTCGACCTTCTCGTCCAGGCCCGCCGGCGCGATCTCGCTGCTGATGATCGTTTCGGCACTGTCCGCCTGCCACACCTCCAAGATGATCGGCGACCTCAGCCCAAGTGAGACGCTGACGCAAGGTTACGTCATAGACCAGCAGGCAATCGACCTGGTGCCGGTCGGTTCGAGCCGCGAGCAGGTGCTTCTGGCGCTCGGCACGCCGTCGACGACCGCGACCTTCGACAACGAGGCCTTCTATTACATTTCGCAGACGCGCAAGCGCTACGTCGCCTTCGACAAGCCACGGCTGATTGACCAGCATGTGCTGGCGGTCTATTTCGGCGCCGATGGCCGCGTCACCCAGATCGCCAATTACGGGATGAAGGACGGCAAGATGTTCGACTTCATCTCGCGCACCACACCGACCGGCGGCAAGGACCAGAACTTCCTCAGCCAGATCATCAACGGTGCCAGCAAGCTGGCACCCAGCATTCCGGGCGGCGGCGTCTAATTCCTTTCGGCTTTCATTCCGGAAGCCTCATCATCTCAGGCGACCAAAAACCCGCGGGAGCGATCCTGCGGGTTTTTGTTATGGGGATCGGTCACCGGTGTGGCCGTGGCCAAGGAAACGCGAGCCGAGCCTGGATGAGATGCTTGCACACCACGCACTGGAGGACCCAGGCGAAGCGAAGCGCTGAAGGGTCGACGTTGTCATCGCTTCAACAAAAAACCCGCGGGATCGCTCCCGCGGGTTCTGTTTTCGAGTGGATGCTTTTGATCAGCCGTGCGCGAGCACGGCCAGCAGCAAGAGCGCGACGATGTTGGTGATCTTGATCGCCGGGTTGACGGCCGGGCCAGCGGTGTCCTTGTAGGGATCGCCGACCGTGTCGCCGGTCACCGAAGCCTTGTGCGCCTCGGAACCCTTGAGATGCTTGACGCCGTCCTTGTCGACAAAGCCGTCTTCGAAGGACTTCTTGGCGTTGTCCCAGGCACCGCCGCCAGAGGTCATCGAGATGGCGACGAACAGGCCGTTGACGATGACGCCGAGCAGCGAGGCACCAAGGGCGGCAAAGGCGGACGCCTTCGAGCCCGAGATCAGCAGCACGCCGAAATAGACGACGAGCGGCGCCAGCACCGGCAGCAGCGACGGGATGATCATTTCCCTGATTGCCGCCTTGGTCAGCAGGTCGACCGCGCGTGCGTAGTTCGGCTTCGAGGTGCCAGCCATGATGCCCGGATCCTCGCGGAACTGCTTGCGCACTTCCTCGACGATGGCGCCCGCCGCGCGGCCGACGGCCGTCATGGCGATGCCGCCGAACAGATACGGGATCAGACCGCCGAAGATCAGGCCAGCGACGACGTATGGGTTGGAGAGATCGAAGGAGATCTCGCCCATGCCCTGGAAGTAGGGATATTTGTCGCCATTGGCGGCAAAGAACTTCAGGTCGTTAGAGTAGGCGGCAAACAGCACCAGTGCGCCGAGACCGGCCGAACCGATGGCGTAACCCTTGGTCACCGCCTTGGTGGTGTTGCCGACCGCGTCGAGCGCGTCGGTGGACTGGCGCACTTCCTTGGGCAGGCCGGCCATTTCGGCAATGCCGCCGGCATTGTCGGTGACCGGGCCGAAGGCATCGAGCGCAACGATCATACCGGCAAGACCGAGCATCGTCGTGACGGCGATCGCCGTACCGAAGAGGCCGGCAAGCTGATAGGTCGAGATGATGCCGCCGACAATGACGATCGCCGGCAGCGCCGTCGATTCCAGCGAGACCGCAAGGCCCTGGATGACGTTGGTGCCGTGACCGGTGACCGACGCCTGGGCGATAGAGTTGACCGGGCGCTTGTTGGTGCCGGTGTAGTATTCGGTAATGACCACGATGAGACCGGTCACCACGAGGCCGACCAGGCCGCATATGAACAGGTTCTTGCCGGTGATGACCATGCCGGCGACGGTGCCGATCTCGCCCCAGCCGAGGGTGACATGGGTGGCGACGCCGAGGCCGACGATGGACAGCAGGCCGGTGACGATCAGGCCCTTGTAGAGTGCGCCCATGATCGAGCCGTTGGAACCGAGCTTGACGAAGAAGGTGCCGACGATCGAGGTCAGGATGCAGGCGCCGCAGATAGCGAGCGGATAAAGCATGGCTGCACCCAGAACGGCGGTACCGCCAAAGAAGATGGCAGCCAGAACCATGGTGGCGACAACGGTCACCGCATAGGTTTCGAACAGGTCAGCGGCCATGCCGGCGCAGTCGCCGACATTGTCGCCGACATTGTCGGCGATGGTGGCCGGGTTGCGCGGATCGTCTTCGGGAATACCGGCTTCGACCTTGCCGACGAGATCGCCGCCGACGTCGGCGCCCTTGGTGAAGATGCCGCCGCCGAGACGGGCGAAGATCGAGATCAGCGATGCGCCGAAGCCGAGCGAGACCAGCGAGTCGATGACGATGCGATCATTGGGCTGGAGGCCCATGAAGTGGGTCAGGATGAGGTAGTAGATCGAAACGCCGAGCAAGGCCAGGCCAGCAACCAGCATGCCGGTGATGGCGCCCGATTTGAACGCGATGTCGAGGCCGGCAGCGAGGCTGTTCGATGCGGCCTGCGCCGTACGAACATTCGCGCGAACGGAGACATGCATGCCGATGAAGCCGGCGGCGCCTGAAAGCACTGCACCGATCAGGAAGCCGATCGCGGCGGTGATGGACAGCAGCCACCAGGCGAGCACGAGGACGACGACGCCAACGATGGCGATGGTGGTGTACTGACGCGCCAGATAGGCCTGTGCGCCCTCGCGGATAGCTGCGGAGATTTCCTGCATGCGTGCATTGCCCTGATCGGCCGCAAGGACCGAACGTGTCGCCCAGATGGCGTAAAGGATTGAAAGCAGGCCGCAGGCGATGACGGCGGAAATAATTGTCATTGCCGGATTTTCCTCGATTGATGGCCCAAAAGAACCCCTCCCTGGGCCGTTGAGACAAAGACCGGATTCCGTGCACGGAATCCGCCTCTTCGCAGCGGTGTATGCGAAACAGGGCTGCGAACGTCAAGATATTGTTCGGTTTTTGCCCGGCTTTCGCCTAAATGGTTGGGGCCAAGCGGCGGCTGCCGTTAGCACTCTCCTATTAGATCGATTGAAATTGGCCTTGACGCAAGACGCGGCTACTCGGTCTCCCGGCCCATGCGGCGCGCCGTGTAGCGCTCGATCGCCGATAGACCGTCATAGATCAGCACGGCAAGGGCTGCCACGATCAGGCCGCCCTGCAGGACGAAGGCGAGATTGTTGGACAACAGCCCGGCGATGATCACTTCGCCCAGCGTTTTGGCTGCCACGGTCGAACCGATGGTCGCGGTGGCAAGACTGATCACCACCGACAGCCTGATGCCGCCGAGAATGATCGGGGCGCTGAGCGGCAGCTCGACCTTGGTGAGCCTTTGCCAACCGGTCATGCCGGCGCCGCGCGCCGCTTCGACGACATTGGCCGGCAGCGTCGTCAGGCCGGTCAGCGCATTTTCGAAGATCGGCAACAGGCCGTAGAGAAACAGGGCGATCAGCGTCGGCTTCTCGCCGAAGCCGACGGCCGGCACCGCAAGCGCCAGCACCGCCACCGGCGGAAAGGTCTGGCCGATGTTGACCAGGCTGCGCGATAGCGGCAGGAATTCGGCGCCGGCCGGCCTGGTGACCAGGATGGCAAGCGCCACCGCGACGATGGTTGCGGCCACGGTGGCGATCAGAACCGTGCGCAAATGCAGCAATGTCAGTGTCAGCAGGCTGCCCTGATTGTAGATCACCGGCGCATTGTTTTCGGTCAGCGGCTTCAGCAGCGGCTCGAACCAGCCCGGATTGGTGACGAAGGCAACGAGCAGCACCACCAAGGCTAGCCTGAGCAGCGATGGAAGCCAGGCCTTCATGCCGGCCTCGCCGCGCGCTTCACCAGCCCGTCGATGGTCACGCGGCCAAGCGGCTTGCCGTCGGTGCCTGAGACCGGCAGCGCCGGCCGGCCCGACCACAGCAATTCGGCCAGCGCGTCGCGCTGGCTGGCATCGCCGGGGATCGCCTCGCCTTCGGCGGAGCCCTTCTCCACGGCATCGCGGGCCCGGCCGAGCGACAGCAACCGGAACGGCCTCTCGCTGGCGCCAACCAGGGTCTCGACGAAGGCGCTTGCCGGCTTTGCCAGGATCTCGGCTGGCTTGGCGTATTGCACCAGCTTGCCGGCATCCATGACCGCGATCTTGTCGCCCATATGCACGGCCTCTTCCATGTCGTGGGTGACGAGGATGATGGTGGTGCCGAAGCGCTTCTGGATCGCCAGCAGATCCTCCTGCGCCTTGGTGCGGATGATCGGGTCAAGGGCGCCGAACGGTTCGTCCATCAACAGCACGTTGGGCTCGGCGGCGAGTGCGCGGGCAACGCCGACGCGCTGCTGCTGGCCGCCGGACAGTTCGTGCGGATAGCGCGGCCCGAAGGCTTCGGGATCTAGCTGATAGAGCGTCATCAGCTCGTCGACCCGGGCCTTGATACGGTCCTTGTCCCAGCCAAGCAGCACCGGCACGGTGGCAATGTTCTGTGCCACCGTGCGATGTGGAAACAGGCCGTGGCCCTGGATGGCGTAGCCGATGCTGCGGCGCAGCTCGTAACCGGGCAGCGAACGATTGTCGGCGCCGTCGAGCTTGATGATGCCCGAGGTCGGCTCGACCAGCCGGTTGATCATGCGCAGCAGCGTCGTCTTGCCGGAACCGGACGTGCCGACAATGACGGCGATGGTGCGCGGCTCGATGACCATCGACACGTCATCGACCACGGTCGTCGCGTCATAGCGCTTAGTGATGCCTTCGATCTCGATCATGCCGTTTCAACCCTGCGCTTGGTGGCGGTCATTTCGATCACCGCATCGAGGATGATGGCGGCGGCAAAGGCGAGCGCGACCGTCGGCACGGCGCCGAGCAGCACAAGGTCCATTGCCGTCTGACCCACACCCTGGAAGACGAACACGCCGAAACCGCCGCCGCCGATCAGCGCGGCAATGGTGGCGAGGCCGATGTTCTGCACCAAAACGATACGGATGCCGGTGAGGATGACAGGAAAAGCCAGCGGAAACTCGATGCCGAACAGGCGCTGCCTGTCGGTCATGCCCATGCCGCGCGCCGCGTCGTTGGCCGCGCGCGGCACGCCGGCGAGACCGACCACCGTGTTGGCCACCACCGGTAGCAGCGAGTAAAGGAACAACGCGACGAAGGCGGGAGCGGTGCCGATGCCGCGAATACCGAGCGCGGCAGCCCCCGGCACATGCGCGGCAACCCAGCCGAGCGGCGCGATCAGCAGGCCGAACAGCGCGATCGAGGGAATGGTCTGGATGATGTTGAGCACGTTGAGAACCCCGGCCCGCAGATTTTCGACGCGATGGCACAGGATGCCGAGCGGCAGGCCGACGATCACCGCGGCGGCCAGCGAACCGAGCGCCAGCGTCACATGCTTGGAGCCCTCCGCCCAGAAACTGTCGGCGCGGTTGAAATATTCCTTCAGGATCGACAGATTGTCCCAGCTTCCCGAAATCAACAGCAGCCCGATCGCCAAAGCCGCGACCACAAGCACGCCAACCCGCGCCAATGGCGACAGGTTCAGCCTTGTCAGCACGTCGGCGAGCAAAAGCGTGAAGGCAAAGATCAGAATCCAGAAACCGGAGGCTGGCGAAACTCTGGCGAAGGTGTTGCCCGCCGGCGTGAGAAATGTTCCGGCGACACCGATCAGCAGCGCGAGCGCGGCAAGCGCCATCACGCTGGCGGCAAGGCGCAGCACAAGTGGTGTCTTGAACAGCGCGATGAGTGCTGCGGCGACAATGATGGCGAGCAGCAGCGTCCCGGTCGTTGCCGGCAGCGCCTCGAGAATCGAGCGCGCCTGGCCGGGGACGATGCGGTTGGCACGGAACGTGGCAAAGGGCGCGGCAAAAGCCGCGTAGGCTGATATCGCGGCGATGACCACGCCGAGCTTGTCGAAGCGGGGAGTCATGGTTGCCCCTCATGAGGGGCGATTTGCCACATCGCGCAGCTTTCTTTGGGGATTGGCGAAAACCGACGCGATATCCGATCTCCCCCCTTGCGGGGGAGACGGCCGGCAGGCCAGAGGGGGGTGTGAAGGATCGCCAACTTTCGGGTGTCGGCTTGTTCAGAAGCAACCCTGTCGAGGCACGCACCTTTGACGGGTTGGGAGGTCGGCGGGACAGCACCCCCCTCTGTCCTGCCGGACATCTCCCCCGCAAGGGGGGAGATCAGCAGCTTCCAGAGGGGGGTGCCTTGCACCGGTGTCACTGACTACTTCAAAAACCCGTTCTTCTTCAAAAAGTCCTCGGCGACGCCCTTGACCGGCTCGCCGCCGACCTGCACGCGACCGTTCAGCTCCTGCAGCGTGACGAGGTCGAGCTTGGCGAAGACCGGCTTCAGCAGCGTCTCGATCTCGGGATGTTCCTTCAGCACCGCTTCGCGGATGATCGGCGCCGGCTGGTAGACCGGCTGCACGCCCTTGTCGTCGTCGAGCACGACGAGGCCGGACGGTGCGATGCCGCCATCGGTGCCGTAGACCATGGCCGCGTTGGCGCCGTTGGTCTGGTTGGCGGCCGCTGCGATGGTTGCCGCCGTGTCGCCGCCCGAAAGGGTGATCAGTTGGTCCGGCTTCAGCGTGAAGCCATAGGTGGTCTGGAAAGCCGGAAGCGCAGCCGCCGAATTGACGAACTCGGCGGAAGCCGCCAGCACCACCTGACCGCCGCCCGCGACATATTTGCCGAAGTCGGTGAGCGTGGCAAGTTTGTTGGTCTCGGCGACTTCCTTGCGCAGCGCGATCGCCCAGGTGTTGTTTGCGGGCGACGGCGACAGCCAGACGATCTTGTTGGCGTCATAGTCGAGCTTCTTGGCCGTTTCATAGGCCTTGGCGGCGTCTTTCCAGACCGGGTCGTCGGCCTTTTCGAAGAAGAAAGCGGCGTTGCCGGTATATTCGGGATAGATGTCGATCTCGCCGGCGGTGATCGCCTTGCGCACCACCGGCGTGCCACCGAGCTGGATACGGTCCGATGTCTTGATGTTGTTGGCGTTGAGCACGAGCTGGATGATGTTGCCGAGCACGCCGCCCTCTGTGTCGATCTTGGAAGAGACAACCACCTGGGCATTGGCGGTAGCCACCGTAATGCCGAGCGCCAATGCCGCGCCGGCCAGAAACTTGACTGAAAACATTGTGAAACCCCTTGCTATGAACCGAAACGCGGTGACCGCATATGAGCATGGCTTCAACGGCCAGTCGGGGCACACGGTTTCATAACAATAGGTACAGACGCAATATTTTGTTACGGAGCGGTAAATTCGACCGACATCGTGCTGACAGCGCCGTCAGGTGAAACGGCGGATGGATCAGGCTTCGGCTTTGCGCAAGCTCGTCAGCTTGAGCGCGCCGAGCGCCACGAAGCACAGGACGGTGACCGGAAAGACTATCCAGTTCAGCATCTCCCAGCCCCAGGCATTGTAGACCATGCCCGACATCAGCGAGGCGCAGGCGACGGAGCCGAACAGGACGAAGTCGTGGAAGCCTTGCACCTTGCCCTTTTCCGACGGCCGGTAGGTGGCGGCCACCATCGCGGTCGCGCCAATGAAGCCGAAGTTCCAGCCAAGGCCTAGCAGGATCAGCGACGTCCAGAACTGCCACAGCGCCAGGCCCGACAGAGCGACAATGGCGCAGCCGATGAGCAGGATCAGGCCGGTGGCCACAATGCGTTCGGCGCCGAAGCGATGGATCAGCGAGCCGGTGAAGAAGCTTGGCGCGAACATCGCCATGACGTGCCAGGAGATGCCGAGCGTCGCGTCGTTCTCCGACAGGCCGCAACCGACCATGGCCAGCGGTGCGCCCGTCATGACGAAGCTCATCAGCGCATAGCTGCCAACCGCGCAGAAAAGCGCGGCGACGAAACGCGGCTGCGTGACGATTTCAGCCAGCGGCCTGGCGTCGCTGTCGGCGATCTCCACCTTGCCGGATGCTTTCGTCGGCAGCCGCAGGAACGACAGGATGATGGCGCCGACCGCTGCCAGCGGCAGGATGGAGACGAACGAACCGGCAAACATGACCGGCGCAAGCAATTCGCGGGTGAAGATGACGATCTGCGGTCCGAGGATGGCGGTGACGATGCCGCCGGCCAGCACGAAGGAGATGGCGCGCGCCTTGAATTCAGGCGGTGCGTTGTCGGCGGCGGCGAAGCGGAACTGCTGGACGAAGGCGCCGCCGACACCGATCGTGAGCAAGCCAAAGGCAAACAGCCAGAAGCTGCCTTGAAAAAGCGCTAGCGTGGCGATCAGGCCACCGAGCGCCGTGACGATCGTGCCGGTCATGAAACCGCCGCGCTGGCCCATACTACGGATGATAGCCGCCGCAGGCAGCGCGCCGAGCGCCACGCCGATGTTGAAGCCGGTGATCGGCGCTGTCGCCAATGATTTGTCGGGACCAAGCAGATATTGCCCGGCCAGCGCCCCCACGGAGATGGCGATGGGGGCCGCCGAGCCGATGATCGCCTGCGAGGCGGCGAGGATCAAAGCGGTGCGGCGCGCCTCCTGACCAGCCTCGAAGGCGATGGCCGTCATGATGCGTCCTTGCCGCGCCCTTCGCCACGCACCCGGCGTGACACACGGTCGAGCACGGCATTGACCAGCTTCGGCTCGTCCTCCTCGTAGAAGGCCTTGGCGATGTCGACATATTCGGAGACGATGACCGCGACGGGGACATCCTCGCGCTTCATCAACTCGTAGACGCCGGCACGCAGAATGGCACGCAGCGTCGAATCGAGCCGCGACAATGGCCAGTCCTCGGTCAGCGCCTGGCGGATGATCGGATCGATGGTCTTCTGGTTCTCGACGACACCCGCCAGAATAGCGCGAAACCATTGCGCATCGGCCTCGCGGTAGAGCGCACCGTCGACTTCCTTGCCAAGGCGAAACGCCTCGTATTCGGCGGTGATCTCGAAGACGCCGCTACCGGCCACATCCATCTGGTAGAGCGCCTGTACGGCGGCCAGACGGGCAGCACCGCGCTTGTTGGCGTGGCGCACCGCAGGCTGGCCGGGCGAAGCGGGTTCGCTCACGATCGCGCTCCCAATTGTTCTTTGAGGGCGATCATGGTCAGCGCCGCACGCGCCGCGAAACCACCCTTGTCACCCTCCGAGCGCTTGGCCCGCGTCCACGCCTGTGCGTCGTTCTCGGTGGTGAGGATGCCATTGCCTATGCAGACCGAGTCCTGCACGCTCAAATCCATGAGCGCGCGGCTGGATTCATTGGCGACAATGTCGAAATGATAGGTGTCGCCGCGGACGACGGTGCCGAGCGCGACAAAGCCGTCATAACTCGTGCCGCCTTCCGTCGCGCCGTCCAACGCGAAGGTAATCACCGCGGGGATCTCGAGCGAACCTGGAACGGTGACGACATCATAAGTCGCGCCCGCTTCATCGAGCGCGCTTGTCGCGCCATCGAGCAGCGCGTCGGCAAGGTCGTCGTGAAAGCGCGCTTCGACAATGAGCAGATGCGCCTTCGCCTTCGGACGAATGAAGGCTTTGCCGTGTTGGGATGTACCAGCCATAAAAGTCTCCGGGGAGTTGCCGGTGACTTAGGCCGAAGCCGGGTTCATCGCAAGCGGAAGATTGTCCACGTTGCCGAAGGTCCGCAGAACTTATTGGTTTCCAGTGCTCACACGCCTGTATTGTGACGGTAGCCACGCACGGTATCGCGCAGACGATCGTTCACCGATCGAGGATTGATCAAGGCTTCAACGAAGACTCTGCTGTCGTTGACGGACAGATCAAACCGCGAGTGTTCTTCGGTGTTCACACCGGTCTGTGTCTCACGCATCGGCTTTTTGCCTGCGTGGAATTGACTCTGTTCTTGGTCATCAAAGCCCCCCTTTCGCGGCCTCCACCAGCCGCGCCGCGTAGCGGGCCATGGTGTCGATCTCGAGATTGACGCGGTCACCGACCTTGCGCTCGCCCCAGGTGGTCACGGTCAGCGAGTGGTGGATCAAAAGTACGTCGAAGCGCATGCCTTCGACCTTGTTGACGGTGAGCGAGGTGCCGTCGAGCGCGACGGAGCCCTTGGGCGCGATGAACTTCGCCAGGTCGCGCGGCGCCTCCAGCGTGAAGCGCACGGCGTCACCCTCATCCTTGCGCTCGACGATCTCGGCCATGCCGTCGACATGACCCGAAACGATGTGACCGCCGAGCTCGTCGCCAATCTTCAGCGCCCGCTCCAGATTGATCCGCGTGCCCGATTTCCACCCCATCGCCGTCGTCAGCCTGAGCGCCTCTTCCCAGGCCTCGACCTCGAACCAGCGCGCGTTCGAGCCGCTGTCGGGCAAGCCCGTAACCGTCAGGCAGACGCCGCCGCAGGAAATCGAGGCGCCGATGGCGATGGTCTGCGGGTCATAGGCGGTGTCGATGCGCAACCCCACCCCTTCCCTGAGCGGCTTGACGGAAGCGACAGTGCCGACATCGGTGACAATCCCGGTAAACATCAGATATCCCTTATCCACTCGGCGTAGCTGTCTTCGCCGAAACGCATGTCGCGCAGTTTGCGAAATCCTGCCGGGATATGGTCGGCGTCGATCGGCGATGCAATGCCGTCGTCGCCGATCGCTTCCGGCCCCTGGAACAACACAATGCGGTCGACCAGCCCATCGGCCAGGAAGGCGCTCGCCACCTTGGCGCCGCCCTCGACCAGCACGCTGCCCATGCCGAGCGCGGCCAGATCCTCGAGCAGTTCCGGCAGAGCGATGCCGCCCTCATGTGTTTCAGTGCCGATGAAGCGCACGCCTGCGCGGTCGAGTGCTGCCCGCCGCAGCGGATCGGCCTCCAGGCAGGCGGCGACATAGAGCGGCACCCGGTCAACGCCCGAAACCAGCTTCGAGGCCTCCGGCAACCGGATCTGGCGGTCGAGCACGATGCGGGCAGGCGAACGGTTCTCCAGCCCCGGCAAACGCACCGTCAGGGCCGGATCATCCTCAAGGGCCGTCCCGATACCAACCAGTATGCCATCCGCCTCGGCCCGCATCAGATACACTTCGCGGCGCGCGATATCTCCGGTGATCGACACCTGCCCACCGCCTTCCCTGCCGATCTTGCCGTCGCTGGAAAGCGCAAGCTTGAGAATCACTTCCGGGCGTTTTCTCAATGATCGGATCAAATAGCCGGCCATCTGCTCGGCGGCTTGCTCGGCCAACACCTTCTCGACCACCTCGACACCGGCGGCACGCAGGATCGCGTAACCCTTGCCGGATACGCGCGAATCGGGATCGCTGGCCGCACCGACGACGCGTGCGACACCGGCATTGACCAGCGCATTGGCGCAAGGCGGCGTGCGGCCGTGATGGGCGCAAGGCTCCAGCGTGACGTAAGCGGTGGCGCCGCGCGCGAGGTCGCCGGCCTCGGCCAAGGCCTCGGTCTCGGCATGCGGGCGGCCGCCGACAGCGGTGACGCCGGTGCCGACGATCATCGGGCCATTGCCGTCATCGCGTACGATCAGCGTGCCGACGGAGGGGTTGGTCCCGGTGCGCCCGGCATTTTTTCGCGACAGTCTGAGTGCCGCCGCCATGAAGCGGCGATCAAGGGCGGCCTGTTCGCTTGCAGTCATGCTCAGCTGGCTTCCTCTTCACCCTTGATTTCGTCGCCCTTGAGCTCGCCCAGCAGTTCGTGGAAATCCTTGGCCTCGCGAAAATTGCGGTAGACCGAGGCGAAACGCACATAGGCGACATCGTCGAGCGATTTCAGCGCTTCCATGACCAGCCGGCCGACTTCTCCCGAAGCAACCTCAGTCTCGCCGGAACTTTCGAGCTGGCGCACGATGCCGGTCACCGCGCGGTCGATGCGCTCGGGATCGACATTGCGTTTGCGCACGGCGATCTCCACCGAACGCAGCAGCTTGTCGCGGTCGAAGGGTACTTTGCGGCCCGATTTCTTGACCACGACGAGGTCGCGCAACTGCACGCGCTCGAAGGTGGTGAAGCGACCGCCGCAATCGGGGCAGACGCGCCGCCTGCGGATCGCCGCGCCATCCTCGGCGGGGCGCGAATCCTTCACCTGCGTATCTTCCGACTGGCAATAGGGACAGCGCATGGAGAAGCCTTTGGTTGGCGAATCTGGTGAAGCGAAAGGCTTAGAGGTTTTTGCAGCGATGGCAAAGTGTCGCCAACAGCCCCTCGCCCTTCAGAGCCCCTCGTCGCACAGAGATAGCGAGGCGCAAGCAGGATTGCCAGCCTCGCCAGGCAGCCGCACAGCGTACCGATGTCTTCAGGGAGCGACGTCGGCGGTCGGAAATCCGCATGATGTGCCGAGACTGCGATAGGCCTTGGTGAAGCCGTCCATGGATATGCTTCCGACCGGCGCGTCGCCGAAGAAGACGTCAAGCACCGATGCCCGCCGCATGGCGCGCAGGAGCGCCAGGCTGGTCTTGGCCTGATTGTCCACGGTCCAGCTGAGCCGGCCGTTGACGGCGCCATCGGAATGGAGTTTTGCGGCGACACGGCCCTTGTCGTCGTCGAAGGTGGCGGCGACGGACTTGCCGGCCGGCAGATCCTTGTTGTCGACGGCGATCGTTACGGACGGGTAGGCATCCGGCGGCAGTGCATCGCCGTTCGTGATGACGAGCGTCAAGGTACCGGGCACGCCGCCCGCGCCGATAAAGGCGGTCGAGGCAGCGCAGGTCTTGCGCAGATCCTCACCGGTGTCGACCTCGTCGACCAGGGTCGACCATCTGCCGAAAGTTTCGAGCTTGGGTGCCGCCTGGGCCGCCGCCGCCGGCTCGGCCTGAGGTGCGGGTTGCGCGGGCGCGGATTGAGCAGAGCCGGTTTGCGCCAAGGCGATGCCGGGGAAAGGCACGGCGATCAAAGCGGCCAGAGCGCCAACGGCGCCAAGGTCGGCGAAACGAAATGGTCGCATCATCAAGGCTCCTGCCGGCCGCCCCGGCCTGCTGCAACGACGCTTGTGGTTGCAGCAGGCGGTAAGACTTCCTATCGCGTCAGCCGAGATAGGGATAGAGCGGGAAACGATCGGTCAGCGCCACGACCTTGGCCTTGACCGCAGCTTCGACAGCGGCATTGCCCTCGTCGGAATTGGCGACCTTGAGACCGTCCAGCACTTCGGCGATCAGCTTGCCGATCTCGCGGAATTCGGCCTGGCCGAAGCCGCGCGTGGTGCCGGCCGGGGTGCCGAGACGCACGCCGGATGTGACGAAAGGCTTTTCCGGGTCGAACGGAATGCCGTTCTTGTTGCAGGTGATGTTGGCGCGGCCGAGCGCTGCCTCGGCGCGCTTGCCGGTGGCGTTCTTCGGGCGCAGATCGACCAGCATCAGATGGTTGTCGGTGCCGCCGGAGACGATGTCGAGACCGGTCTCCTTGAGGCTTGAGGCGAGCGCCTTGGCGTTGGCGGCAACGCTCTCGGCATAGACCTTGAAGCCTGGCTTCAGCGCTTCGCCGAAAGCGACAGCCTTGGCGGCGATGACATGCATCAGCGGGCCGCCCTGCAGGCCTGGGAACACCGCCGAATTCATCTTCTTGGCGATGTCCTCGTCATTGCACAGGATCATGCCGCCGCGCGGGCCGCGCAGCGATTTGTGCGTCGTGGTGGTCACGACATGGGCATGCGGCAGCGGCGACGGATGCACGCCGCCGGCGACCAGGCCGGCGATGTGCGCCATGTCGACCATCAGATAGGCGCCGACCGCATCGGCGATCTCGCGAAACCGCTTCCAGTCCCAGACGCGCGAATAGGCGGTGCCGCCGGCCAGGATCAGCTTCGGCTTGGTCTCGTGCGCGGTCTTCTCGATGGCGTCCATGTCGAGCAGATGGTCGTCCTGGCGCACGCCATAGGAGACGACCTTGAACCATTTGCCGCTCATGTTGACCGGCGAACCATGGGTCAGATGGCCGCCGGAATTGAGGTCGAGGCCCATGAACGTGTCGCCGGGCTGCAAGAGCGCCAGGAACACCGCCTGGTTCATCTGGCTGCCGGAATTCGGCTGGACGTTGGCGAAGTTGCAGCCGAACAGCTTCTTGGCGCGCTCGATGGCCAGTTCCTCGGCCACGTCGACGAACTGGCAGCCGCCATAGTAGCGCTTGCCCGGGTAGCCCTCGGCATATTTGTTGGTCATGATCGAGCCCTGCGCCTCAAGCACCGCGCGGGAAACAATGTTTTCCGAGGCGATCAGCTCGATCTCGTGACGCTGGCGACCGAGTTCGTTGCGGATGGCGCCGAAAATCTCCGGATCGGCATCGGCCAGCGTGGTTTCGAAGAAGGATTCGAATTTGTTCGACACTGCCGCTGCTGTTGCCATGGCCTGAAATCCTCGGGGTTCGGGGGCAATTTTCGATTTATGCAAGTCGTTGTCCCAACTGCACACTTTTGGGCGACCTGCATTTGCCGGGCCATTAACACAGTTGTTTTCGCCCCGCCACGTTTGCGGCGCGAAATTTGCTGGCCGGATTGCGCCAGCGAAGCCTTCAGGTCGCTATTTCCTCGCCTTGCGGCCTCTCAGCAAGGCCTCGGTGAGCGTGATCTCGGTAAACAGCGCCTGCGACGTGTGGTCGTTGATCTCGCCCCGGCGAAACATGGCGCGTACGGCCTCGCGCTCGGCTTCGATGCCCGCAAATCTCAGCTCGAGTTCCAGCCTTCCGGCTTCGCGCGCCTCAGCGCGGGCCTCATCGGCTTCGTCCGAGGCGGCGATGCGGCGCCGGTAGCCAGCGACGATGCTGTCGGCAGCGGCAAGCCTGGCGCCGGGCACATCGCCTCCCTCATCATCAGCGGCTCCGGCAATGCTCTCGATGCGCGCGATTGCCGCCTTGGCGGCGCCGACGCGCGCCAGGCGCTCCTCGGCGGCGCCGGCATCCTCACCGGGCTCGACCAGTCCCCTGGCGATCGTCGGCAGAGCGAGGCTGGCGATGACCAGCGAGCAGATGATGACGCCGGCGGCCAGAAAAATGACCAGGTCGCGCGCCGGAAACGGCGAGCCGTCCGGCATGGCGAGCGGCAGTGACAGGATGCCGGCCAGCGTAATGGCGCCGCGCACGCCGGCCACCGAACCGGCAAGCCGCACGCCCAACCCGAACGGCTCCACCTTGCGCTTGCCCAGACGCGCGGCGATGCCGGCCGCGATATCGCCCACCCAGATCCACAGGAAGCGCAACGCGATCAGGCACAGCGTCAGCGCGATGACGGTCGCGATCGGCTGGATGATCGGGTGCAGGCTCATGAGTTCCGGCGGCACATGGCGGATGATGTCGGGAAGCTGCAGGCCGAGCACGATGAAGAGAGCGCCGTTGAAAACGAAGGAAAGCGTCGTCCACAGCGACATCGTCTGCATGCGCGCCGAGACACCGAGGAAGCGAAACACGCCGGAGCCGCCGGTGAGCAGGCCGGCGGTGACAGCCGCCAGGATGCCGGAAGCTCCGACATGCTCGGCGCCGAGATAGGCGATGAAGGGCAGCAGGACCATCACCAGCACCTGCGCCTCGGCCGGCACGCCGCCGATGCGGTTGAGCAGTTGCAGCAGCTTGGCGGCGACGAACAACGCCGCCACGCCGATCAGGATGCCGACAGCCACGGCATAGAGGAAACTGAGCGAAGCCGCGACAAAGGAAAAGCTGCCGGTCAGCGCCGCTGCCACGGCAAAGCGGAACATGACGAGGCCCGAAGCATCGTTGAGCAGCGACTCGCCTTCGAGGATGTGCATCAGCCGCGCCGGAACGACATTCTTGTCGACGATCGAGGACACGGCCACCGCGTCGGTCGGCGACAGCACCGCGGCAAGCGCAAAAGCGACCACCAGCGGGATGCTCGGCACCAGCCAGTGCAAGGCGTAGCCGAAGCCGACGATGGTGAAGAAGACCAGCCCTATGGCCAGATCCAGGATCGGTCCGCGCAGCGCCATCAGTTCACGCTTCGGTGCGCCATAGGCATCGCCGAACAGCAGCGGCGGAATGAACACCAGCAGAAACAGTTCCGGATTGATCTCGACATGGATGCCGCGCACCGGCCAGGCGAGCGCGGCACCGATCGCAATCTGCAGCACCGGCAACGGCACCCGCACCAGGCGAACCAGAGCGCCGGAAAGCGCCACGAAGACGAGCACGACCAGAATGAAGACGGCGACTTCCATGGTCCGGTTCCAGGCTTTCCGCCGACCATGCGCAAAGCCGGCCGATCCGTCCAGCCGCCCGTCCCGTGAAAACGCCGCGGCACCCAATCAATAAAAAGGCCGCCCTGAGAGGCGGCCTTTTTAGATAAGAATCAAACGCTTACAGCGCAGACGTGATCTGCAGTTCGTTGTTGCCGTCAAGCGCGTAGACGTCGTCGCGGAACTGCACGACACCCGGACCGGTCGACCAGGCCGAGAGATAGAGAAAGTGGACCGGCACCGGATTGGTGACCTGGATCGGCGTGTTTTCACCGGTCTTGATCGCCGCCTCGAAATGCTGGCGGTCCCAGCCGGGCGTGTCACGCAGGATCCAGGTGACGAGGTCGCGCACATTCTGCACGCGCACGCAGCCCGAGGAATCGAAACGCAACATCTTGCCGAACAGGCTCTGCTGCGGCGTGTCGTGCATGTAGACGCCGTCAGGGCTCGGGAAATTGATCTTCACCGAGGCCATGGCGTTTTCCGAGCCGGGATCCTGGCGGAAACGGTACTTGGCGGCGTCGTCGGTCGACCAGTCCACATTCATCGGATCGACTTCGCTGCCATCGGGCGCGAACAGGCGGATGTGGCTGTTCTTGAGATAATCGGGATTTTTCCGCATCAGCGGAATGATGTCCTTGCGCACGATCGAGACGGGCGCATTCCAGTATGGATTGACGATGATCTCGTTGATCTTGGAATTGACGATCGGCGTCTGCCGGTCGATCTTGCCGACGATCGCGGTGTGGCGAAGCACGACACGGTCGTTCTCGACCGCTTCGACCTGCGCTGCCGGAATGTCGACCAGCACGTAACGGCTGCCCAGCGTGCCGGCCTTCTCGCGCAGCCGCTGCAGATTGGTCTGCAGCTGGCCGAGCCGGATCTGCGCCGAAACGTTCATCGCCGCATAGGTGTATTTGCCGAGCGCACCATCGGCAGGCAGGCCGTGGCGCAGCTGGAAGCGCTTGACCGCCGAGTCGACATAGGAATCGAAGGCCGTCGAAATGCCGGCGCTCTGCGACAGGTCGCCGGAAACCATCAGCCGCTTGCGCAACGGCACCACATCCGGGTCGTCGACGCCAAGCTGCAGCTTCTTGGTTGCGGGAACTTCGACCCAGCCACCCTGCCCGACAATGTTCTGGTATTGCCCGACCGCCTGTTCCGTGAAGACGACGGTCTGCGGGCTGAAGATCGGCAGCGTCGAGGCCACCTTGCCGCCCTCGCTGGCGCGGGCGTCGAACTGGTCGTCCCAATTGCCGCGCGCCGAGGATTTCAGGATATCACCGATCACATCCTGCGCATTGGCGCCGCCGGCGACCACCGCGGCTGCGAGCGCGGAGGCTCCGGAGAGGAAAAAACGACGGCTGGTTCTCATGGACGTTCCAGACATTTGTAGCAGTTCGATCACTTGCTGCGTTGATCACCGGGCGATCTCGCCCGCACTGTAAAATTGGCAATCTTAACAATTAGCCAACCATGCTCCGTATCACCTTGGTGTGACAGCGCCCAGGCGCGATACGGATTGCGGGTGAACGCATGGTCTTCACACCAGCATCACTGCCACTCTCGGTTCCATTGGAATATGGCGGCAACGTGGCCTTGGCCCGCGATTTGCATCGGGCGCCGCAGCGAAATGAAAGGCCCGTGCTTTTTCGGTATCGATCGGCATCCTTGATCGCGTCAAGCAGACGGCGGTTCGGCCGCTCCACGAGACGCGCTGCCTATCCTCACGATCCCTCAGTGTGAGGTTTCAACCTTTGGGCCCGGACCTGGCTTCGCCTTCAATTCCGAACATCGTTGCAACACCTCATGCTGGGGGTAGCGCAGGACTTTGTTGTCCTCGAGTTTGAGCAGCAGCTCCCGCCTCTTGTCTGTGCTCTCGCCGTCCGTACACCTCATATCCAGGATGACGACATCCAGGCGGTTGATCTTCTGAACCTTGTCCAACGTGCAGCGGACCTCCCACATTTCCATTGCTTTGTCGGTAAACGTCACTATCGAGTCATTGTTGTCACAGGGCTCGCTGCCTTCCCCAGCGAAAGAATCCTTCCACCATTCCTCGGCAAAAGCCGTTTGCGAGACCAACAAAAGCACTGCGGCAACCGAGCAAATCTTCGTGCGTTTTCCCTCACCCATAACGCGCACCTCCAGGCCGTGACATTAGGCACTGCTGCAGCGAAAGCAAACCTGGCCGGATATTTGGGCTTTGGGATCAGGAAAAGAAAAGGCCGATGCCTCTCGGCACCGGCCCTGACTGAAGGTCGATATTTCGGCCGCGCTTCTGTGGCGCGGGCCGGATCCGATGCGACGCCTTACATCCGGTAGGCGATGGTGTCGTTCCAGAAGCGGTCGAGCCGCTGCAAAGCGCGGTTCATCTGCTTGAACTCGTCGGTGTTGATGCCGCCGACCTGTTCGATCGAGCCGACATGACGCTCGTAGAGGCCGGCAACGACCTCCGCCACCTCGTTGCCCTTCGGCGTCAGCGAGACACGGACCGAACGGCGGTCGATGCGCGAGCGCTGGTGGTTGATGAAGCCGAGATCGACCAGCTTCTTCAGATTATAGGAGACGTTCGAGCCGAGATAGTAGCCACGCGAGCGCAGCTCGCCGGCGGTCAGCTCGGAATTGCCGATATTGAACAGCAGCAGCGCCTGGATGGCATTGATGTCGGAACGGCCGTTGCGGTCGAATTCGTCCTTGATCACATCAAGCAGGCGGCGGTGCAGCCGCTCAACAAGCTGCAGCGATTCCATGTACAGGGAACGGATAGCCTCGCGGCGATCGTCGGATACGTTGGCGGTCTTCGCCGCCGGACGCGAATTGATCATTGTCTTTGCCTCTCGTTTGTCGCCCTGGTGATTTTTTGTTTTTCACCTTGATCGCGACACTATCGAATACTCATAAAATTCGACTTAAACGCTAGGGCTAACAAGAGCTTACCGGTAAGAGGTTTCGCAAGAGGCTTAACGAACGGTCACCCGAGCAAGGATAATTAACCTAAAGATTTCGGCAACGATTGCGGGGCTCATTCGAGGCGACAGCGGGGCCGCCAATGTGCTCAAGGGCTTAGTGGCGGACCGGGCGCTTCTGCAGGTAGATGACGACGCGGAAGACGATGTAGAGCACCGCCACCGCCGCATGCGAGACGACAATCAGCAAGCGATGGCCGAATAGCTCGGGAAAGCCGGCATACATGACCGTCTCGGTCACCGCGCAAATGAACCAGATCACCGGGCCCCAGGACGCCAGCATCCACAGGCCGGCAGCGGCAAAGGGGAAGAACACGGCGAGCACCACCGCCGCGACCTGCCAGTGCACGGGCATCAGGTCGAACCGCCACAGCGTACCCGGATAAAAGCCGATCAACCTGATCCAGTAGAGAATGCCGAACAGCAGGCAGTAGCCCGATATGACGCGCTGGAACCAGGCGAAGATCACCTCCACCCCGGAGGGCTGCAGCACGACGCGCCTCGAGGTCACCTCGCTCATATCAAGAGTTCCCGTTCGCCGAGCGGAGCGAAATAGGCATCGACATCCGCTTCGCTGACCGCAGCGAGGCTTGCCGGCCGCCATTGCGGCTTCGAGCCCTTGTCGATGATGGCGGCGCGGATACCTTCGTAGAAATCATGGCCGGCGAGCATCCGGTTGAGGATGCGGAACTCCATTTTCATGCAGGCTTCCATGGACAGCGTCAGTCCGGCGCTGATCTGCCGCCAGGCGACGCGCAGGCTGGTCGGCGAGCGGGTGCGGATCGTCGCCAGTGTCTTTGCCGCGAACTCGTCGGCGGCGGCCGCACGCTCGAGGCTGTCGATGACGCGGTTCAGGGACGGTTGCGAAAAATGGCGGACAATCGCCTCCAGCGTCGGCCTGTCGGTTTCTCGCCTTGCCTGCACGAAGAAGCCGCGCAGCACCGATTCCGGATCGCCGGTCAGCGCCAGGCGGTCGAGGAAGCCAGCCTGGTCCTCGGCCTTGATGGTATGGGTGGCCAGCCCCGACCACAGCGCATCGCCATAGCGGATGCGATTGCCGGTCAGCGCCAGATACATACCGAAGGAGCCGCCGAGGTCAGGCAGCAGGTGGCTGGCGC
Organism: Mesorhizobium sp. M0140; assembly: GCF_040322475.1. Classification (NCBI taxonomy): domain Bacteria; kingdom Pseudomonadati; phylum Pseudomonadota; class Alphaproteobacteria; order Hyphomicrobiales; family Phyllobacteriaceae; genus Mesorhizobium; species Mesorhizobium sp. M0140. The sequence goes on along the minus strand of NZ_JAMYTM010000019.1, from coordinate 70,532 downwards.
CAACATCCGGAAAGAAGCCGATGCCGACTTCCGGCATGGCAAATTGGGCATTCTCGGTCATCACCCGGTGCGAGCCGTGGAAGGAGATGCCGACACCACCGCCCATGACGATGCCGTCAATCAGGGCCACGTAAGGTTTCCTATAACTGTTGATGCGGGCGTTGAGGCGATATTCGTCGGCGAAGAACTCGACCGGCGGTTTTCCCGCCCGGCCTGTCTCATAGACATGCAGGATATCGCCGCCGGCCGAAAAGGCCCTGCCCTCTGCCTTGACGACGATGACGTCGATGCCCTGGTCGGCCTCCCAGGCGGAAAGAGCAGCGTCGAGCGCCCCGATCATGCGGTGCGTCAAGGCATTGAGCGCCTGCGGCCGCGTCAAGGTGACGACGCCGGCCCGGCCCAGATGTTCGAAGCGGATCTCGTCGCCTCCGCCAAAATCCATCGTGAAGAATCCCTCCCCCGGCCGCCGGGACTGAAGTGCTAAAGCGTGGCGCATGGGTGCGTCAATGGCGAGCACACCGGTGCAAGCTCTGGCCCGGACCAGGAGCCGGTACTAAAAATCGAGCTGCAATACTGAAAAACTGGATAGAGTTCATTGCAGCGCAGCTCTGGCGGGTCTTCGAACGGGACGATTGGTTATGACTCGATTTTCACGCTTTGCGCCGGTGGCAATTGGGCTGAGCATCTGCTTGGCTGTTCACCCTGTCATGGCGGGGACTTTGGAAGACCTCTACAGTTCGCAGACCATCGTCAACGGCAAGTACGAGAAAAACCGGCAGGCCGGCTTCAAGCGCTGTCTCGACGCGGTTCTGGTCCGGGTTTCCGGCGATCAGCGCCTGCCGGCGAAACCGGAGATGGCGGCACTGCGCGACAAGGCCGGCAGCTTCGTTGCCAGCTTTAGTTACCGCGACCGCATGGAAGGCATTCCCAACCATGACGATCAGGGCACGTACGATCGGCCCCATAATCTTTACTGCCAGTACAAGCCTGCTGACATCGACCCGGTGCTGGCGTCGCTCGGCAGCAGGCCGTGGCTGACCGAGCGGCCACGGCTGGCGGTGTTTTTGGCAACCGAACGCGGCACCCAGCATTTCGCGCTCGAAGCAGATGACGAGCGCGGCGTGTTGATGCGCGAATCGTTCGGCAATGCCGCAGCCCCGCTGGCCATGCAGGTGACTTTTCCCACGGCAGCACAGCTGTCGCGGGCCGGATTGGCCGATCAGGCGCTTCGTAACGCCGAGATGGCGAAGCTCGACACCATTGCGAAAAAGGCCGGCGCCGATCAGGCACTTTTGGGCAGCCTCGTCTGGAGCGACAAGGAGTTCGGCTGGATCGCCGACTGGCGGCTGGCCACGGCCGGCAAGACCTACATCTGGCAGGTGCGCGGTGTCAGCTTCGATGAGGCCTTCCGCGTTGCTATCAAGGGCGCGACGCAGATCCTGTCGGGCAATGGGCAGCCCGAATAGGCCTCGACCGGATCGCTGGCACAAACGTGTCGCATTGGTCAGCGGCAAAGGGTCGTGGTAAAAAGCCGCCGAACGAGAGTATTGGCGATGAACAAATTCACCCCCGCAAAGCCCGCCGGCGCGCGCGGCGTCGACGAGATCACCGGCAGCCGCCGTCTGCGCCGCATGCGCAAGGCCGACTGGTCGCGCCGCCTCGTGCAGGAGAACAGGCTTTCGGTCGACGATCTGATCTGGCCGATCTTCGTCGTTGACGGCAAGAATATCCGCGAGCCGATCGCCGCCATGCCCGGCGTCTTCCGCCTGTCGATCGATCTCGCCGTCAAAGAGGCCGAGCGCGCGGCAAAACTCGGCATTCCGGCACTCGCCACCTTCCCCAATGTGGACATCTCGCTGCGCGACCAGACCGGCTCGCACATCCTCGATCCCAACAATGTCATCAACCGCGCCACCCGTGCGATCAAGGATGTAGTGCCGCAGATCGGCATCATCACCGACGCCGCGCTCGACCCGTTCACCAGCCACGGCCATGACGGCATCCTGCGCGACGGCATCATCGTCAACGACGAGACAGTGGAACAGGTGACCGCCGCTGCTGTCATCCAGGCGGCCGCCGGTGCCGACATCATCGCGCCGTCCGACATGATGGACGGCCGCATCGGCGCCATCCGGGACGCGCTTGACGCCAATGGTTTTCAGGACGTCGCGATCATGTCCTATGCGACCAAATTCGCTTCGGCCTTCTACGGCCCCTATCGCGAGGCGGTGGGCACCGCCGGCCTGCTCAAGGGCGACAAGAAGACCTATTACATCGACCATGCCAATTCCGACGAAGCGGTGAGAGAGGCCGAACAGGACATTGCCGAGGGCGCCGACATGCTGATGGTCAAGCCCGGCCTGCCCTATCTCGACATCATCCGACGGCTGAAAGACGAGTTCCAGATGCCGACCTTCGCCTACCAGGTGTCGGGCGAATATTCGATGATCAAGGCGGCAGGCGCCAATGGCTGGATCGACGGCGAGAAGGCAATGCTGGAATCGCTGCTCGCCTTCAAGCGCGCCGGCTGCGACGGCATCTTGACCTATTTCGCGCCCGAAGTGGCGGAACTGCTGAAGGGATAGCCGACATTGCTGCGAAGGCTGGGCAAGCATTTCAGATCATTGTTTGTCCCCGTGCCACGCGGCGACACTGCTACGCCCGGCTATCACGCCTACGTCACGCTCCATGACTGGATTGTGCCGAGCCTAAAACTGTCAAACGCTATCGGGCAGCTTTCGGACAAACATAAATCCGCGGTCGAGGCGATATGGGCAGAGCTGGAGAGCGGCCTCGCCGGCTGGAGGACGAAGCATCTGATTCTGGCAGCGGATATTGCCACTGAAGTCCGGGATAGCGTATCGGCGCCTGACCGCGCTGATACGGTCGTCTCCATTCTCGTCGACCAGTCCGGATCGATGCGCGGCCAGAAAATGCTGTACGCGGCTGCTTCAGTCGACATTGCACAGGAGTTTCTGCGGACACTCGGCATAAAGGTCGATATCCTTGGGTTCACCACGCGCAATTGGCGCGGTGGGGAATCGCGGCGCATCTGGAATGAAGATGGCCGGCCCAAAAATCCGGGAAGGCTGAACGACCTGCTGCACATTATCTACCGGCAGGCCGACGACAGCCGTCAGAGCAGTTTGGGTCATGTTCTCAAGCCGATGTTACGGCCGGACCTTCCCAAGGAGAACATCGACGGCGAAGCCATCGAGTGGGCCGTTGGGCGTCTGCGAGAACGACCCGAGGCCCGTAAGGTTCTGCTTGTTGTCTCAGACGGAGCACCCGTTGACGACGCCACGCTGCTGGCAAATGGAGCGCACTATCTCCAAGACCATATTTTGCAGGTGATTGGGCAGGTTGAGGCAGCCGGAGATATCGAATTGCTGGCCGTTGGTCTGGGCTTTGCCGTCGACCGATACTACCGGACGTCGGCGCATTGCGAGGCGCCCGACGAGCTTGCCGGGACGGTGTTGTCCCTCTTGCGGGACCATTTGATCGCTAAACGGGACAGTAAAGTCGAGTTGAGCTGACAAGGCTGCACCCCGCCTTTCGTACCCCAGCGTTGCAGGTCCGCTACGTTGGGAGATTGCTGCCGCCAGAAAACTGCTTGCAATTAAAAACCAGTTTGATACAAAACAACTGCTTGCAAAATACAACTGGTTATCGAGGAGGCTCGCATGTCCAAACTTCGCGTCAACGCTTTCACCCTGTCGCTCGACGGCTATGGCGCCGGTCCCGATCAGGATCTGCAAAATCCTCTTGGCGTCGGTGGGGAATCCTTGCACAAGTGGTTTGTCGACACCCGCACTTTCCGTGAGATGGTGCTCGGACAAGATGGCGGCACCACCGATATCAACGAGGCGTTCGCGGCGCGCAGTTTCGAGAATGTCGGCGCATGGATCCTCGGCCGCAACATGTTCGGGCCGATCCGCGGCGAATGGCCCGATGACAGCTGGAAAGGCTGGTGGGGCGATAACCCTCCCTACCATGTGCCGGTTTTCGTGTTGACCCATCACAAGCGCGAACCGATCGTCATGGAGGGCGGCACGACCTTCTATTTCATCACCGAGGGCATCCACTCAGCGCTTGAACAGGCAAAAGCAGCGGCTGATGGCAAGGACGTGCGCGTCGGCGGCGGCGTCGCCACAATCCGGCAATACCTCCAGGAGAAGCTGATCGACGAGATGCATCTGGCGATCGCGCCGGTGCTGCTCGGTACGGGCGAGAACCTTTTTGCCGGCCTAGACATGATCAAGCTCGGCTATGTCTGCAGCGAGCAGGTTGCGACGCCGCTCGCCACGCACGTCACCGTCAAGCGGGCTTAGGTGGAGAGCCAATCTCCCCCCACGTGGGGGAGATGGCCGGCAGGCCAGAGGGGGCGCTGTCCCTCCAGCGCTTCAATCCATAGCGGCTTTGCCTTTGGCCTGTTTTCGACAGGCTGTGGAGAGGCTGGCGATCCTGCACGCCCCCCTCTTGCCCTGCCGGGCATCTCCCCCACAAGGAGGGAGATTGCAGCTTCGTCTATCTCAGTACTTCTCCGGCACGTAGAGCTCACGCGGCAACGTCTGGCGCTCGTATTCGGGATTGAACACACGCTCCGGCAGCGTGATCTCCTCGTGCGGGACCTCTTCATACGGCATCTGCTTGAGCAGATGGCCGATGCAGTTCAGCCGCGCGCGCTTCTTGTCGTTGCCCTCGACGATGAACCAGGGCGCTTCCGAGATGTTGGTGCGGGCGAAGGTCTCTTCCTTGGCCTTGGTGTATTGCTCCCAGCGCACGCGCGACTGCAGGTCCATCGGCGACAGTTTCCACTGCTTCATCGGATCATGGATGCGCATCAGGAAGCGCATCTGCTGTTCCTCGTCGGTGATCGAGAACCAGTATTTGACCACGGTAATGCCCGAGCGGACCAGCATGCGCTCGAACTCCGGCACGTCGTGAAAGAATTCTTCGACCTGATCGGGCTGGGCAAAACCCATCACCCGCTCGACGCCCGAGCGGTTGTACCATGAGCGGTCGAACAGCACGATCTCGCCGCCGGCCGGCAGATGCGGGACATAGCGCTGGAAATACCATTGCGACTTTTCGCGCTCGGTCGGCGCCGGCAGTGCCACGACACGGCAGATGCGCGGATTGAGCCGCTGGGTGATGCGCTTGATGACGCCGCCCTTGCCGGCCGAGTCGCGTCCCTCGAAGATCACCACCAGCTTCTTCTTGTGGTAGGCGACCCAGGACTGCAGCTTGATCAATTCGGACTGCAGGCTGATCAGGTCGCGAAAATATTGCATGCGATCGATCGAAGGCGGATGCGAATTCTTGTAGATCCTGGCGATCTCCATCGACAGCGCCGGCTCCGACATTTCGAGCTCATAGTCTTCGTCGAGCGTGTCGGCGAGTTCGGCTTCAAGCCAATCCCTGGCCGCAGAATTCTGTTTTAGCTCGGCCATTATCGGCTGCTCCACTTGCAAGCTCTGTCGATCGGCGCCCCAAACTCCCGGCTTACAGCCCGGAACGGCAACGCCTGAGCCGACTTCAATATAGGCCCGCAATGACGGTTTTATTGCAGCCTGACCTGATCGCCATCACTGCAAAAACCCGCGAGGCATGATCGATCCGCCGCCCTGGCATGGAGACATACCGCGCAAATTGTCCTACAAATAGCAGCCACATTCGGGCGCCCTTCCCAACCCCTTCTCAATGCAATCGCGAGGACCGACATGGAATACCGCACTCTCGGCCGTTCCGGCCTGAAAGTATCGACGCTGACCATGGGCACCATGACTTTCGGCGGCGCCGGCGCATTTTCGGCTGTCGGCAAGACCGACCTCGACGAGGCGCGCCGGATGATCGATCTCTGCATCGACGCCGGCATCAATGTCATCGACACTGCCAACGTCTATTCGAACGGCATTTCCGAAGAAATCATCGGCGAAGCGCTCGGCGGCAAGCGCAAGGGCGACGTGCTGATCGCCTCCAAGGCACGGATGCGGATCGGCAAAGGTCCCAACGATGAAGGCCTGTCGCGCCATCACCTGATCCGCGAATGCGAGAAGAGCCTGAAGCGGCTCAGGACAGACGTCATCGACATCTATTTCCTGCACGAGTGGGATGGTGTGACACCGCTGGAGGAAACCATCGCCGCGCTCGACACGCTGGTTGCCCAGGGCAAGATCCGCTATGTCGGCTGCTCGAACTATTCCGGCTGGCAGGTGATGAAGGCGCTCGGCGTCAGCGACAGCCATCATCAGCCGCGCTTCGTCACGCAGCAGATCCACTACACGCTGGAAGCGCGCGAAGCGGAGTACGAACTGCTGCCGATTTCCGTCGACCAGGGGTTGGGCGTTCTGGTCTGGAGCCCGCTTGCCGGCGGATTGCTGTCCGGCAAATACCGCCGCGACAGCCCCACCGCCCGCCAGCTTGCCGGCTGGTCCGAACCGCCGATCCGCGACGAGGACCGGCTGTGGCGGATCGTCGATGTGCTTGTCGAGATCGGCGCGCAGCGCGGCGTGTCGGCAGCGCAGGTGGCGCTGGCCTGGCTGCTTGGCCGGGCGGCCGTCAGTTCGCTGGTGATCGGCGGCAGGACGGAAACGCAGTTCCGGGACAACATCGCGGCGGCAAGCCTGGTGCTTTCCGGCGAGGAGCGCGAGCGCCTCGACGCGGTCAGCCGGCCGCCCTTGCTCTATCCCTACTGGCACCAGCAATTGACGGCAAAGGACCGGTTTGGCGCCGCCGATCTGGTGATTGACCGAAGCGGCATCTGATCGGCAAATCGACGGCGATAGGTATCGGCCGCCGCAATGATGAGCCTGGCCCCTTCATTGCAACGCGCATCTTGCAAGCCTGGCCATCATCGACGCACTATCGCTTCAGCTGTTGTGTTTGACGGCTAATGCTCCTAGGCAGGACCAGAGCCGCGAGGCAGTGAAAAGGAGCCGATATGGCGCGACCACCAAATTACGATCAGGAACGCAAGGAACGCGACCGCCAGAAGGCGGCCAAGAAGGCCGAGAAGCTGGCAGCCAAGGTTGCAGCGAGGGAACGTTCGAAGCCCGAAGACGAGACTGAAGCCGAAACCGAAACGGCAAAGTGACGGCAAACGGCCCGCAGATGCGGGCCGCGCCTCAATTCGGATTGCCGCCCCGGATGTCGCCTTGTGTCAGGCCGGCGCCTTGTCGCTGACGAACACGTCCACTTCGCGTGCTGCCGCGATGAAGGCGCGCCTGGCGTTCATCGCCGGCTTGTCGCCGGCGAGTGCGTCATGGCAGGCCTGCAGGGCCGCGCGATGCTTGGGGCTGCGCTTGCCGGGCCAGCTGTTGAGGAGGTAGTCGGAAGCCTCACGCGCCGTGCGCAAGAGCTGAGTGCTTCCCGCCGCGACTGACTTCACAGTCACAGGTGTTTCAAATCGGTTGTTTTCCATGGCCGCTCCTTACGCCATCGGCGTCTGCGAAGCGAGGCGAAAGTGCGCATACGTCCAGACGCCGCTTTGCGCTCCTTCATCCACTCTTAAGCAGCAACGACGGCAAAGCCTCTGGCGCGAAGACCGCGCCGATCGTTGGCGAGCGACGTCACCAGCCGGTCGCGGCTGCTGACGATGTGGACCGAGAGCAGGCGCGCGGCTTCATCGGCGTCGCCAAGGCGCGTGGCCGCCAGAATGGCGCGATGTTCAGCCCAGGCGCGGGCAAGGGCCGCTTCGTCGCGAACCTCCAGCCAGCGCGCCCGCGACAGGCGCGTCATGGCATCGCGCACCGCCCTAAACAGGAATTCATTGCCCGACAGACGCGCCAGTTCGATGTGAAAATCCATGCCGACGCGATGCCATTCCTCGCGCGGCGTGTCGTTGTCGCAGGACTCGAGCATCGCCTCGATGACATCGACGGCGCTCCGGTCCGCCAGGCTGCATGTCAGGCGAAGCGCCGCAACCTCGACCGCCTCCCTGTAGACGGCGATCTGCTCGAGTTCAGCCAGATTGATCGGCGACACCGTCCAGCCACGTCCGTCCCTGCCGACCAGGCCCTCGGTCTCAAGCCGCAGCAGTGCTGCCCTGACCGGGGTTCGCGACGCGCCGAAGCGGCTCTCGATCCAGCGCTCGGTCAGCTTCTCGCCGGGACCGATCTCGAGGCCCAGGATCATTTGCCGAAGCTGTTTCTCGACGCTCTGCATCTGCGACATTTTTGCTCCCGGTTTCCGATGGCTTCCGACCGTTGACGACGATCACATTTGAGGTTGCATTGACAGCGGCCAAGCTTGCGTCCATGACGTGAACCATCTTGGTATCCCAAATTGGTATCCGCAGCAACCATCGATAAAAGAGTTGCTGGGACAGGACATATGACATGCAGCAGAGCACGCCCCCGGCAACCGACAGCACCTACAACATCCACTGGCGGCGCAACCTGTTCGTGTGCTTTGCCGGCTCGTTCTCGACGCTTGTCGCCATGACGCTGCTTTTGCCATTCCTGCCGCTCTATATCGAGCAGCTGGGTGCCGAGGGCCACGCGGCGATCGTGCAATGGTCAGGGATCGCCTATGGCGCGACGTTCTTCGCTGCGGCGCTGGTGGCGCCGCTCTGGGGACGTCTCGGTGACCGCTACGGCCGCAAGGTGATGCTGGTTCGCGCCAGCTTTGGCATGGCCATATGCATGTCGCTGACCGGCATGGTGCAGACGGTCTGGCAACTGGTGCTGCTGCGGCTGCTGATCGGTTTTGCCGGCGGCTATTCCTCGGGGTCGACCATCCTCGTCGCCATGCAGACACCCAAGGAGCGTTCCGGCTGGGCGCTGGGCCTGCTGTCGGCCGGTATCACGGGCGGGGCTCTGGTCGGCCCGCTGGTTGGCGGCGCCCTGCCGCCGCTGATCGGCATCCGCGCCACCTTTCTCCTCTCCGGCGGCGTCATCTTCCTGGCGTTCCTGGCGACCACGTTTCTAATCAAGGAGAATCCCCGGCCGAAAACAGCAGACGCCGCGTCGAAGCAGAAGCAGAAAGGCGGCTGGGCACAAATCCCCGACAAGCGGCCTGTCGTCGCCATGCTGGCGACCGGCATGCTGTTGAGCTTCGCCACCATGTCGATCGAGCCGATCATCACCGTCTATGTGCAGCAGTTGATTGCGGACCAAAGCCGCGTCACGATGATATCAGGCGTCGTCATGTCGGCGGCGGCCCTTGGCGCCATCCTGTCGGCCTCGCGCCTCGGCAAGCTCGCCGACCGCGTCGGCCACTGGAACGTCATCATCGGCGCACTTGCCGTCTCGGCGCTGCTGCTGATCCCGCAGGCCTTCGTCACACAAAGCTGGCAACTCATCGGCCTGCGCTTCCTGATGGGCTTGGCGCTGGGCGGTCTGTTGCCCTGCATCACCAGCGTGATCCGCCACAATGTTCCCGATGGCGTCGGCGGGAATGTGCTCGGGTTGTCGATTTCCGCCCAGTATGTCGGGCAAGTCGCCGGCCCCTTGCTGGGCGGCTTTGCCAGTGGTCATTTCGGCATGCGCTCGGTGTTTCTGGGCACATCCGTCTTGATGGGCGGGGGCGCGGTGTATAACTGGCTGGCGCAATCACGCCGCGCGCAGGACATGCTCGCCAACCCCGGCAAGCCCTGACCGAGTCAGGCATATCCCTCGGATGCCACGGAGCCACGGACATGAGCACGGCCGAGCAATTTTCCGGCGCCAGCAGCCGTATCCTCGTGCTGGCCAGCGGCCTCTGCGGCGCGGCGGGTGTGGCGCTGTCGGCCGCGGCGGCGCATCTGGGTGGCGCCTTCGTCGGCACCGCGGCATCGTTCCTGCTGATGCACGCGCCGGTCTTCCTTGCCGCCGGACTGCTTGGCGCAAACCGGATCCTGCGCATCGCCAGCCTGATCCTGCTGGTTGGGCTTCTGCTTTTCTGCGGCGATCTGCTAGCCCGCGATTTCATCGGGTCGCGACTGTTCCCGCTGTCGGCGCCGATCGGCGGCACCCTGCTCATCGCCGGCTGGCTGGCGATCGCTGCCTCGGCACTGGTGCGCGCACGTTCCTGAACGCCTCTGGGCGCCCTGCCCGATAAACAGACCTCCGCCTGTCAAACGTCGTTTGCCGGGCCGTTAGTTCTGCCGGGGCTCGGGCTGGATGACCAATTCGCGATTGCGCCGCCGGAACCTTGCCAACCGACGCCGCTCCGGCCGTTCGGAAGCCGGCGCGATGCCCCAATAGTTGCGATAGATGTCTTCAAATAGATAGCTCACGGGATGCATGATGTGCACTCCTTCCAGTGTTTGAATCGATCCAATCGATGGGCACGAAAAACCGCCCCGCTCAGCTCCGCTTGCGCTCCACAAGGAACCGCAGCTCGCGGACCCATGGACCGGCTTTGCCACGACGCCTCTGCGTCGCGGTGTTCGACGAGATGCTCCAGTCGTTGCGGTAAATGTCTTCGAACAGAAAATTGACGGGATGCATGACACAACTCCCTGCTTGATGTTGAATCGATCCAATCCTGACGACCGGCATTCCCTTGGATCGATTCAAACATAGGCCTTATCGAGGCTTCGATCAAGTCAAAATTTGAACCGATCCAACGAAAGTGTTAGATGGGAAGAATTCAGGAGACGAAGATGGCGCCACTTATCTCTGCAAAGACAAGACCGGTCCGGTTGGCGGACATCGCCAAGGCAGCCGGCGTATCGCACGGCACCGCGTCCAACGTGTTCGCCCGTCCGGAGATCGTGCGCGAGGAGGTCCGCGAGCGGGTCAAGGCGGCAGCCGAGGCCATGGGATATGGCGGCCCCGATCCCAAGGGCCGGCTGCTGCGCGCCGGCAAGGTCAATGCCATCGGTGTCGCGACCGCGGAACCCCTCTCCTATTTCTTCGACGACCCCTTTGCCCGGGTGATGATGGCCAGCATCTCGCAGGCTTGCGACGCGACCGGTGCGGGGATTTCGCTGGTCTCCGCAGCCAACAACGAACAGCTTGCCTGGAACATACAGAGTGCGCTGGTCGACGGTTTCATCGTCTTTTGCGTCGATGGCGGTTCAAGGCTGGTCGAACTGGCGCGTGAACGCAAACTCCCCTTTGTCGCGCTCGATCTCGATTCGGACGACGACGACGCCGTTGCAGCGATCGGCGTCGACAACATCGCCGGGGCTGGCCTGGCGGCCCGCCACCTGACCGAACTCGGACATCGCCGCTTTGCCGTGCTTGCCCTGCCCGTCGCGGACTCCGGCTTCGGCCCCACCACAAGGGAGCAGATGGAGAAGGCCCTCTATTCCGGGACGCGCGACCGCCTGCGTGGCTATTTCGCGGAACTCTCCCGCGTCGACATCGACGTCGAGCGTGTGCCGATCTACGAAACCGTCAATGACGAGGAAAGCGTGCGGGCCGGCCTCGATCATATTTTCGCCGGCGCCGAGACCCCGACCGCCATCCTGGCTATGTCAGACAGGATGGCCTTGCATGCATTGGACTGGCTGCGGCAGCGTGGCGTCACGGTACCCGGCGACGTTTCGATCGTCGGCTTCGACGGTGTTCCGGAAGGAGCGGTTTCCAGTCCGCCGCTGACCACGATCGTCCAGCCGATCGCCGAGATGGGCCGTCTTGCCGTCAAGGCGATCCTTGAAAATGATGGCTCATTCAGCCGGCAATCGCTGCCGGTCCAACTCGTGGTGCGAGCTTCATCCGGCCCCTCGCCCGCCTAAGCTCAACGGCCCATTCTTGTCGCCATGGTCGGCATCGCGAAGGATGCAGCATGGACGGGCGGTGCGGCGTGAGCCGGCCTGCTTTTGGCGGACCAGCCAAGTCCCGAAAGCCATTCGAGATAGTAGGCAAGCGCGAACTGCATGACGATGCCGGCCGATATCAACAGGCTGTCATAGGCAAATCCGCCCGGATTGATCAGCTTCAGCACCTGCGCCGCCATCGCGAGCACCGTGCCGGCAATGAAAACCGGCAACGATCGTTTGCCCAATATGGCAAGCGGATGATCGCGCCCGGTGCGAAACAGGTTCGAGATGGCGGGGAATGCCACGATCAGGTAGCTCACCGCCAATATATGCAGCAGCCTCGGCAGCGACAGAAATGTCTTGTCGAAGCCGGTCAGCACCGGAGGCAGGCCCAACCAGGAGATATGCCCCCAAAGCGGGCTGTGCACCCAGACCAGCGCGGTTGCGGTGTAGGCCAAGGCAGCGCCAACCAGCCAGCGATTGACCGGGATGATGCCGCCGCGACGCACATGCAGCGTGCCTGCCAGGCCGATGTTGAAAAGGAACTGCCACGACAACGGGTTGAGAAACCAGAAGCCGGGCTCGGGATAGTTGGGCGGAGCAATTTGATAAACCCCCGCGACCAGCCACAGGGCGCCGGAGGCGACCAGTGCCGAGACCGGCCGATAGCTGACAATGAGCAGGAACACCGGCGTCAGCAAGAGCAGCACCGCATAGACGGGCAGTATGTTGTTGTAGCCGAGTTGGTGGCCGAGCGTCACGATGCCGATCAGCACCTGCGGCGTATTCTTGATCAACGGCTCGATGTTGATCATCGTCAGAAGCTCCGGCCGCCTGACGAACACTGCCGCCGCGCAGAAGATGGCCATCACCACCATGGTGGTGACGATGTGGGCGGCATAGAGGACACCGGCGCGGCGCCACATCTTCAACGTTGCCAGCAGCCGGTTACCAGGTTGGAATTTCCTGCCATAGGCAAGTGCGACCGAGATGCCGGAGATCAGTACGAAGACTTCCGCCGCATCGGAAAAGCCGAAATTCTTGTAGGTCAGATACTCGAAGGCGGTACCTGGCACATGGTCGACATAGATGGTCAGCAAAGCGAGAGCACGGAGCACGTCTATGCGCGTGTCGCGCTCAGTGCGATCCGGGACACGCGCATCGCGGTCCGGGGAAATCTGGGTGGTCATCGACAAAAAGGCCTCAAAGCTGGTTGTTCATACCGGGCAATGCGACCCCCGGGCGCACCGCTTCGATTCCTCCCGAAGGAATGTTATCGGCGGAGAAACGGACTGTAATGTGCCCGGTTCAATCAACTTTCGCGGAGCTTGAAAATATTGCGTTTTGAAGCCGGCAAATTGAGCGAAACCTCATATAATCAAGAGGATGCGCGATGATCGAAGAGACCTCACAAGATGGTGCGCTGGGGCGTGATCTCGCCTTCAGCTACCGGCTTTACAGCCCGGCGGATTCAACCGGCGAATGTCTCTTCCTGCTGCATGGGTCGGGTGTCGACGAGACGACACTGGTGCCGCTGGCGCGAGAGATCGCACCGCGTGCCACGCTCATCGCGGTGCGCGGCCGCGTTGTCCAGGAGGATGGTTTCCGCTGGTTCGCGCGCATCACGCCGACGCGCTTCGAACAGGCAAGCATCCGCACCGAAACCGAGGCCTTTGCGGGCTTCGTCGCCGACGCGGCCACACATCACCATCTCGACCTCTCGCGCACAATTTTCCTCGGCTATTCGAACGGTGCCAATCTGGTTTCGAGCCTGATGCTGCTGCATCCGGGCCTTGTCGAGCGCGCCGCGCTGCTGCGGCCGATGCCGGTGCTCGATGACGTGCCGGCGACGGATCTGTCAAAGGTGCGGGTGCTGATGATCGCCGGCGCCACCGACCTCACCTATGCGCCTTTCGCCCCTGCTCTGGTGACATTGCTCAGCCGGCATGGCGCCGAGATCGACGCCAGGATTGTCCCGTCAGGTCATGAATTCGGCAGCGCCGACGCCGCAATCGTCAGGCAATGGCGGCCGGGATCGGCGGCGCAGGCAGGTTGACGGACTCACCAGCATGACCAGCCGCCTACCCTCGTCCCATCCTGTTCCAGGCATCCAGTCCGGCGATCTTGTAGGCTTCGGCAAGCGTCGGATAGTTGAAGGTGTTGTTGACGAAGAAGTCGACGGTGCCGCCGAGATTGATCACCGCCTGGCCGATGTGGATGAGCTCGGTGGCGCCCTCGCCGATGATGTGCGCGCCGAGCAGACGGCGCGTTTCGATCGAAAAGAGCAGCTTCAGGAAACCGGTGTTGACGCCCATGATGTGGCCGCGCGAGGTTTCGCGAAAGCGCGCTACGCCGACCTCATAGGCCGCACCGCTTTCACGCACCTGTTCCTCGGACTGGCCAACCGTCGAGATTTCCGGCACCGCATAGATGCCATAGGGGAATGTTTCTGGTGGCGGCGGCAAAGGCACGCCGAAGGCATGGCAGGCGGCCACCCTGCCCTGCTCCATCGACGTCGAGGCCAGGCTCGGAAAGCCGATGACGTCGCCGGCGGCGTAGATGTTCGGCACTCTGGTCTGGAACGTATGCGGATCGACCTTGATACGGCCCCTGGAATCGGCGTCGATACCGACCACATCGAGGCCCAGGCTGCCGACATTGCCGGTGCGACCGGCGGCGTAGAGCACGACCTCGGAACGGATAGTGCGGCCATCGGCCAGTTCCACCTCGGCGGCATCAGGCTTGGAGCGGATTTCCTTGACCGCGCTGCCCAGCCGGATGGTCATGCCACGATCGCGCATCTGGTGAATGAAATCGTCGACGATCTCGCGGTCGACGAAATCGAGGATGGAGTTGCGCGGCTCGACCAAGGTTACCGGCACGTCAAGCGCGGAAAAGATCGTGGCATATTCGACCCCGATGACGCCGGCGCCGATCACGGTCAGCGTGCGCGGCAAGCGATCAAGCTCCAGCATCTCGTCACTGTCGAAGACGCGGGTCTTGTCGAAAGGCACGTCGCGCGGCCGGTGCGGCCTTGTGCCGACCGCGATCAGCGCATTGGCAAAACCGACCTCGCTGTAATCGCCGGTGTCGGTGGTCAGGCTGACCTTGTCGGGGCCAAGGAATTTCACCGCAGCCCGGGCGCTCTTGACCGTGTTGCGCATGAACTGGTGCTGCAGCACCTCGACCTCATGGTCGAGCGTCTTGTGCAGGCGCTCGACCAGATCGCCGACCGAGATATCCTGCTTGGCCCGGTAGCCGCGCCCGTAGAAGCCGCGCTCACGCCAACCCGAAAGGTTGAGCACAGTTTCGCGCAGCGTTTTCGACGGGATGGTGCCGGTATGCACCGAGACACCGCCCAGACGCCGGCCGCGATCGACCACCAGCACCGACTTGCCGAGCTTGGCCGACTGCACCGCGGCCCGGCGACCGGAAGGGCCGCTGCCGATGACCAGCATGTCGTAGTCCATATTGCCCCGTCCCCTGCCATGTGCGCTTTTGCTGCGCCGCAGCAAGCTAATGCTATCCGCGCCGCAAATTCAACCGGTTCAGATTGCGCCTGGCGCCTTGAAGGCCGGCGCACCGCAAGAAGCCCGATCTTGATTCCGCCACAGGCCTTCACCATTTCATGGCTGAGCGGTCCGCACCCTATGTCGGACCTGTTACGAGGAAATGACATGGACGCGCGCGTTCTCGACGGCGAAATCACCACCAGTAGGCTCGACGATGTCAGGGCCTATGACGGTGTGCGCACGAAGCGCATTCTGGCTTTCGTAATCGACTATGTCATCGTCGCGCTGCTTACCATTCCGTTTGCCATTCTGGTGTTCTTCCTCGGGCTTTTGACCCTCGGGCTTGGCTGGATGCTGTTCGGCATCCTGGTACCGACTGTGGCCATCCTCTACATCTGGAACACGCTGGGCAGCACCGACCAGGCCACCACGGGCATGAAGATGATGGGCATCCGCCTTGACCGGCTCGACGGCAGGCCGATCGACGGCCTCACCGCGGTCGTCCATTCGGTGCTGTTCTGGGCCGGCAATGTCATCCTGTCGCCGCTCGTCCTGCTGGTGACGCTGTTTTCCGACCGCAAGCGCACCTTGCACGATCTTTTGCTTGGCACGGTCGTCAGCCGCACCGACCGCTGAAACGGCCCTCTGAAGAGCAGTCGCAACTGATTGAGCACAAATGTGAAGGCGTCGAGTCGACCACGCCCACACAATCCTGTTGAATTTTTCGCCGTCCGCGCCAAAGGTAGAGCGATTCGAAGGAGTGTTTCCAAGGCTCGATGACGCAGCATCCGACCCAGTCGCCGCAGTTCTTCCTGACCGCGCCATCGCCGTGCCCCTATCTCGACGGCCAGTTCGAGCGCAAGGTGTTCACGCACCTGGTTGGCGACAAGGCGGCGGAGATGAACGACCTCTTGACGCAAGGCGGCTTCCGGCGCTCGCAGAATATCGCTTACAGGCCGGCCTGCGAGACCTGCCGCGCCTGTGTTTCGGTACGCATCCTCGCCCAGGAATTCGTCGCCAGCCGCAACATGAAGCGCGTGCTGCAGCACAATTCCGACCTCGTCGGCCACATGCACAATGCCGAGCCTTCGACCGAACAATATTCCCTGTTCCGCAGCTATCTCGACGCCCGCCACCGCCGTGGCGGCATGTCCGACATGACGGTGCTCGACTATGCGATGATGGTCGAGGATACCCATGTCGACACCAAGGTGATCGAGTACCGGCGGCGTGGACCCGATACGTTCATCACCGGCAAGGGACAGGGCGAGCTGATCGCGGTGGCGCTCACCGACAAGATGGCCGACGGCCTGTCCATGGTCTATTCCTACTTCAATCCCGATTTCGAGGAACGGTCGCTCGGCACGTTCATGATCCTCGACCACATCGCCCGCGCCAGGGCGATGGGCCTGCCCCATGTCTATCTCGGCTACTGGGTCAACGGCTCGCGCAAGATGAATTATAAGATGCGCTTCATGCCGCAGGAGCATCTCGGCCCGAAGGGCTGGGAGCGCTACACCAACGAAGCGGTCGCGCGCTGATTAGTCTTTCCCAAGTCCGGGCTTAAACATTTTCAATCGAGACGATGCTGGTCTTTCCGCTGGTTGGCGGAGAGCGTGAGATTGCGCCGGTCCGCCATCCTCTCCCGAATTCATTGTGAAAGTCGCTGCATGTCGTCTCACGATACTCACACCAAAGGACTTCTGCTCACCGCATTTGGCGGGCTGACGCTGACCGTGGATATCCCGCTGATCCGGCTCGCCCATGGCGAGGCGTGGACAATCTTGCTGCTGCGCACCGGCTGCACCTTGGCCGCGGCACTGATCATGTGGACCATCTGGCGCTCGTTCAGCAAGAATGCGCCGCAGCTTGTCCCGGGCTGGTCTGGTCTGATCGTTGCCGCGATCTACGGGCTCGGCGCGATTGCCTTCATCACCGGCGTCTACAACACTTCGACCGCCAACCTGGTTTTCATCCTGGCCTTCACCACCATGTTCGCCGCGCTGCTGTCGTGGGTGTTCCTGAAGGAGCGGCCGCGGCCGCTGACCCTTGCGGCACTGGCAATGATGATCGTCGGCGTCGCCATCATCGTCGGCGATTCCGTCGGCACCGGAAATCTGTTCGGCGACGTGATGGCGTTGTGTTCGGCCTTCCTGATCGCTTGCGCCATCACCATCTCGCGCGCCAGCGGCAAGGACATGGGCTTTACCGCGCTGATCGGCGTCATCCTGCCTTTCGGGCTGGCGGCGTTCATGGTTTCCAGGACCGGCTTTCGGGTGGAGGCGCCGTGGTGGATCATCCTCAACGGCGCCGTCATCATGCCGATCTCGTTCTTCTGCCTCGCCAATGGACCGAAATACATTTCGGGGCCTGAAGTGGCGATGTTCTACCTGCTCGAAACGGTGCTGGCGCCGGTCTGGGTGTGGATGATCTTTGCCGAAACGCCGACGCGCAACAGCCTGGTCGGCGGCGGGATCCTGATCGTGACGCTGATCGCCCATTCGCTGTGGCAACTGCAGGAGGGGCGCAAGCGCCGGGCGGCACTCGCCGTCGCTTACCCGACTTAGAGGGTGGACAGCCGTCGTTCCAGACCCTCAGTGCACTCAACGCGTTGCAGTATCTGAAAAAGGCTCTGCAACGATCTGGTATTCGTCCTCGTAGACGACATATCCTAGACGGGAACTCTTCATGACCTCGACATGATGCCCATGCTGCGCAAGGAACGCCGCGAGATCATAAGCCCTTGCCAAATGTTCAGTTGCTGTTGGCTTGAACCAGCTTATTCCCTGGGTCGTCTGTTTCCGGTAAAAACCTTTCGATCTTGAAAGGTTGAAACGTGCGGTATCGGAAGGTTCTGTCGAAACCAGGCAAGACTATCTTCCAGCCGATCCAACGTGTGTTGATCAACATCCGTTTGGCCTCGCAATTCGTAGGCAGCGGCAAAAAAACCTTCGCGCGCCTGCGTGCCCTCAATGATTCTTGGCCGAACGAATCGCAAAAACATGCGCAGGATACTCCCCAAACGCGATGCCAGGTGAGCCGTGTTGTGATCCTGAAGATCAGACTCTGGCCTTTTTCTCGGCGACAATCTCGATCTGTGGTGGCCCGCCTTCGATCTCGGCCACGGCATCGGGAGCGACGTCATCGGCCAGTTCGACCTCGCGCAGCCATTCGCGCCAGATCGCGACCAGCAGCGCCATCAGCACCGGACCGATGAACAGGCCGAGAAATCCCATGGTCTTGACGCCGCCGATCAGGCCGAAAAACGTCGGCAGGAAGGGCAGTTTTATCGGCCCGCCGACGAGCTTCGGGCGCAGTGTCTTGTCGACGATGAACAGTTCGACCGCGCCCCAGATGAACAGCGCCAACCCGGCCATCGGCGAGCCGCTGGCGGCGAGGTAGATCGAGACCAGCGTGAAGGACAGCGGTGCACCGCCGGGGATCAGCGCCATGACGCCGGTCAGGGCGCCGAGTGTTACCGGTGACGGCACGCCGGCCAGCCAGTAGGCAATGCCCAGCACCAGGCCTTCGCCGATGGCGATGACCGTCATGCCGGTCACCGTCGACGAGATCGTTGCCGGCACGACGCGCGAGATCCGCTCCCATCTGGTCGGCAGGATGCGCTCGCCGAGACGGTCGACCTGGCCGGCAAAATGCTCGCCGTCGCGATAGGCGAAGAACAGCGCGATCATCATGAACAAAAGCGTCAACAGCAGCCCGAACGCGCTGCCGCCAGCCGCCAGCACACCGCGATAGATGCTGCCGATATTGGCGCCGCTGACCAGCTGGATCAGTTCACCAATGCCGCCCGGATGGCCGAAATTGGTCGTCCACTGCTGGTTCAGCCACTCGCCCACGACAGGCAGCGTGACGATCCAGTGCGGTGTCACCGCGCCATGACGGTTGGTCTCGATCGCCCAGGCGACCCATTCGCGGACCTCGTTGATCGCATAGGTGCCGGCGAGCGCGATCGGGATCACCAGGAAGGCAAGGATGAAGAGGATGGCTAAGGTCGCGGCGATGGTGCGGTTGCCACTGACCGCGACAAGCAGGCGGCGGTAGAGCGGCCAGCTGGCGAAAGCGATGACGAGCGCCGCCAGCACCGGAAACAGGAAGCCGTGGAAGAAATAAACGCCGGCGGCGACGATCAGCACCAGCAGCCAGCGCGCCGCCGACAGCGGCGGGATGACGGCGGACCTGAGCGGCGTCGACAGGCCGAACAGGCGCTGCTGCCGTTCCGGTTTCTGGATTCTTGCTTCCTTCAAACGCCTGGCTCTCCCAAACACCCCTCCTGTCTATGCACTGATATAGTGCAGCAATCGTGACGATAGTCCAAATGGTGATGGAGCTGCGCGCGCCATTGGCGTCGCCGCGGGCCAGCATCCCCCTCTGTCCTGCCGGACATCTCCCCCGCAAGGAGGGAGATTGGCTGTCATGTCGGCTTTCGCAAATCGCCAACATTGGAAAAGCGGGCAGAAAGGGCGAAGCTTCCGATCTCCCCCCTTGCGGGGGAGATGTCCGGCAGGACAGAGGGGGGTGTGAAGGATTGCTAGCGCCTGAGATTTTCAAACCTGAAAACTGCCGCTACCCAAATTTCCCCGTCCTCGGGAATCCCTTCGGCACCATGCGTCCGGCTGAGGCGCGAGCGCCGATCCACTCAGTCAGTTCCTCACGCGACCGGATGAAAGTGCGGTCGGCCGAATCCTGCCAGGATAGGCCGGTCTCCAGCGTGAACGGCTTGAGGTCGAGAAGGCCGCCATCCTTGTATTTCTGCAGGCGCACGCCCTTGCCGCGGCCCATCTCCGGAATCTCGGCGAGCGCGAACACCAGCATCTTTCGGTTCTCGCCGACGATGGCGAGATGGTCACCGGTGACCGGGATGCAGCGCTTGGCTTCGTCCGGCGCCTTGACGTTCATCACCTGCTTGCCCTTGCGGGTGTTGGCGACGACTTCCTCCTCCGGCACGATGAAACCGTTGGCGTCGTGCGAGGCCAGCAGCAGCTTGCGCTTTGGGTCGTGAACGAAGGCGGTGACGATGTCCTGGTCATTGTCCATGTCGACGATGATGCGGATCGGCTCGCCATGGCCTCGCCCGCCAGGCAGCCGGTCGGCGCCGATGGTGTAGAATTTGCCGCCGGTGGTGAAGACCAGCACCTTGTCGGTGGTCTGGGCATGGAAGGCGAGCTTGAGGCTGTCGCCCTCCTTGAAGGTCAGCGTCGAGAGATCGGCCAGATGCCCCTTCATCGCCCGCAGCCAGCCCTTTTCCGAGACGACGACGGTGACCGGCTCGCGCTCGATCATGGCATGTGCGATGTCGGTCAGATCATGCTCGGGCGCGTCGGCGAACTGGGTGCGGCGCTTGCCGAGTTCGGTCTCCGGACCGAACTTGTCGCGGATGTTGGTGACTTCCCATTTGATCGTCGCCCACTGCTTCTCGTTCGAAGCAAGCAGTGCCTCGATCTGCTTCTTCTCGGCGCTCAGTCCGTCGAATTCCTTGCGGATCTCGAATTCTTCCAGCTTGCGCAAAGCGCGCAGCCGCATGTTGAGGATGGCTTCGGCCTGGGTGTCGGTGAGCGACCAACGGGCCATCATGACCTGCTTTGGCTCATCCTCCTCGCGGATGATCCTGATCACCTCGTCGATGTTGAGGTAGGCGATCAGGTAACCGGCAAGGATTTCCAGGCGCCGTTCGATCTCACCGAGGCGGTGTTTCGAGCGGCGGACCAAAACGTCGCGGCGATGCTCGAGCCATTCCTGCAGCACGCCCTTCAGCGACAGCACATTGGGCACCTTACCGCGCGACAGCACATTCATGTTGAGCGGGAAGCGGCTTTCGAGTTCGGTGAGCTTGAACAGCGATTCCATCAGGATGCCGGGGTCGACCGAACGGCTCTTCGGCACCAGCACGACGCGGATGTCCTCGGCGCTTTCGTCCCTGATGTCCTCGAGCAGCGGCAGCTTGCGCGCCATCAGCAGCTCGGCGATCTTCTCGATCAGCCGCGCCTTCTGCACGCCATAGGGAATTTCGGTGACGACGATGCTCCAGGTACCCCTGCCCTGGTCCTCCTGGAACCACTTCGAGCGCACGCGAAAGCCACCGCGGCCGGTTTCGTAGGCTTCGAGGATCGAGGCGCGGCTGTCGACGATGATACCGCCGGTCGGGAAATCCGGCCCCTGGACAAAGTCCATCAGCTTCGCCACCGGCGCGTCCCGGTTTTCGATCAGGTGAAGTGCGGCATCGCAAAGCTCCGCGGCGTTGTGGGGCGGGATCGATGTCGCCATGCCCACCGCGATGCCGGACGAGCCGTTGGCCAGCAGATTCGGAAAGGCGCCGGGCAAAACCACCGGCTCCTCGTCTTCTTCATTGTAGGTCGGCCGATAATCGACGGCATCCTCGGTGATGCCGGACAACAGTTCGGTCGCCACATCGGTCATGCGCGCTTCGGTGTAGCGCATGGCGGCGGCGTTATCACCGTCGATGTTGCCGAAATTGCCCTGCCCGTCGACCAGGGGATAGCGCATCGAAAAATCCTGCGCCAACCGCACCAGCGCGTCATAGATCGACTGGTCGCCATGCGGGTGGAACTTGCCCATCACCTCGCCGACGATGCGGGCGCATTTGGCAAAGCCCTGGTCGGGGTTGAGCCGCAGCAGGCGCATGGCGTGCATGATGCGGCGATGGACCGGCTTCAGTCCGTCGCGCACGTCGGGCAGCGCCCGGTGCATGATGGTCGACAGCGCATAGGCGAGATAGCGCTCTTCCAGCGCCTTCTTCAGATCGACCGGCTCGATATGATCGCCACCGCCATTTTCAGGCGGCAAAAGCCTTTTTCCCATGGGCTCGGACTAGCCGAGCGGGTGATTCGCGGCAAGAGCCCGACAGAGATACCGGCCCTTCTGCAACATGAAACCGCACCGCGGGGGATGTCGGCCAACATCAGGCTGTTACATGCGGGTTCTATGGCCAAGCGTGACGAGTATCCGGCTATCGGCTCTTCATGACAAATTCACCGGTTTGCGCAAAGACGGCGGGATCAGGTTTGCCTTTCACCGCGATTTTTGACCATTGTGCCGGGACACGCCTTTTTCCGGTCCAGTTCGTCACGGAATGGTGATGGCGCAAATAATTGAAAAACAATTTCAGGACACTCTCAGGGACCTTGCGATGACAATCAAACGCTCAACTCTTAGGAAATTAGCCCTTTCGACCTTCTTGCTCACGCTGCCGCTGAATGCGGCCCTCGCACAGGATACGGCAGTGGCCGACCGGCTGAAGGCCGCGCTTGTCGCACAAGGTGTCGACATCACCTGGACCGGCGTGACCGGCGACAACACCAGCATGGTGCTGCAGGGCGTTGCCATCAAACCGGCGGCGGAGAAGGAAGCGCTTCCCATCGGCGACGTCAAACTCGAAGGTGTGACCGAGGCAAATGGCGGCTATGACATCGCCACCGTATCGACGGCTGCCTTCACACACAGCAAGGACGGCGTCACCCTCGACCTCAGCCCCTTCGTCATCCATGACATGACAGTTCCGGCCGACGGCGCCACCGGCCCGCTCGGCTCGCTGATGATGTACAAGTCCGCCGAACTCTCGAACATGACCGTCAAGGTCGCCGACAAGACCGCCTTCTCGATGGACGGGCTTGCCATCGAAATCACGCCGCCGGCGGACGGCAAGGCAATGGAATTCACCGCCACCACGGAGAAATTCAACGCCGACCTGACGCTGGTGGACGATCCCAAGTCCAAGGAAGTCATCAACGCGCTCGGCTACCAGAACATCGCGGGCAATCTCGAAATGGCCGGCACCTGGCAGCCCACGGACGGCAAGATGGAACTGTCGAAATACGACATCTCGGTCGAGAATGCCGGCACGCTCGGCATGACCTTCAATCTCGGCGGCTACACGCTGGATTTTATCAAGTCGCTGCAGGAAATGCAGAAGAAGATGGCGGCACAGCCTGAAGGCGCCGACAATTCGGCGCAAGGCATGGCCATGCTCGGCCTGTTGCAGCAGCTTTCGTTCAACAGCGCCTCGATCCGCTTCGACGACGATTCGCTGACCAACAAGGTTCTGGACTATGTCGGCAAGCAGCAAGGCATGTCCGGCAAGGACATCGCCAACCAGGCCAAGGCGATCGTGCCGTTCGGCATGGCGCAGCTCAACAATCCGGAACTGACGGCGCAGGTTACGGCCGCGGTCAGCAAATTCCTCGACGATCCGAAGAGCCTCGAAATCTCGGCCGAGCCGCCGGCATCCGTGCCGTTCGCACTGATCATGGCGGGCGCCATGTCCAACCCGCTCGACCTGCCGAAGACGCTCGGCGTCACCGTCAAGGCCAACGAAGACTGATCGAAGCGATCTCAATATGCGAAAAGCCCGGCATGCCGGGCTTTTTTTGTCGGGATCAGCGAATCGAAAGAATCGGTTCGGGCGGTTCTTTAAGGCATCGCCCGAAGCGCGATCAGGCGTCCTTCTTGGGCACGGCAACGCGCAGCGCCAGCTCGCGAAGCTGCTGCGGGCTCGCTTCCGACGGTGCGTTCATCAACAGATCGTAGGCCTGCTGGTTCATCGGGAACATGGTGATCTCACGCAGGTTCTTGGCGCCGAGCAGCAGCATGACGACGCGGTCGACACCGGCGGCCATGCCGCCATGCGGCGGCGCGCCATACTGGAAGGCACGATAGAGGCCGCCGAAGCGCTCCTCGACCGTGGCGCGATCCAGCCCGACCGTCTCGAACGCCTTGACCATGGTTTCGGGCAGATGGTTGCGGATACCGCCGCTGGCGATCTCGAACCCGTTGCAGACCATATCGTACTGGAACGCCTTGATGCCGAGCAGGTCCTCGCCATTCAGCGCATCGATGCCACCTTGCGGCATCGAGAACGGGTTGTGGGCGAAGTCGATCTTCTTCTCTTCCTCGTTCCACTCGAAGAACGGGAAGTCGACGATCCAGCACAGTTCGAAACGCTCGCGATCGACAAGGTTCAGTTCCTCGCCGGCGCGCGTGCGCGCGGCACCCGCAAAGGAGACGAATTTCTTCGGATCGCCTGCAACGAAGAAGGCGGCGTCGCCATCGGCAAGGCCGAGTTGAGCGCGGATCGCCTCGGTGCGCTCCTCGCCGATGTTCTTGGCGAGCGGGCCGGCGCCTTCGAGCTTGTCGCCCTCCTTGCGCCAGAAGATATAGCCCAGCCCCGGCTGGCCCTCGCCCTGCGCCCAGGAATTCATGCGGTCGCAGAAGGCGCGGCTGCCGCCGGTCTTGGCCGGAATGCCCCATACTTCGGCCTTCGGATCGTTGGCCAGGATGTTGGCGAACACCTTGAAGCCGGAATCGCGAAAATGGTCGGAAACGGCCTGCATCTCGATCGGGTTGCGCAGGTCCGGCTTGTCGGAACCGTACTTGCGCATGGCGACATCATAGGGGATGCGCTGGAATTTCTGCGTCACCGGCTTGCCGTTGGCGAAGGTCTCGAAGACCCCGCGCATGACCGGCTCCATGGTCGACAGCACGTCGTCCTGTTCGACGAAGCTCATTTCGAGGTCGAGCTGGTAGAATTCGCCGGGCAGACGATCGGCGCGCGGATCCTCGTCGCGGAAGCAGGGCGCGATCTGGAAATAGCGGTCGAAGCCCGACACCATGATCAGCTGCTTGTACTGCTGCGGCGCCTGCGGCAGCGCGTAGAAGGTGCCGGGGTGGATGCGCGACGGCACCAGGAAGTCGCGCGCGCCTTCCGGCGACGAGGCGGTGAGGATCGGCGTCGAGAATTCGGTGAAGCCGACATCGCCCATGCGCTTGCGCATTTCGGCGATGATTTTCGTTCGCGCAATGATGTTCTTGTGCAGCGTCTCGCGGCGCAGGTCGAGAAAGCGGTATTTCAGCCTGATATCCTCGGGATAGTCCGGCTCGCCGAACACCGGCAGCGGCAATTCCTTGGCCGCCGACAGCACCTCGATCTCGCGGGCGAAAATCTCGATCTCGCCGGTCGGCAAATTGGCGTTGGTGGTCTCGGGCAAGCGCGCCTTCACCTCGCCGTCGACGCGGATGACCCACTCGCCGCGCACCGTCTCGGCTACCTTGAAGGCCGGAGAATCGGGATCTGCGACGATCTGGGTCAGGCCATAATTGTCGCGCAGGTCGATGAAGAGCAGGCCGCCATGATCGCGCACGCGATGCACCCAGCCGGACAGGCGAACGGTCGAGCCAACGTCGCTCTTCCTCAACTGGGCACAGGTATGGCTGCGGTAACGGTGCATTGTCATTGGTAAAGTCCGGGGTGCTGGGGCCGAAGCATCACAGCTCAGCCTGAAAATTTGCGCGAAAAGCGCATGGGAGGTTGGATTTGTCAAGGTAAGTGGCCCGGGTTGGTATCTCGGTTCCGCTTTCCCAGGCGACCTACGAGCCCAGTGCCGATAGCCGAAGACGCTGAGCAAGGTGTTCGACGACCAATGCAGCGCTGGCGGACGACGTTGCGGCATGATGAAGGCGTATCTCCGCCCCCGGCAGCGGCGGCACATGCCGGCCGGGATGGACATCTCGCAGGCCTGGCGCAAGCATGCTGCCTTTGACCACGGTGACCGCCAGGCCCTGTTCGACAATTGCCTCCGTGGCTGAGAGGCTCGGGCTGACATAGGCCAACCGCCATGGCCGGCCTGCCTTGTTGAGCGCCTCAATGGCCCAGGAACGAAACAGGCAATCGGGGCTCGACAGAGCGACGGGCAGCAGATCGAGTTCCTCGACGGCCCGCGTCGCCGCCGCCGCCCAAATCGCCCTTTCGCGGCATATCAGATCCCCCTCGGTCGTGCCTTCCGGGTGCATGGCGATGACGGCGTCGAACGACGACCCAAGCCGTTTCAGGAGCCGGGCGGTGAGACCAATCTCCATTTCGACCTGCACCAACGGAAATCGCTCGGCGATGCCAGAAAGGAGGCGCGGCAGGATCTTGGTGCCATAATCTTCCATGACCCCGATGCGAACCTGTCCGGCCACCTGCTGACCGGAAACACGCGCAATCGCCTGCTCATTGAGAGCAAGTATGCGGCGGGCATCGATCAGAAAGCCCTCCCCGGCGGCGGTGAGTTCAACGCGGGCTGTCGAGCGCCGGAACAAGGCGGCGGGCATCGATCAGAAAGCCCTCCCCGGCGGCGGTGAGTTCAACGCGGGCTGTCGAGCGCCGGAACAAGATGGTCTCGATGCGCTCCTCAAGACGTTTCACCTGCAAGCTGACGGCCGCCTGCGTTCTATTGAGCTGCTCGGCGGCTCGCGTGAACGAGAGTCGCTCGGCAACGACGACAAAGGCCCGCAGAAGGTCCGGATCGAGATTCGGGATACTCATAGTGGAATGTTATCAAACTCATTGAGCATATTCGATTCCTTATGGCCCGTCTTCCGATATCCCCGGTTCCGAGCCAGCAAGGTCGGGAACCATGGAAATCACAGGAGTGCTCGCCGCGATTCTCTCCAGCGCTTTTGGGGGCACCGCCGTTGGCGCAACGCGATATCTCGCGGGCACGCTCGATCCTCTCGCTATCGGTGCGGTCCGGTTCGGCGGCGGCTTTCTGGTTTTGGCCGCCGTAGCTCTCTGGCGACGAGACAGGTGGCCGCCGAAGAGCGACTGGCTCGGCACTGGTGCATTGGGTCTTCTGTTCTTCGGGCTGTTTCCGGTGCTCTTCAATGGAGCCCTTGTCTACACGACGGCCGCGCGAGGTGCGCTTGCGCTTTCGACACTGCCTCTGCTCACAATGCTTGCCGCGGCAGTTCTGAGGATCGAGCCGCCGACCATCCGCAAGATCGTCGGTGTCCTGATCGCAATGGCAGGGGTGGCCGTAGCGCTCGGCACGAGCCTGACGACTGCTCCCCCAGATGCCTGGCGCGGAGATCTTCTCATGGTCGCGGCCGCTTTCTGCATGGCGCTCTACAACGTCTGGTCGAAACCATTTCTATCCCGCACCGCGCCAATCCCATTCGTGGCGTTTGGCATGGGCGTAGGCGCGGTCTGCCTATCGGTCCTGATGGTTTCGAGCGGAGGCTTCGCGCGACTTGCCACTCTCAGCGCACCTCAGTGGATCGCAAGCGCATATCTGGCCATAATTTGCGGCGCCTTCATTTTCTTCCTCTGGGCATTCGCGCTCGAGCGCGCGTCGCCGACACTGGTTGCCGTCTCCGTTGCGGTTAATCCGGTGACGGCATCGATCTTTGGTGTTGTCTTCCTGGGCGAACAAGTAAGCGCGAACCTGATTGTCGGGCTGGTGGCAGTCCTCGCAGGCATAGGCATCGCAACGGGAGCAGCCGAGCGGCTCAGCCTGTGGCCCGACGATCGGCAGTCACGTCGCCGGCAGCCTTGAGCGCTGACCAAGCAAAACGCGGAAACGAATCCAGGCAAATATAGCGATCATCCCTGTTGGCGCAGGGAATTGCTGCTGGCGTTGGCCAGGGTGATGGTCCAAGAAGGGATCACCGACACGTGATCGCCTCTTCATGTCCTCCATCCGCCCGATGATCCCGCTCCTTCTCGCCGCCGGCATTTTGCTCGGCGGCAATGGGCTGCAGAGCACGCTGATCGCGCTGCGCGGCGCGCAGGAAGGGTTTTCGGCTTCCGACATCGGCCTGATGGGCACCTTCTACTTTGCCGGCTTCCTGCTCGGCTGCCTGGCCATCACCCGCATCATGAAGGCGGTTGGCCATATCAGGGCGTTTTCGGCGCTGGCGGCGATCGCCTCGGTGGGCACCTTGCTTCTGGTGCTGGTCATCGATCCGGTGATGTGGTGCGCGGTGCGCCTTGCCGGCGGCTTCTGCTTCGCCGGGCTGTTCACCATCGTCGAAAGCTGGCTGAATTCCGGCGTCGGCAATCACGATCGGGCACGCGTGCTGGCGATCTACCGGATGGTCGACATCGGTTCGGTGACATCAGCCCAGTTCCTGATCCCGGTCTTCGGCGCCGGCGGTTTCGCCATATTCGCCATCATGTCGATGATGATCACCTTGTCGCTGGTGCCGGTGTCGCTCGGCGACCGCTCCAACCCGGCACCACCCGAAGAGGTCAAGCTCGACCTGGCGCGCGTCTGGCGGATTTCGCCGCTGGGCTGCTTCGGCTGCGTCGCCGTCGGCGTCACCAACAGCGCCTTTCGCACCCTGTCGCCGGTCTACGCCGAGCAGATCGGCATGTCGGTCGCCGATGTCGTCACCTTCGTCAGCGTCGGCATTTTCGGCGGCGCCATCATCCAGTATCCGCTGGGTTACCTCTCCGACCGCTGGGACCGGCGCCGGGTGCTGCTGATGACGACCTGCTGTGCGATGTTTTCGGCGCTGGCGCTGGTGTTCATCGCCGGCAGCAATCCGGCGCTCAACTTCATCCTCATCTTCATCTTCGGCTGTTTCGCCATGCCGCTCTATTCGCTGTCGGCGGCGCATTCCAACGATCGCGCCGACACGGGCGAGTTCGTGCTGATCAACGCGGCGCTGATGCTGTTCTATTCCTTCGGCGCCATTGGCGGCCCGTTCGCCGCCTCGACCGCGATGCAATATTTCGGACCGGGCGCCCTGTTTGTATTCAGCGCGGTGGTCTATGCGATCTTCATCGCCGTCATCCTTTACCGCATGCAGGCCCGGTCCGGTGTGCCGGCAGGCAGGCGCGGCCGCTTCACCGCGCTCCTGCGCACTTCGACGGTTTTCGCGCGGCTGGCCAGGAGAAACGACGATTCCGATGGTCCGGGAACCTGATGATGGCGGTGCCAAAGCTTGACGAAAGCCCCGGCGGCTGAAATCTAGGAAGACCTTACTCCTGTCAAAAGCGATTTGATGAACGTCATCACCACCCAGAAAGAACTCGAGACCGTTCTCGCCGCTTTCGAAAAGTCGGATTTCGTCACCGTCGACACCGAATTCATTCGGGAAACGACCTTTTGGCCGATCCTGTGCCTGATCCAGATGGCTGCACCCGGCGTGACAGCACTCATCGATCCCCTGTCGCCCGATATCGACCTGAAGCCGTTCTTCAGGCTGATGGCCAATGAAGCGGTGGTCAAAGTCTTCCACGCCGCGCGGCAGGACATCGAAATCATCGTCCACCTCGGCGATCTGGTTCCGCATCCGGTGTTCGACACGCAAGTGGCGGCGATGGTCTGCGGCTTCGGTGACAGTGTTTCCTACGATCAGCTCGTGCAGCGCATTACCGGCGCGCGGCTCGACAAGTCGTCGCGCTTCACCGACTGGCGCCACCGGCCGCTTTCCGACAAGCAGCTCGACTACGCGCTGGCCGACGTCACGCATCTCATCGAGGTCTATCAGCACCTCAGCGCCGAATTGGAGCGGGAAAACCGCGCCCATTGGCTCAACGAGGAGATGGAGGTGCTGACCTCACGCGAAACCTATGATCCGCATCCCGAGGACGCCTGGAAGCGGCTGAAGATGCGGCTGCGCAAACCGCAGGAATTGGCGATCGTGCAGGGCGTTGCGGCGTGGCGTGAGCGCGAGGCGCGCGAACGCGACGTCCCGCGCGGCCGCGTGCTCAAGGACGACGCGATCTACGAGGTGGCGCAGCAGGCGCCGCGCGACACGGCAGCCCTCGGCAAGCTGCGCACGACACCGAAGGGCTGGGAGCGCTCGTCGACGGCAACGGCGCTGCTCGGCGCGGTCAACACCGCACTTGCCTTGCCCAAGGAGCAGATGCCGAAATTGCCGAAGAGTTTCCAGCCGCCCGAGGGCTCGAGCGCCGCGGCGGAACTGTTGAAGGTGCTGCTGCGGATCGTCGCCGAAAAGGAAGGCGTCGCCTCGAAGGTGCTGGCCTCCAGCGACGACATCGACCGTATCGCCGCCGAGGGCGAGGAGGCCGACGTACCGGCCCTGCAGGGTTGGCGCCGCGCGGTGTTCGGCGAGGCCGCGCTCAAGCTGGTGCGCGGCGAGATCGGCATCAAGTTCGACAAACGCAAGATAGCGGTGTTCGATCTGTAGACGAGCGTTCTTTCCTTCTCCCGCAAATGGGGAAGGGAGAGCTGCTCTGCTCAGACCGCGCCGAGCAGGTGCAGCGCGAACCAGATCCATCCCAGCAGAAGAATCACCGCACTGACGAAGAATGACCGGCTGCGCAGCAGCAGATTGTTGCTGGTCAGGTGAACCCAGGCATGGAAATAGCGCGACGCGACGAAAATCCACATCAGCGCCAGGGTCAGATAGTTGACGCCGTTGGTCAGGTGCAGCGTCAGGCACAGCACATAGAACAGCACCGGCAGTTCGAACTGGTTGGTGAGATTGGCGGCAACGGTGACGCTGGAGGCCGGCTCGGTCGAACGCACCTTGAACTGACCGGGTTTCGCCTCGCCTGACCTGACTGCGCCGTATCTGCGGCGACCCAGGACGCAGTATACGATGTAGATCAGCAGCACATGCGCGAGAACGGGCCAGAAGATCGTGGTCTGGTTCATCAAGTGCCCCCTGCCCGGTTGGGCTTCGCGTGCGGCATCAGGCCTGGCGTTTCTGGCCTGCAAGCCAGAAGGCCGCAATGACGATCACCGGTATGGCGAAAAGCGCGAATTTGGTGACGGTGAGCGCCGAGGCGAAAGACAGCGAGTCCGGGTTGGCCGACAGGAAATCGGACAGAAGCCGCGCCACCGCAAAGTTCTGAACGTAATGTGCAAGCGTGTAGGGAAGCACCAGGACCAACGCGAAAATCGACTGCAGCTGCGCCGGCAGCACGCGGAAAGCCTTCAATCGCCGGCCGGTGGCCAGGATGAGGCTGACCAGCGTGACCGACAACAGCGCCGGGAACAACAGATCGAAGGTCAGATAATGCCAGACGAGAATGATCTCGCCGCCGCGCCGGCCGAGCGCCGTCAGCCAGGCCATGCCTTCGTCCGGCGTAAACCCTAAAATGCGCATGTCGAGTGACGGCAAGCCGCCGCTCAACTGGCGGAAATAGAAGAATTCCAGCGCCGTCATGGCGATGAAAACCACCCCTGACAGGAAACAGAGCGCGCCTGCGTGGCGCGATAGCCGCAGGATCGTTGCCGTCAGGTTCCGCCCGAGCTCGTACTGGTCAGGCTCCGCCGGGATAGTTCGGGCTTTCGCGGGTAATCGTGACGTCATGGGCGTGGCTTTCACGAAGTCCGGCATTGGATATGCGCACAAAAGTGGCGCGCTCGCGGAAATCGGCAAGATCACGGCCACCAACATAACCCATAGCGGCTTTCAAGCCGCCCGCAAGCTGGTGCAGCACGCCGGACACAGGTCCTTTGTAGGGAACCTGCCCTTCGATGCCTTCCGGGACCAGTTTCAGCGTGTCGCGCACCTCGGCCTGGAAGTAGCGATCGGCCGAGCCACGGGCCATGGCGCCGACCGAGCCCATGCCGCGATAGGCCTTGAAGGAGCGGCCCTGGTGCAGATAGACCTCGCCAGGGCTTTCGTCGGTTCCAGCCAGCAGCGAGCCGATCATGGCGGCACTGGCGCCGGCGGCCAGCGCCTTGGCAAGATCGCCGGAATATTTGATGCCGCCATCGGCGATCACCGAGACGCCGGATTTGTGCGCCGTCTCGACAGCCGACATGATGGCGGAAAGCTGCGGCACGCCGACGCCGGCAACGATGCGGGTGGTGCAGATGGAACCCGGACCGATGCCGACCTTGACGGCGTCGGCACCGGCGTCGATCAGCGCCTGCGTGCCCGCGGCGGTGGCGACGTTGCCGGCCAGGATGCGAACCGAGTTGGAGAGCTTCTTGGCGCGCGTCACCGCGTCCAGCACGCGCTGCGAGTGGCCATGCGCGGTGTCGATCACCAGAAGGTCGACGCCGGCATCGATGAGGCGCTCGGCGCGTTCGAAACCGTCATCGCCAACGCTGGTGGCGGCGGCGGCACGCAAGCGGCCCTGCGAGTCCTTGCTGGCGTGCGGGTTGAGCTGCGACTTCTCGATGTCCTTGACGGTGATCAATCCGACGCAATTGCCCTGCCTGTCGACGACCACCAGCTTTTCGATGCGGTGCTGATGCAGAAGCCGCTTGGCCTCGTCCTGGTCGACGTTCTCCTTGACTGTGATCAGGTTGTCACGGGTCATCAGCTCATGGACCTTCTGCGCCGGATCGGACGCAAAGCGCACGTCGCGATTGGTCAGGATACCGACCAGCCGTCCGATCTTGTGGCCGCCGCTGCCGCCGTTCTCCACCACCGGAATGCCCGAGATCGAATAGCTGCGCATCAGGCCAAGCGCGTCGGCGAGCGTCGCGTCGGGGCCGATGGTGACGGGATTGACCACCATGCCGGATTCGAATTTCTTGACCTGCCGCACCTGCTCGGCCTGTTCGGCCGGCGAGAAATTACGGTGGATGACGCCAATGCCGCCGGCTTGGGCCATGGCGATGGCGAGCCGCGCCTCGGTGACGGTGTCCATCGCCGCCGAGAGGATCGGCACGTTGAGGTCGATGTCGCCGGCGATGCGGGTGCGGACATCGGTTTCGCCGGGCATGACCTCGGAATGACCGGGCTGTAGCAGCACGTCGTCAAAGGTCAGCGCCAATGCGCCGGTGGACGTTTCGATGATTTTTGCCATAGCCAGTCCCTTGAATATAAAACGCGGTGGGGGAATACAAAAAAGCGCTGGACCGGAATGGACAGCGCCGACTCGTTTCTTCCCTTTCAGGATTGGCGCTGGCTGGTACCACGTCCGGGCGCCGATGAAAAGCCGATGATTTCACGCTCCCGGAAAGGTGACTTTTCGGCGAAGGGATGCGACCTGTGGTTGCCGGTCGCACAAAAGTGACAGCAAATTAATGCGACATGCCGGCGAAGGCATGGTAACCGCCCGCCTCAAGGCCGACATGCAACCGGCAACGCAACATTCAAGTCTGGACGCGTTCCTTGAACCGCACCATTCCGCTTATACTGGCGGTCGCCCTTTTCATGGAAAACATGGATTCGACCGTCATCGCGACATCGCTGCCGGCGATCGCCGTCGACATCCACACCAGCCCGATCGCGCTCAAGCTGGCGCTGACTGCCTATCTGGTATCGCTGGCGATCTTCATTCCGATCAGCGGCTGGATGGCAGACCGTTTCGGCGCCAAGAATATCTTTCGCGCCGCGATCGCGGTCTTCATCGTCGGGTCGATCGCCTGCGCCCTCTCCGGTTCACTGCCGGCTTTCGTGGTGTCGCGCTTCCTGCAAGGCATCGGCGGCGCCATGATGACGCCGGTCGGGCGGCTGGTGCTGGTGCGCGCGACACCGAAAAGCGAACTCGTCGCGGCGATGTCCTGGCTGACCGTTCCGGCGCTGGTCGGACCGCTGGTGGGCCCGCCGGTCGGCGGCTTCATCACCACCTACTTCACCTGGCACTGGATTTTCCTGATCAATGTGCCGATCGGTCTGATCGGCATCTGGCTGGCGACGCGTTTCCTGCCGGAGACCGAACCCGCGCAGACCCCACCACTTGATTTCATCGGCTTCGTGCTGAGCGGGCTGGCGGCATCCGGCGTGGTGTTCGGCCTGTCGGTGGTCAGCTTGCCCTATCTGCCGCCAATCGTCGGTGTCCTCACCGTAGCGGTCGGCCTCGTATCGGGCGCGCTCTATCTGCTGCATGCGCGCCACGCCAAAAACCCGCTGCTGGCGCTCGAATTGTTCCACAACCAGGTGTTCCGCTCCTCGGTGCTTGGCGGCGGGCTGTTCCGCATCGGCATTGGTGCTGTGCCGTTCCTGCTGCCGCTGATGTTCCAGATCGGCTTTGGGCTGACGCCGTTCCAGTCCGGCATGATCACCTTCGTCTCTGCAATCGGCGCCATCGGCATGAAATTCGTCACCGCGCTGATCTTCCGCGTCGCCGGCTTCCGCCGCGTTCTGGTTGTCGGTTCGCTGGTCGCCGCCGCCTCGATCGCCATCAACGGCCTGTTCACACCCGACACACCCTATCTCTTGATGCTGGCCATGCTGCTCGTCGGCGGCTTCATCCGCTCGATGTTCTTCACTGGCGTCAATGCGCTCGCCTATGCCGAGGTTTCGGCTGAAGACACCAGCAAGGCGACGCCGATTACAGCGGTGTTCCAGCAGTTGTCGGTCGCGCTCGGCGTGGCGCTGGCCGGCGGAATCCTGGAAGTATCGACGAGCCTGAACGACAGGTCATTGACACTGGCGGATTTCCACACCGCGTTCTTCGTCGTCGCGGCGATTTCCGCCGCCGCGTCCCTGTCGTTCATGCGGCTGGCGCCCGATGCCGGAAACGCCATCTCGGGCCATGGCCGGCTGACCGTGCCCAAGACGCTGGAAACGGTGAGCCCGCCCGGCAACTGATGCGGCTGGCTTTACGTCTCGTCGTCCTCCGGCCCTTCGCTATGGCTCCGGGCGCTCGAGTCCTTCGGAACGTCCACTGGACGTTCCGATCCGCCTGGCGGCGGACCGGCCTCTCGCCCTTTAAAATCCTTGGCCAGCAAATAGAGCTCGACCGATTCATCCCGCGACGCCGGCGGCTTGACGTGATGCACGGAGCGGAAGTTCTTCTTGAGCATGGAGAGCAACTCGTTTTCGGCGCCGCCCTGGAAAGTCTTGGCGAGGAAATGCCCGCCCGGCTTCAGCACCGACAGCGCAAAATCGGCTGCCACCTCGCACAGATGCATGGTGCGAATATGGTCGGTCCGCTTGTGGCCGGTGGTCGGTGCCGCCATGTCGGACAGCACGATGTCCGGATCCCCACCCAGCGCCTCGGCCAGCTTTTGCGGCGCCAGCGGATCGAGGAAATCCATCAACAGCACCGGGGCGCCGGGCACGGCGTCCATTTCGAGATAATCGATGCCGATGACATGCGGCTTGTCGGCCGTCGATTTCGTCCGCGCTGCCGCGACCTGGCACCAGCCGCCGGGGGCGGCGCCGAGGTCGATGACCTTCATACCGGGTTTCAGCAGATGGTGCTTGTCGTCGATCTCGATCAGCTTGTAGGCCGCGCGCGAGCGATAGCCGTCAGCCTTGGAGCGCTGGACATAGGGATCGTTGATGTGGCGCTGCAGCCAGCGGCGCGACGATTCCTTCAGCCCGCTCTTCTTCTTGATCCGCGTCTTCAGCACGCGAATGCTGGCTGATCCTGGTTTTTCCGGTTTCTTGGTCATTGCTTATTTCTTCGGTTCGGGCTCACGCTCTGCCACGCCCATCGTTGCGCCAGACGCCATCATCGGCCATCAGCTCGCTCAAAATACCTTCGCGCAGGCCACGATCGGCGACTCGCAGCCGCTCGGACGGCCACACGGCGCGGATCGCTTCGAGGATAGCACAGCCGGCCAGCACCAGATCGGCGCGATCGGCACCGATGCAAGGGTTGGCGCAGCGCTGCTGGAAATCCCAGCCAACCAGTCTTTCGACCATGCGGTCGACGCTGTCGCGGTCCATCCACAGCCCGTCGACACGGCGGCGATCATAGCGCTCGAGTTCAAGGTGGACACCGGCCAGCGTCGTCACCGTGCCTGACGTACCCAGCAGATGGAAATTCGGGCTGGCCTTGAGATGGCTCAGCCGATCGCGACCGTCGAAGCTGGCCAGCCGGCCGGCAACATCGTCGACCATGGCGGCGAAGATCTCGCGCGTCACCGTGCGGCCGCCAAAGCGCTCAGCCAGCGAGACGACGCCGACCGGCAGCGACGTCCACGACACGATATGATTGGCCAGCCTTGGCGAACGGCGGCCTGCGAGATCGATGAGCGCGATTTCCGACGAACCACCGCCAATATCGAACAGGACGACGCCTTGGGTGTCCCGCTCGACCAGCGAGCCGCAGCCGGACACCGCCAGCCGCGCCTCGGTCTGGCGGTCGATGATCTCAAGCTTCAGGCCGGCCTCGCGTTCGACACGGTCGATGAACTCGACGCCGTTTTCGGCCGTGCGGCAGGCCTCGGTGGCGATCAGCCGGGCTTTCCTGATTTTGCGGTTGCGCAATTTGTCGCCGCAGATTTTCAGCGCCTCGACCGCGCGGTCCATCGCCGGCTGGCCGAGCCGGCCATTGGCGGTGAGCCCCTCGCCCAGCCGGACGATGCGAGAAAAAGCGTCGATGACGCGGAACTGGCCATGCCGCGTCGGCACGGCGACCAGCAGCCGGCAATTGTTGGTGCCGAGGTCAAGAGCCGCAAACACCGGAAGCTCCTGGACCGGCGGCCGACGGGCGCTCTGTTCCGGCCGTGGCACTACAGCGGCGGGCGAGGCCACCGATTCCGCCGGTCTGTGGGACTCCGCCGCCGGGACACCGGTTTTGCCCGGCGCCGGCGATCGATTCTCCGTGGGACGTGCTTCGTCGCGCGCAAAAACCTTGCGCCCGCGCCTTCGCTTGCGCCGCTTCTTGGGCTTGCCTTTGTGGGGTGCGTCGCCCGCCTGCCCGTCCGCGGAGCGGAGCTCCGTCGGGCGGCGTTGCTGCCAGCTTGCGTTCCCCGGGCCAGCCGACCCCTGGGAAGCGCTGGACACGCCCACCTCCGGCGCGCCGGCGCCGGTGTCGTGGTCTTCCACTGTCGTTCCTTCCGGCGCCGCGCGAACCTATGATGGACGCAGCAGGCGCTTCAGTGTTTTAAGTTGCCGCCAGACTAACAGCGCCGCGCCCGATCACCAAGAGCCGCGTGCCGAATTTTGCCGGCAGGCCGCAAACCGCCGTTCCGGTGCGGCCGCGTAATGAACCCGCACGCCGCAGATGCCGGCGCTACGCCTGCCGGCATCTCTTTCGGCCGCTCACGACGGACAAATCTTGCCGGCCGCCGCTGCGACAAGGGTTCGCGGTTGAATAGCCGGCTTCGATGAGGCATTTCTGAAATGAGCGGAAGAATCCGGCAAGCCGGCCTCCCACCAGCCACGGAAAAGGAAGCGGACCCGCAACGCATGGCAGTCAGGCAATGAATTGGCAGGCAATGAACTGGAGACGCTATTTCTGGCCGGTTGTCGGCATCGCCGCCGTGATCTTCTCGCTGCTGCTGCTCTGGCACGAACTGCGCGGCGTTTCACTCGACGACGTCTGGGACGGTATCACGGCCATTCCGACCCGGGGTTGGGTCCTTGCCGCGCTGTGTTCGGTCATCGCCTATGCCTCGCTTGCCGGCTACGACCACATCGCGCTCCTGCATATCGGCAAGCGCGTGTCGTGGCTGTTCGTCACGCTGTGCTCCTTCACGACCTATGCGCTGTCGCACAACATTGGCGGTTCGGTGTTTTCCGGCGCCGTCATCCGCTATCGCGCCTACGGCACCAGAGGCCTGACCGGTCAGGATGTCGGCGTGCTGGTGGCGATCTGCTGGATCACCTTCGTGCTATCGACGATTCTCGCCTCTGGCCTCGTTCTGGTGTTCGAGCCAGAGGTACTCGACCGGTTTTCCGGCATCGCTCATCATGGCCTGTCGGAAGCGGCCGGTATCGCGATGCTGCTGCTCGTCGCCGCCTATGTCTTCGGCAGCTGGCTGCATCTGCGCCCGCTGAAGATCGCCAGCTTTCAGCTCCACTATCCGGCGCTGCCGATCGTCGCCCGGCAGTTGCTGATCGGCCCGATCGAACTGCTGGCCGCCGCCGCGATCATCTTCTTTGCCCTGCCAGCAGCCCACAATCCCGGTTATTTCGTCATTCTCGGCGTCTTCCTCGTCTCCTTCTCGATCGCACAGATCTCGCATGCGCCGGGCGGGCTCGGCGTGTTCGAGGTGGTGTTTCTCGCCGGCCTGTCGGACATGGATCCGGTCGGCGTGCTGGCGGCGCTGCTGGTGTTCCGGCTGTTCTACCTGATCATCCCGCTGATTCTGGGCCTGGGGGTGGTGCTGTTCTTCGAACGCTCGCAGTTCAGCCGGACGGAGCCTTGAGGCGCGGGATTGGACTGGGGGCCGCGCGCCGGCATCTGAAGAGTGGTGTCTGAAATCACCTGACGAAACCTGCCATTGAACCACAGAGCAGGCTTGACTATTTTCCGCTGGCGGCTACAAGGCAGCGCTCACAGCGGCTTGCCCGCTCGGCCCGCACGGTTCATGACCGCGCCTGCTGGGGAATAGGTTAACGGTAGACCCACGGACTCTGACTCCGTTAGTCCTGGTTCGAATCCAGGTTCCCCAGCCAAAATCCCACAAGCAAACCGATGATTTAGCACGCCAATTTGGCATCGTTTTCATCTGCATCGCTATGTCAGTTACGCACAGTACCGGGCTTTTACGGGCGCTACCCGCAGTTGCCCGCAATTGAGCCGGTCGAGATTCCCGGAGCGAAAAAGATCGTTGCCGCCGGCGCGTGCTACTCGCTAAGCTTCATGAAGGTTCCAGCACAATGCCGCGTCATGCTCACTGACAGCCAGTACATTTTCGAAAGCATCAAGGAGGGCTGCTTGACGCTCTCCGATGACGAGTTCGTCATCGACAGGCTGGTGAAGTATTTCGGCAATGGGAGGATCCGATGGCATGTCGAATTCCGTGGGCATCGCGTCGAGCTGACGACAGGCCAGCTCAAGAAGCAGCCGACCTTCCGCAGGAAGATACTCGAACAGGCTGGGGTGCTGCCGCCCCAGCGTGCCGGAACCGACTACAGGCGATGGGCACTCGATCTGAGGAAGAATGCCATCGAGCTTCCGTGGCGGGATAGGCCGGTGGACGTCGGTTTCGCCATCGACAGGCTGACCAGCCATGGCGATGAGCGCTGGACGGTCGAATACCAGGGCAAGGCCATCAAATTCACGACGACCAAACTCCGCAGGCAGGTGAGTTTCCGCAAACGCATGCTGGCCAAGGCCAAGGTGTTGCCGCCTCAGTTGGACCCGGCTGCCTATCGGAAGTGGATGGACTGGCTCATTCAAAACGCCACTGACCCGCAGCCCGGCGATGTCTTGATGACGGAAAAAAGTTGGCTCGACGACCTGCCAGAGCTAGCCGGCTGGCAAAAATGAAGCGCCGCTTAAGGACCAGCTAGCAGTGGTGGCAATATCTAGAACAACAGCCCAAACTTGAATGGAAGACATGGACCGCTTCGACCTCGGCACCTACCGCCGCCCCATCTCCACTCGCTCGGCAGAAACCCAGCGTTGGTTCGATATCGGCCTCAACTGGTGCTACGGCTTCAACCATGAGGAAGGCATCAAGTGTTTTCAGAAGGCGCTGGAGACGGATCCTGACTGTCCGATGGTTCATTGGGGCATCGCCTATGCCGCCGGACCTTTCTACAATCTGACCTGGAAGGAGCATGGCGAGGCCGAGGCCGGCAGCGCGGCCAAGCGCTGCTTCGAGCATGTCCAGCTTGCGCGGGCCAATGCGGTTGCCGCCAACGAAATCGAGAAGCGGCTGATCGAGGCGTTGGCCGCCCGCTTCCAGAAGCCGCACCGGGTGAGCCCCGAGGAATTCGAACGGTGGGGTGACGCCTATGCCGCCGCGATGCGGCTTGTGTACAGCGACTTTCCCGACGACCATGATGTGATGGCACTGCTGGTCGAAGCGCTGATGATGCGCACGGTGCGGCGGCTGTGGAACCTCAAGACCGGCGCGCCGGCTCCGAATTCCGATGTCGTCGAGGCGCTCGATGTCTGCGAGCGGTCGATCCGGCTTGCCGATGAAGCCGGCGCGGCACAACATCCGGCGATCGTCCACCTGCACATTCATCTCCTGGAAATGTCCACCATGCCGGAGCGCGGCATGCGCTCGGCGGATCTGCT
Organism: Mesorhizobium sp. M0140; assembly: GCF_040322475.1. Lineage (NCBI taxonomy): Bacteria > Pseudomonadati > Pseudomonadota > Alphaproteobacteria > Hyphomicrobiales > Phyllobacteriaceae > Mesorhizobium > Mesorhizobium sp. M0140. The sequence goes on along the minus strand of NZ_JAMYTM010000019.1, from coordinate 30,721 downwards.
CGGCGAGATGTGCCCCGATGCCGGACATATGAACCACATGCCGGGGCACATCTATGTGCTGTGCGGCGAGTATGAGAAAGCCAAACGTGCCAGCGAAAAGGCGGTGCGCGCCAACGACCTCTATCTGGCCTATGCGGACGAGCCGACCTACTATTTGCTGGGCTGCTGCCACGATCTGCACCTGATGATGTTTACCTGCATGTTGTCGGGCCAGTACCGGCCTGCACTGTGGGCCGCCGACAGAGTGCGCAGCCTGGTCACGCGCGAGGTGGTCGCCATCCAGGGCCGGCCCAAGCTCACGCAGACGGTGGAAGGCTACCATGCGATGAAATCGCATGTGCAAGTGCGCTTCGGCCGCTGGCAGGAGATCATCGACGAGCCTGTAACCGCGGAGCCCGGCCTCTATGTGCTGACGGCGGCCATGCAGCACTACGCCAAGGGCGTCGCGCATGCGACGCTTGGGCAATTTGCTGAGGCCGAGCGCGAGCGCGAAGAGTTCCATCGGCATCTGAAAGGTATTGCGCCCGAGCGGCGCTTCCTCAGCAACCCGGCGCAGGCTTCGCTGGCTGTCGGTGTCCCTCTGCTCGACGGCGAGCTGGCGTACCACCAGGGCCGGCATGACGAGGCCTATGGCCATTTGCGGCAGGCGGTCGAGCTTGACGACAATTTGTCCTACACCGAACCGTGGGCCTGGATGCACCCGCCGCGCCATGCGCTGGCGGCGCTGCTTCTCGACCAGAGCAACGCGCAAGAAGCAGAACAGGTCTATCGCGACGACCTGGGCCTGAGCGGCACGGTGCAGCGCTGCGCCCAACATCCGAACAATGTCTGGGCACTGCACGGGCTGGTAGAATGCCTGAAACGGCGCGGCGAGACTGATGAATTGCCGATATTGCAGACAAGCCTTGCCGCGGCGATGGCCAAGGCGGATGTGCCGATCACCTCGTCCTGCCTGTGCAGGACGAGCGCGCAGCAAGGCTGCTGTCACTGACGCGAAGTCAGCCTGTCGCCACTGTTGCGGCCGATCGGCTCGCCAAACAAATTGTCGGCCGATCGTCGTTGGCGGTGGAAACCTCGCCGCCCGGTCGTGTCACCTGCCGATCAGCCAAGGCTCCATGCCGCGTCGTTCCACGCCTTCGTCGATCAGCACGGAGCAGTCTATCTCATCGTGAAGCTGGGCGTTTGGGTCAGACGAAAGCCAGGAAGCATAGGACCGAAGCTGCTTGAGCCTGGCTGTTTTCTCCAGCCGTGCCTGGCGCTCATCCTCGGCTGGTTGAGCCGGTCTTCTGTCCTTCTGGGCAGGAAATGTCATCCTGGCTCTCCTCGGTCACTGAGCCTATGAAAACAGGCGCTCAATGGGACCTTGGCCCATTGCCAACACAGGCGCTGACGAGAGTCGCCATCCATCTTGATGATGGCGGACCCTTATCAACAATGCACCCGCGCCACCGCCGGGTGCTCCTGGTCCGGGTTCGCTGCGGCGCATCGGCACTCGGCAGCCGGACTCAGATGCAGGGAAATGGAACCAGATCGGCCGTGCGACGTCATAGAAGCAGGTGCTCATACAGGAGTGTGACCTCCATGATCAGGCTCGTTCTTGCCGCGGCCGCCATGCTCGTCATGGCATGCGATGCAACGGCGGCGGCAAAACTGGACGCGGCCACCGTCAACAACGCCCAATTTGACGGCAGCGAAGCGAAAGGCGTCAGTGTGACCGTGCTGAAGGCGCAAATCCTCCTGGATCGTGCACGCTTCTCGCCAGGCCTGATCGACGGCCGCCAAGCAGAGAACTTCACCCGGGCAGTCAGTGCGTTTCAAGCGGCCAACGGATTGCCTGCCGACGGCAAGCTTACCCGCGAGACATGGGACAAGCTGGTCGCGACATCCTCGCGCCCCGCGCTTGAGACCTACGAGTTGACGCGCAAGGATGTGCGTGGACCGTTCACCAGGCGAATTCCGGCGCGCATGGAGAGGATGGCCCGCCTGCCCCGGCTCGCCTATCACAATGCCTTGGAAAAGATGGCGGAGCGCTTCCACATCAGCGAGCAGCTGCTTGAACGGCTCAATCCCGGCATCGGCTTCAGAAAGGCGGGGCAAAAGCTGCTGGTGCCAGCTGTCGCCCGAGGTGATCCGCCGCAAGACATTGGGAACGTCGAGGTCGACAAGAGCGCTCGCCAGGTTCGCGTGCTCGACCCTTCCGGCAAAGTGCTTGCGACGTACCCCGCCTCGATCGGGAGCCAGGAGAAGCCCGCGCCGAGTGGCGAGGCAGAGGTCAAACGCGTGGTGCGCCACCCAACCTATCACTACGATCCAGAGTTTGCCTTCAAGGGGGTGAAGACCAAGCGCCCCTTCACGATCGCTGCCGGACCAAACAATCCGGTGGGATCGGTCTGGATCGATTTGTCCATCGATAGTTATGGCATTCACGGGGCGCCGGACCCAGGCAAGATCGGAAAGACCTTCTCGCATGGTTGCATCAGGCTGACCAACTGGGATGCCGAAGACCTCGCCTCCGAAGTGCAAAAAGGCACAAAGGTCGTCTTCAAGGACGAAGCGGCAGGATCGGTCGAACAAGGATCGCAGTAGGTAGGCGCTACCGGCTAACCCGCTTTCGATCGTGGGGCTGGCGTCACCGAAGGCATGGGGCGGCGCCCCCTACCCCAGCCACTTCTCATAGTCGGACACCAGCAGGTGGATCGGGGCAACGTCTTCGTCGATGTTGGAAAAACGGCCGATCGGTTCGCGAAACACATTGTCGGTGAGATCGTCATTGACGGTCGAGACCTCGCCGATCAGCACGTCCTTGCCCTCGGCCCAGAAGGCATGCCAGACGCCGGGCAGCAGCGTGACGCTCTGGCCCGGGTCGAGCTTCAGGAGCCCACCCGCAGGCAGCCTGTGGATGGTTCCGTCGACCGGCACCGAGACCTCGGCCTTGGGATCGATGCCGCCGTCGCGGTCATGCATGAACAGTTCCAGCACCAGCTTGCCGCCGCCACGGTTGATGATGTCCTCGGCCTTGATGTTGTGGCGGTGCATCGGCGACAGCTGGTCCTTGCGCGAGATCATGATCTTTTCGGCATAGAGCATGCCCATGCCCTTCTTCATGTCCTCGTAGCGGCCGTTGCGAACGGTGAACAGGAACAGGCCGAGTTCCCTGAATTTCTCTTGCCCGTAATCGGTGATGTCCCAGCCAAGCCGCGAGGTGAATACGGCCGACGAGTCGACCTGACGCGCCTTCGCCTCCTGCGGCGACCAATAGGCGAAGGGCGGCATGATGTAGCCGAACGAGCGGATGAAAGCGTCGGCTTCGCGGATGATGTCGTTGATGGCGGAGCGCTTCATGATCATGACCCCTTCGTATCGATTTGTCTGGCAAATCGCATAGCCGAACGTCGATGCGGTGTCGATCCATCTCGCCGCCTGTCCGGCGTTGCGCTTAGGCGCATGGACCACAAATCCGCTTCGCTGGCCGCGTGACATCACGGATTTTCAGGGCCATAAAACCCGCGGATTCCTCATGGGGTGAAAGATGATGCCGACCGTTCACGATCTCGATACGCCATCCATCCTGATCGACACCACGCGCGCGGAAGCCAACATTGCCCGCGCCCAGGCGCATGCCGACAAGAACGGGCTGAAGCTCAGGCCGCATATCAAGACGCACAAATTGCCCTACTGGGCGAAGAAGCAGGTGGCGGCCGGCGCCGTCGGCATCACCTGCCAGAAGATTGGCGAGGCCGAGGTGATGGCGGATGCCGGGCTGACCGATATTTTTCTTCCCTACAACATCCTTGGGCGCGCCAAGCTGGAGCGGCTTCTGGGGCTGCACGGGCGCGTCACCCTGTCGGTGACAGCGGACAGCATGGAGACGCTCGAAGGGCTGGCAACCACCTTCACCGATGCCGGTCATCGCTTGCAGGTGCTGGTCGAATGCGACACCGGCATGGGCCGCTGCGGCGTGCAGTCGGCTGATGAAGCGGTCGCGCTGGCAAGACAGATCGACAGAGCCGGCGGCCTCGCCTTCGGCGGACTGATGACCTACCCGGCCGCCGGGCGGGCAGCGGAGGCCGAAGCCTGGCTCACCGAGGCCAAGCAGGCACTTGCCGCGTCGGGCCTCGCCTGCGAACGCATCTCCAGCGGCGGCACGCCGGATATGTGGCGCTCCAGCGATACATCTGTTGTCACGGAGTATCGTCCAGGCACCTACATCTATCTCGACCGCTATCAGGTCGCCAAAGGCGTCGGCGGCCTCGACGACTGCGCGCTGACGGTGCTGTCGACGGTGGTCAGCCATCCCACAGCGACGCGCGCTATCCTCGATGCCGGGAGCAAGGCGCTGTCCAGCGATACGCTGGGTCTCGCCGATTTTGGCGAGTTGCTCGGCGTGTCGGGAGCGCGGGTGACGGGCCTGAGCGAGGAGCACGGCACCGTCACGCTTTCGGGCGACGGCAAGCTGCGCATCGGCGAGCGCGTGCGTGTCGTGCCCGACCATTGCTGCGTCGTCACAAACCTGTTCAACGAGGTCAATCTGGTCGACGGCGACACGGTGCTGGAAACGTTGCCCGTGGCGGCGCGGGGAAGGATGGGGTGAGGGTCATCGTCAAGGCCAGCGAAACGCCGCAGTATCTTCAGCACGCCGGCGGGACAGCGCCCCCTCTGGCCTGCCGGCCATCTCCCCCTCAAGTGGGGAGATCAGCAGCTTCAGCGCCCCACTCACTGCTCAGAGATAGACGTTGGCGAAAGCGAAAATTACAGTCGACGCGCGTCAGTTGGCGGACCGCTCGGCCTGCCGTGCCGCAACCCTGCGCGTGGCAATCACCCGGCGGCGGCGGATTTCGGTGCGCATCGCCATCAGGTGCAGCGCGAAGAACAGCACGGTGAAGCCGAGCGCCATCACCAGTAGCGGCCATAGCAGGCTGGGATCGATGGTCGAGCCGCCCATGCGGAACACCGAGGCCGGCTGATGCAGCGTGTTCCACCAGTCGACCGAGAATTTGATGATCGGGATGTTGATGAAGCCGACCAGCGTGATGATGGCGGCGGCCCAGGCGGCGCGGCTTGCGTCGTCGAGTGCGCGGGTCAGCGCGATGATGCCGAGATACATCAGGAACAGCACGAAGACCGAGGTCAGACGCGCATCCCAGACCCACCAGGTGCCCCACATCGGCTTACCCCAGATCGAACCGGTGATCAGCGCCAGCGCGGTGAAGACGGCGCCGATGGGGGCTGCGGATTTCAGCGCGACATCTGCCAGCGGGTGCCGCCAGACAAGCGTGCCCAGCGCCGAGACCGCCATCAGCGTGTAGCACATCATGGCCAGCCAGGCGAAAGGCACGTGGATGTACATGATGCGGACGGTTATGCCCTGCTGGAAATCCTCAGGCGCGGCGAAGCTCATATAGAGCCCGACGGCGAGGATGAGTGTGGCGATCGTGGCCAGCCACGGCACGACCTTGTCCGCCAGCCCGACGAAGCGCGTCGGGTTGGCGAGATCCATCCAGCCGGTCAGGCGTGAAGTCGTGTCGCTCATGCGTTTCTACATAAACCGCCGCGGCGTTCGGGGCAATCGAGCGTGGTGTCGCAGACGCAATTGGGGCGGCCGTGCCTGTACTCTCACCTGGACCTATGGTCCGACCTCCCACAAGGGGAGGTCGGAGAAAGAAGCTCAGGCGGCTGCTTCCTGCTGTTGCTGTACGGTGCGGCTGAGGCGGCGGACTTCCTCGTCGTTGAGCAGGCCGCCGGCGCGCAACAGGCTGGCAAAGCGGCCATTGCGCAGCGACAGCTCGGTGAAGCCGCCCATCTCGACCACCCTGCCCTTGTCCATGAACACGACCAGATCGGCGTCGCGAACGGTGGTCAGGCGGTGGGCGATGATGAAGGTGGTGCGGTCGCGGCGCAGTTCGTCGATCGCTTCCTTGACGCGGTCCTCGGTCTCGACGTCGAGCGCGCTGGTCGCCTCGTCGAGCACCAGGATCGGTGCGTCCTTCAACACGGCGCGGGCAATGGCGATGCGCTGACGTTCGCCGCCCGACAGCTGGCCGCCACGTTCGCCAACCACCGTGTCGTAGCCATTGCTCTTGGACAGGATGAAGTCCTGTGCGGCAGCCGCATTGGCGGCGGCATGAATCTCGTCATTGCTTGCATCGGCGCGGCCAACACGGATGTTGTCCTCGATCGAGCGGTTGAGCAGCCCGGCATCCTGGAACACGGTGGCGATCGAATGGCGCACCGACTTGCGGGTCACGGTACGGGTGTCGATGCCGTCGATCAGGATACGGCCATGGGACGGCGAGAAGACACGCTGCAGCAGGTTGATGAGCGTGGTCTTGCCGGCGCCCGTCGGGCCCACAATGGCGACGGTCTGGCCCGCCTGCACCTCGAAGGACACGTCGTCGATGCCTTGGCCGGAATTGGCAAATTCGAAGCCGACATTCTCGAAGCGGACATGGCCGGTAACGTTGGCAAGATCGCGTAGGCCGTCCGGCTCGGCGGCATCAGCCGCGGAGTCCTCGAGATGGTAGAAATCCTCGAGCTTGGCACGGGCCTCGGAAATCTGGTTGGCGAAAGCCGACATCTGGTCGAGGCGAGCGATCAACATCGTGGCAAAACCGGTGAAGGCAATGACGTCGCCGACACCCAACTGACCACGAGTCACAAGATAGGAGCCGATCGACAACACGATCAGCATCGAGATTGCCGATGACAGACGGTGCAAGGCATTGGCCAGCGCCCACCAGTCGAGCACGGGGTTCTGCGCGTCGAGCAGGTTCTTGACGTAGCGGCGCAGCGTATCGGCCTCGTGGCCGAGGCGATTGTAGCTCTGCAGCACCGCAACGTTGCTGACCGAGTCGGTCACATGCGCGAACACCTTGTGGTAGTGACGCTCGACCGCAGCCTGGCCCGCCTTGGTGCGGCGCATGACCATCCGGCCGATGCCGACATAAAGCAGCCCGAGGCCAAGCAGCACCAGCGACATGCGCAGGTCCATGCTGATCGCGGTCGGAACCAGCAGCACGAGGGCGACAGCCGTGGACAGATGCTGGCGCATGAATTCGAGCCAAAGGCTGAACAGGGTTTCGACGGCGCGCAGCATCGTGTGCAGCGCATTGGAGGTGCCGTGCTGATGGTGCCAGGCGAGCGGCATGGTGATCACACGCTCGAAGGACTGGCACAGCACTTCGCTGCGCCGAGCATGGGCGAAGCGGTCAGCGCCGCGCGCCACCATGACGAAAGCAACGATGTTGAAGGCGCCGAGACCGGCCCACATGACCAGCGTGGTGAAGACAGAGCCACGCTCGGAGATGGCGCCGATGACGCGACCGAACATAATCGGCTCGAGAAGCGCTACGATGGCGAGAGCCACGTTGGCCGAACAGATCAACGCAACGCGTTTCCTGTCTGCGGCCAGATAACCGAGAGCTCGCCAGTAGATTTGCAGAAGGGTCACCCCAGTTACTCCGCCACGCTGTTTATTGTGCACTGCATCATTTTATTCGTACCGGTTGATACGTCGCAAAACAATGGCCGTGTACCCCTTCAGTTCCCTTAGAGCGAACAAAAGATGGCGACGTTCCGAAATCTGCCGTGATCACCTAACGGTTTGAGAAGACAGGTAAAATGTCAGGCATGCGGCGAAATCATGGCAGTTGGCACGTGCTGCCACAATTTTAATCAGCAACAATGTCGGGCGGATGACTAAGGCCGAAATCGCCTTTTGCGAAGTATAGAGCGAAACAAAGCTGCAGGGCGCCCTTCCAGGTGAAGGGAGGCCAAACTCTCACTGCTCGTGGCGCCCCTGTCGGATGCCTCAAGCCTTTGATTTCATGCACTCCTCGGTGGCATGTCCTTCAATCGGCAGGCGGCAACGCCAGGCGGGACGGCCTCTCATCCCGCCGTGGCGGCAAAAGTCGCGCCCCGGATCCCAGGCCCGAGCGCATAGTTTTTGAGCAACATTGCATTAAGCCGGGATCCGGATGACCACCTCGGCAACTTCGCCGTCCTTCAGTTCGACTGCCGAAACCTTGGTCTTTGCCCCATTCACCTCCAGCGACACGGCCTTGGCCTTATTGTCGCGGATGACGCGAACCCTGAGTTCCGCTCCCAGCATTTTGAGATTTGCCGAGTAACCGTCCCAGTGGCTCGGCAGCTTCGGCTTGAACTGGACACGCTTGCCACGCCGTTCGATGCCCAGAATGCCTTCGACCGCAGCCCTGTAGAGCCAGCCGGCAGAGCCGGTGTACCAGGTCCAACCGCCACGGCCGCCCTTGCCGTTGCCTGCATTGTCGTCGCCGGCATAGATATCGGCCGCCACGACATAGGGCTCGACACGATAGTGCTCGGCCGTGGCCTCGTCGGTCGCATGGTTGACGGGGTTCAGCATCGAGAAACAGCGATAGGCCTCGTCGACCTGTCCCATCTCGGCAAGCGCGATGACGAACCATGTGGCGGCGTGGGTGTACTGGCCGCCATTCTCGCGCACGCCGGGCGGATAGCTCTTGATGTAACCCGGGTCCTTTTCCGTCCTTGCGAAGGGCGGCGTGAACAGCTTGACGATCTTCAGCTTGTCGTCGACGAGCAGCTTCGTTGCTTGCTCCATCGCGGTCGTCGACCGTGCCGGATCGCCCTCTCCCGAAAGCACGCTCCAGGACTGGGCGATCGAGTCGATCTTGCACTCCTGCGAGTTGCGAGACCCCAAAGGGGTGCCGTCGTCGAAACTGCCGCGCCGGTACCATTCGCCGTCCCATGCGGTGCTCTCAAGCGCCCGCTTCAGAACATCGGCATGCTTTGCCCAGGCCTGTGCTCGCTTGGCGTCGCCCTCGGCTTTGGCGACGGGGGCGAAATCACCCAGCGTCTTCAGCAGGAACCAGCCGAGCCAAACGCTCTCGCCCTTGCCGTGCTCGCCAACGCGGTTCATGCCGTCGTTCCAGTCGCCGCCGAGGATCAGCGGCAGGCCCGCGGGGCTGCTGCGCTTAATGGCGAGATCGAGCGCACGCGCGCAATGGTCGTAGAGCGTCGCTGTCTTCTTCGAGATTTCCGGGGTGAAGAAGGCATCGTGCTCGCCCTCGCCCAGCGGCTGTCCATCGATGAACGCCAATTGTTCCTTGAGGATGGTGGCATCGCCGGTGACCAGCAAATAGCGCGCCGTGGCATGGGCAAGCCAGACCACGTCGTCGGAGATCAGCGTGCGTACGCCAGCACCCGTGCGCGGCAGCCACCAGTGCTGCACGTCGCCTTCGGGGAACTGCCGCCGCGCCGCGTTGAGGATTTGGTCGCGCGCCAGTTGCGGGTCATGCGCCAGCAGCGCCAGCGTGTCCTGCAACTGGTCGCGGAAGCCGAAGGCACCGCTGGCCTGATAGAAGGCGGAGCGGGCACGGATGCGGCAGGCCAGGCTCTGATAGGGCAGCCAGTGATTGACCATGGCGTCGAGCGCCTTGTCAGGCGTCTCGACCTGGATGGTGTCGAGAAAGCCGCGCCATTCGCGCTCATTGTCGGCCAGCCGCTGGTCGAAATCCTTGACGCGGTGCTCTTGCACCAGCGCGCTAGCCTCCTCGGCGGACTCGGCGTCGCCGAGCAGCCAGAGCAGCGTCACGTCGCCGCCAGCCGGAATCTCGACATCGCGGGCAATCGCCGCGCACGGATCGTCACCGGCCTCGACACGGCCAGACAGCGCCGCACCACTCAGCACCGCCTGGGGTAGCTCGCTGGAACCATGCCGGCCCAGGAACTCCGATCGGTCTGTCGTCACCGAATGGACGCCACCGTCGGCCGCGAGGAAAGCAACGCGCTCGCCGAAATCCAGCCCGTAGGGGTTTTGTGCCAGCAGCGCGCCGCTGGCGGCATCCCGCGACGGGACGATGGTTGCCGCCGTGCGCGACCGGTGCCCGCCGAGCACCCATTCGGCATAGGCATAGACACGCAGCCGCGCCGGCACCGAGCCGGAATTCTGGATGCGCAGCCGTGAGATCTTCAGCGGATCGACCGGATCGACGACATGGGTGAGATCCATCGACAATGGTCCGCGCTTTGAGCGGAAGGTCGAGAAACCCTGGCCATGCCAAGCCTCGTAGGTCATCGAGGGATCGCGCACCATGGCGGCGAGCGGCGAGAATGCCTTGCCGCTCGCCTGATCGTAGATATAGAGGCCCTCGCCCGGCCGGTTCGAGACCGGATCATTCGACCATGGCGTCAACTGGTAGTCGCGGCTGTTTCGGCTCCAGGTGAAGGCGGCGCCCTCGGCCGAGGTATGGAAGCCGAACGAGGCGTTGGAGACGACGTTGATCCACGGCTGCGGCGTCGTGCGCCGGCCGGCCAGGCGCACGACATAGTGCCGCCCGTCGCCGTCGAAACCGCCAAAGCCGTTCCACTGGCTGAGCCCGCTGCCATCGGCGCTGACATTGGCCACCGCCTGCGAGGCAGGAGCATGCGTCGTGGGTGTCGGCGACGGCAATTCACGCGGAATCGGCAATGCTGCCAGAGCGTCCCGCGCCTGCAGAGCCGCCGCCTCGGCGCGCTCGATCTGGTCGAAGATGGTGCCATTGCGCGTGTGCAGGACCACCCGGGCGACAGCGAGCAGCGTCTTGTAGGTGGTCTCGTCCATGAGGTCGCGGCGCACCGCGAAGATGTGCTGGCGCGGTCCGAGCTCCTTGCCGCGCAGGCGGCTGTTTTCGCACAGCGTCTCGACCGCCCGTTGCAGGTCCTGGACATAGGAGGACGCCTGCTCGTTGACGACGACGAAGTCGATCATCATGCCGCGGGTGCGCATATATTCCTGGAAACGCAGCGCCTGGGCAACGATTTCGAGATCGGCGACATCGCCGATCCTGACCAGGAAGATCGGGAAATCGCCGGAAATGCTTGTCGGCCACAGGCTCGACTGCTTGCCCAGCCCCGAGGCGATGGATTCGGCGGGAAGACGCAGGAACGGATCCGGATAGATCAGGTAGCGCGCCAGCTTCTGCACATTGGCGGCATCGGTCAGGCTGAGGCCCATATGGCGGGTCTGCACCTGGCTGCGCGTCCAGGCAAGCATGGCTTGGCGGGCAAAGCTCTCCGGATGGTCGAGGCGGGCGATGGCTTCGTCCAGCTCGGTGCGGCCAGCGCCGACGACGGTCCAGAAGGTCAGCGATATCTTCTTGTTGGCCGGCACGCGCACTTGGCGGCGCAGCGACGCGACGGGATCGAGCGTAAAGCCTGAATGGCCGCCCAGCCTGGCGCCCGGGTCGAAAGCGGCCGCATCGACGATGGTACGGCCACGGCCGATGAAGGCGCGCCTGTCGGTCTCGGCCTCGGCATCGCGCGCCGACCCGGACGGATCGGTGACGAAATGCACCATGGCGATATCGGGCTCGCTGGTCTCGCGCTTGCGCCGCGTGGCGAAGATCGCCGCGTTGTTCGCAGAGATTTCGGTTTCCACGAACATCTTCGAGAAGGCCGGATGCGCGTTGTCGGACGCCTCCAGGCCGAGCACCAGTTCGGCAAAGGAGGTCACTTCGATGTGACGGTCGGACGGACCGTCATTGTAGAGCGTGACCCGACGGCCCTCGCCATTGCCTTCCGAGATGACGATGCATTCGACCTCGGAGCGCAACGTGCCCACCGATTTGACGAAGCTCGCCTTGTCGTCGGAGAACAAGGTCTGCGCCTTTTCCTCGGCGGCGCGCTTCGGTTCGGCTGTAGCCGACCACCAGTCACCTGAGCCTGCGTCACGCAGGAAGATGTAGGAGCCGAGCCGGTCCTCGGTCGGATCCGGCTGCCAGCGTGTGACGGAGAGATCGCCCCAGCGGCTGTAGCCCGAGCCGGTCGCGGTGACCATCACCGAATAGCGGCCGTTCGACATGACGTTGGTCGACCGCAGCGACTGCAGCGGATTGAGCACGATGCGGGTGTCGGGGCTGTCGACTTCGGTCTCGTCCTTGGAGCGTTCGTCGGCCTCGGTCCTGACGGTCGCGGTCGGAATGTCGCGCGGCGCCCTCTCCTGCAGCAAGAGTTCGGCCGATTCGATGACCGGGTCGCTGTGGAAGCGGTCGCGCATGCGGCCTTCGAAGATGGCGTCGGCAACCGCCGCGATCGACATGCCCGAATGGTGGGCCATGTAGTTCTGGACGACGACATGATCCGTGCCTTCCGGCACGCGCTGCGGCGTGAAATCGACGGCATCGTAGTAACCGTGGCGGCCGAGCGCCCCGATCTCCCGCAATCGGGCGAGATTCAGCACGGCTTCACGCGGATTGAACTGGGCCGCCAGTATGGTGGCGTAAGGCGCGATCACCGTGTTCTGGCCAAGGCCGCGCTTCAGCCCGAGACCTGGAACGCCGAAATTGGTGTATTGGTAGGTCAGTTCGCGGTCGCGCGCATTGTAGGCGGCCTCCGAAATGCCCCACGGCACGTTCTTCTGGCGGCCGTACTGGATCTGGCGCTTGATGATCAGCTTGCTGGTCTGGTTGAGGATCGAGCCCTGCGGCTCCTTCATCACCAGCGGCGGCATCAGGTATTCGAACATCGAGCCGGACCAGGACATCAGGGCGCCCTGGAAACCGATTTCGACGATCGGCCGGCCAAGCCGGAACCAGTGCTCGGTCGGCAGGTCGCCCTTGGCGATGGCGAACAGGCTGGTCAGCCGCGCTTCGGAAGCCAGAAGGTCGTAGCAGCTTTCGTCGAGCTGGTGCTCCTCGACCCGGTAACCGATCGACAACAGCTTGCGCTCCGGCCGCATCAGGAAGGAGAAATCCATCTCGAAGGCGTAGCGGCGCGTGCGCTCGCGCAAGGTGAGCAGCTTGGCACGCAGCGCCTCGACGGCATTGTCGTCGCTGTGCGCGTCATGGACATGCGCTTCGCAGGTGGCTTCCAGCCTTGCCGCCCAGTCGACGATGACGTCGCTCTGGGGCGACACGGCCTCGGTATGGATGGCGGTGGCCAATTTGCGGATCTCGCCGGCCAGCACAGCCAGGTTGATGGTGCGGATCGACGCCATTTCGGGCTGCGCCTTGATGGTGTCGACAGCGCGCCGCATGCCGTCGAGACGGTCCGCGAGACGCTGGCGCAGCGGGCGCAACTGACGGCGGTCGTCGGGCAAATCATCGAGGCTTTCGCTGAGGATGGTGACCGTGTCGAGAATGCCTTCGAAATCGCCCTGGAGATGGACGGAGGGCGCTTCGGCCCATTCGGCGCAGGCCGCCGCCACCGCCACCAGATGGCCAGCGAGATTGCCGCTGTCGACAGCCGAGATGTAAAGCGGATAGAGCGGCTTCAGTGTCGTCGTGTCGTACCAGTTGAAGAGGTGGCCGCGCTCACGCGGCATGCCCTCGATCGTCGCCATGGTGGCGTCGATGCGGGTGATGGCGTCGGACAGGCTGATCCAGCCGAAATCGCGGGCGGAAACGACGGACAGCAGGTAGACACCGATATTGGTCGGCGAAGTGCGTGGCGCCACCACCGGCGCCGGGCTTTCCTGGAAATTATCGGGCGGCAGATGGTGGTGTTCTGCCGTCACGAAGCTTTCGAAATAGTGCCACGTGCGCCGCGCCACCGTGCGCAGCGTGTGGATGTCGGCCTGCGATATGCGCAGCCGATCCTCGGTTTCAGCCGAACGGCTGATCCAGCTGGCGATGGCCGGCGAGCCAATCCAGAACAGGGCGAAGAAGAAGGCCACGAAGGCGCCGGTCGAATCGGCCAGCACCGGAATGGCAAGGCCGACGAAGCCGATGATCACGGCGCCATACATCATGCCGTAATAGGAACCGACATCGTTGTCGCCCGCCTTGTGCGCCTGCGAGGCGGTGCGCCATTCCAAAAGGTTCTGGCGGCTGACAAACAGCCGGTAGAGCGTGCGCACGATGGCATCGCCCATCATCCAGGCGTTGTGCGCCATCAGCACGATCTTCAGCGCCACCATGGCGGTGCCGAAGGCGACGTCGCGTGCCAGGGCCGAGAAATGACCGCGCGGCGTCTGGTCGCCGCTCTTGGGCAGGATGGCGTTGACGATGTCGAATGTCGGCGCCATGAACAGGCTGAGGATCAGCAGGGCCTGCCATTGCGCGGCCTGCGTGAAGGGCAGCAGCGTCCAGCCGGCGATCGCCGCCATCACCCAGAAGATCGGCGTCAATGAGCGGCGCAGATTGTCGATCATCTTCCAGCGCGACAGCGCCGGCACGCCGGAGCGCGGATCGAGCATGAAGCCGAGCAGCTGCCAGTCGCCGCGCGCCCAGCGATGGTGGCGCGAGGCGTCGACCGAGTATCGGGTCGGATAGTCCTCGACCAGTTCGACGTCGGTGACCAGCGCCGCGCGCGCCAGCGCGCCTTCCAGCAGATCGTGGCTGAGGATGGTGTTTTCCTCGATGCGGCCCTGCAGCGCGGCCTCGAAGGCGTCGACATGATAGAGGCCCTTGCCGGTGAAGGACCCGTCGCCGAAGACGTCCTGATAGAGATCGGACACGGCAAAGACATAAGGGTCGAGGCCGCGATTGGCCGAAAACACCCGCTGGAAGAACGACGCATCGTCGCCCGATGTCAGCGACGCGGTGATGCGCGGCTGCAGGATCGCGTAGCCGGCGGTGACGACGCGCTTGCTGGCATCGAAATGCGGCCGGTTGAGCGGGTGGCAGAGCTTGCCTACGAGGGTGGCGACTGCGTCACGGGTGGTGCGCGTGTCGGCATCGAGCGTCATCACATGGACGACGTTCTCCGGCAGCGGCACGTCGAGCGGCAGGAACGTGGTGTCGCTGTCGCCGCGCAGCAGAAGATCGAGCTCGTGCAGCTTGCCGCGCTTGCGCTCCCAGCCCATCCAGGCCCCTTGCGCCGCGTTGAAGAGCCGGCGCCGGTGCAGGATGTAGAAACGCGGCGCGCCTTCGGAGGGATAGCGGGCGTTGAGACGGGCGATTTCGGTACGGGCGAATTCGAGGATTTCGGTGTCCGCCGCATCGATCTCGGTCTTCGAGTCTGGCCAGTCCGACAGCAGCGCGAAATGGATTTCATCGGCCGTGTTGGCGAGATGATGCACCTCGATGTTGCGGATGTTTTCCTCGACATCGTCGCGCGAGCCGATCAGCGACGGCACCACCACCAACGTGCGCGCCTCGGGCGGCACGCCGTGTCGGTAATCGTAGCCGACGAGGCGCGTCGGTTTCAGGAACAGCGATACGACCGTGTTGAAGAAGGCGAGCGCGCCCTCGCTGGCCGGCACGGCAAAAAGCGCCAGCATGAGGACGATCGAGGGCACCGACAGGCCGAGATTGGCAAGCGCGTTGCCGGAGAGGACGAGAAGCAGGGCCGTCAGCGCAAACACGGGTACGACGATGCCGAGCCACCCGGTCTTGCGGAAGGCACGCTTGACCGTCTGGCTGATGGTGGGCCGGTAGCCGATCGCCTTCTCCAGCTCTAGCCGGCGTGGGCCGACGAGAAAGAAGCCGACATCGGTGTGGGCGGACCCGGTTAAAACGACGTCGCCATCGCCATCACTAGCAGCGTGGCCGGCCAGCTCGATGGCCTTCTCGGCAACGCGATATTCCGAAAGGTTCGAGCGGCGCGCCAATTCCTCGATCGCGGTCCGGTACTGATCGCGCGAAAAAAAGTCGAGCGCGGCGAAATCGGTGCGCTCGCGCAGCACGGTGTCGATGCGGCTGACGCCTTCGAACCACACCGTCCAGTCGACGTCGTTGATGAGGCGCAGGCCGCGGATGATGTTGCCCGTTGTCACATTGCCGCTGGACAGCGTGTGATGTTCGGAAATGATGATTTCCTCGGCATCGGAGCCGGTCTTTTCAAGCTCGCCTTCCAGCCATTCCAGAGCCTTGCCGGCATTCTGCGATCCATCGCGCAACCGATAGAGCAGCTGGGTGGCGAAGGTGGTGTCCTGCGCGTGGGCGCTGAAGTTGGACAGGATCGCCTGCCGGTCGGCGCTGTCGTCGGTGGCCAGGACCTTGTCGGCCACATCGTTGGCGATCTGGCGCATCTGGCGGGTGCGATTGACCCTGACGGCCAGCCGGCGGAGATTTTCGATCAGGACGAAGCGCAACAGCGAAGGCAGCGCCCAGAGTTCGCCGATCTTCAGCGGCTCGACCGACTGGAAACCCTGGACGATGGACTTGAACATCGTCGCCGAAACGGAACTGTCCGAATGCGCCACATAGGTCCAGGCCAGCGCCAGCGCGCGCGGCACAGTGCCGTTGTCAGGCAGTTTCAGCGTCGGCAACTGACGATAGAACCGGCGCGGCAGGTCGCGCTTGACCTGGAAAATGGTCTCTTCGACCAGGTAATTGTTGTCGAGCAGCCATTGTGCCGCCGGCGTGATCGTCTCGCCCCTCGCCTGCGCAGCATTGGTCGACCGGTAGACTTCCAGGATCTTCTTGGCGCTATCCCGGATACGGGCCTGAAAATCAAAGGGCGTCAGGCCGAACAGGTCCGTGAGGTCGCCTTTTGCCAGGCTTTCGCCAAGCAGCCGAAGGCGCTCTTCGGGCAGGTAATTGGAACGGATCGGCTCTTCGGTAATGGCCGGGAAGCTTGCGCTTGTCTTCTCGATTTGGGCAGGATTCGTCTGAATATTCATTGAAAATTCCGTAAGCGGGCACTGAGCGGCGTCACCGCCACGGCAATGGCCCTAAAACCGGTTCAAATGCAATTGGTTGCATAAACCCCACTTGGCGAAAGTTTGTTTCCGCACCGCGACAGGGCGTCATCTCTCAGCAAGACTCAAAGACAAGCACCCTACTTCCCCGCCAAGCCAGATCGGCGGAGAGGATTCAGGCTTTTTCGTGATGCCGCCAGCAGCTTACGCTATATTTCGCCGGTACCGCGATCATGTTTGGAAACAAGCGTTAATCGTTGCCGGCGACGGCGCAGATCCGGATCACGAACAGCGTTGCCTCATGGGCGGGCTGGACAAGCAGGCCGGTGCTGACCGGACCGGACCGCAGCGTATCGAGCGGTCCGAGGCGAACCGGTTCAGCGGCGGGCACGCTGACGTCGCCGTTCAAGCACAGGATGAGCGTTGTGCCGGCTCCAGTCCGGATTTCCACGGGGGCCGAAATCACCAGGCGTTCGACCGAATGCGTCATCCGGCTTCGGCGGGTCATGACATTGAGATCGGTGATCGGTCCGCCGATCAGCGCGGCCGAGGTCTGCACGTCGGCAGAGAAAGAAAACAGGGCAGTCGTCCTGTTTATGGATGTCGGCGGGTGGCCGGCGATCTCGAGGACGATGCCCTCGCCTTCGAGCACGGCAAGGGTGCGATCGATCCCGGCAAATTGCGAGAAAGGACCGCTCAATTCGACACGCGCCATCGACACGCGCCAGTCGAAATCGTCGAGCCCGGCACCAGTGGGCGAGACGGCGATTTCCGTCGTCACGCCGCCGCCGTTCTTCCACGGCATCGACCGGTATTCGGCTGCCCGCAGGATGCGCATCGGTTCAGCCAATCAGCCGAGAATACCGGGCAGGTTGAGCTGGTGCTCCTTGGCGCACTCGACGGCAATGTCGTAGCCGGCATCGGCGTGGCGCATGACACCGGTCGCCGGGTCGTTCCACAACACCCGCTCCAGGCGCCTGGCCGCTTCGCGCGTGCCGTCGGCGACGATGACCATGCCGGCGTGCTGCGAGAAACCCATGCCGACGCCGCCGCCATGGTGCAGCGACACCCAGGTGGCACCCGACGCTGTGTTGAGCAGCGCGTTGAGCAGCGGCCAGTCGGACACGGCGTCCGAGCCGTCCTTCATCGATTCCGTTTCGCGGTTCGGCGAGGCGACCGAGCCGGAATCGAGGTGATCGCGACCGATGACGACAGGCGCCTTCAGCTCACCCTTGGCCACCATTTCGTTGAAGGCGAGGCCGAGCCTGTGGCGGTCGCCAAGGCCGACCCAGCAGATGCGCGCCGGCAGCCCCTGGAAGGCAATGCGCTCACGCGCCATGTCCAACCAGTTGTGCAGGTGGGTGTTGCCAGGTGTCAGTTCGCGCACCTTGGCATCGGTCTTGTAGATATCTTCCGGATCGCCCGACAGAGCTGCCCAGCGGAACGGCCCGATGCCACGGCAGAACAGCGGACGGATATAGGCCGGCACGAAGCCGGGGAAGGCAAAAGCGTTGTCGAAGCCCTCCTCCTTGGCCACTTGGCGGATGTTGTTGCCATAGTCGAGCGTCGGCACGCCGGCGTTCCAGAACGCCACCATCGCCTCGACATGTTCGCGCATGGAGGCGCGGGCTGCCTTCTCGACTTCCTTGGGGTCGCTGACGCGCTTCTCGCGCCACTCGGCCATCGTCCAGCCCTTCGGCAGGTAGCCGTTGATGGGATCATGCGCCGAGGTCTGGTCGGTGACCATATCGGGGCGAATGCCACGCCTGAATATCTCCGGCACGATCTCGGCCGTATTGCCAAGCAGGCCGACCGATTTCGCCTCCCCGGCCTTGGTCCAGCGCTCGATCTTTTCCAGCGCCTCGTCGAGCGTGTCGGCGCGCTCGTCGACGTAACGGGTGCGCAGGCGAAAATCGATCGAGTCCGGGTTGCATTCGATCGCGAGGCAGCAGGCGCCGGCCATGACGGCGGCGAGCGGCTGGGCGCCACCCATGCCGCCGAGACCGCCGGTCAGGATCCATTTTCCCCGGAGATTGCCGCCATAGTGCTGGCAGCCGGCCTCGACGAAGGTCTCGTAGGTGCCCTGCACGATGCCTTGCGTGCCGATGTAGATCCACGAGCCGGCCGTCATCTGGCCGTACATCATCAGGCCCTTCTTATCGAGCTCGTTGAACTTTTCCCAATTCGCCCAGTGCGGCACCAGATTGGAGTTGGCGATCAGCACGCGTGGGGCGTCGGGATGGGTGCGGAACACGCCGACCGGCTTGCCGGACTGGACCAGCAAAGTCTCGTCATCGGCCAGCGTCCTCAAGGAGGCGACGATGCGGTCAAAGTCGTTCCAGGTGCGCGCCGCCCGGCCGATGCCGCCATAGACGACCAGCTCGTTGGGATTTTCTGCAACATCCGGGTCGAGATTGTTCATCAGCATGCGCAGCGGCGCTTCCGTCAGCCAGGAGCGCGCGCTGATTTCGGTGCCGCGCGGGCTGCGGACTTCGCGGATGTTGTGGCGAGGATTGTTCATGGCGTCACTCCATAAAGGACCTGATGTCAGACGCGCGCCCAGGATGTCGCGGTCTCGAGGATTTTCCGCAGGGTGGCGCGGATCGGTGCTGCGAACTCTGCATCGTAAGGCACCGGCCAGTTGTCCGGCGTGCCCTTGCCATCGGGCTCGCGCATATAGCCGCGGTTGGAGAGTTCCATCTGCAGCGCATGCACACCTTGCTGCGGCTGGCCAAAATGGCGTGTGATCCAGCCGCCTTTGAAGCGGCCGTTGATGACAGAGGTTTCACCGGTTTCGGCCATGATCTGGCCGACCATCGCCTGCAGCGTCGGATCGGCGCTCCTGCCGTCATTGGTGCCGAGATTGAAAACCGGCAGCGTGCCTTCGAAGAGGCGCGGCAGCACTGAACGGATCGAGTGGCAGTCATAGAGCACGATCTTTTCGTGCAAGCCACGCAACCGGTCGATCTCGACCTGCAAGGCGGCATGGTAGGGCACGAAGAATTTCTCGCGACGTTCGTCGATCTCCGACGGCCCCGGTTCTTCGCCCTCGCGATAGAGCGGGTCGCCATCGAAAGTCTCGGTCGGGCAAAGGCCGGTCGTCGCCTGGCCGGGGTAAAGCGAGGCGCCGGAGGGATCGCGGTTGACGTCGATGACGGTGCGCGAGATCGCGGTGTGCACTACCGTCGCCCCGAGGCCGGCAGCAAAGTCATAGAGATTATCGATCCACCAATCGCAGTCGCGGCGGCCGAGCCAGGGCGAGACCAGCCGATTCTCAAGGCCGGCGAGGTCAATGCCGGTGTGTGGTATCGACACCAGCAGCGGGGTCGTGCCGGGCGTGACGGTGAGCCAGGGCGTGGCGGTCATCATACCGCTCCCGAAATCGACGGCAGCGCTATCGCGCCAGCGGCCTTGATGGTTGCGCCAGTGCGGACCATGGCGATGGCCTTTTCCATGTCAGGGTGGAAATGCCGGTCATTGTCGAGATGCGGCACTTCGGCCCGGACCAGCCTGCGCACTGCCTCCAGGGCGTCGCTCGAGGCCAGCGGCGCATGGAAATCGCAGCCTTGGGCCGCGGCCAGCAGTTCGATGCCGATCACCGCGGTGGCGTTCTCGACCATGCCGATCAGCCGGCGCGCACCGTGCGCGGCCATCGAAACATGGTCTTCCTGGTTGGCCGATGTGGGGATCGAATCGACGCTGGCCGGATAGGCTTTCTGCTTGTTTTCCGAGACGAGAGCCGCCGCCGTCACCTGCGGGATCATGAAGCCGGAGTTCAGACCGGGCTTCGGCGTCAAGAAGGCCGGCATGCCCGAAAGTGCCGGATCGACAAGCATGGCGATGCGGCGTTCCGACAGCGAACCGATCTCGCAGACCGCGAGCGCGATCATGTCGGCGGCGAAGGCCACCGGCTCGGCGTGGAAATTGCCGCCGGAAAGCGCGGTGTCGTCCTCGGCGAAGATCAGCGGATTGTCGGTGACGCCATTGGCTTCGGTGCCCAGCGTGTCGGCCGCCTGGCGCAGCACGGTGAGTGCGGCGCCCATGACCTGCGGCTGGCAGCGCAGGCAATAGGGATCCTGCACGCGTTCGTCGCCAACCCGATGTGATTCACGGATGGCGCTGCCGGCCATCAGATTGCGCAGGGCGTCGGCCGTCTCGATCTGGCCGGGATGCTTTCTCAGCACATGGATGCGCGGATCGAAGGGGGCGTCAGAACCTTTTGCCGCGTCGGTCGATAGGGCACCAGCGACCAGCGCCGATTGATAGAGCACTTCGGCCTCGAACAAGGCGGCCAGCGCATAGGCGGTCGAAAACTGGGTGCCGTTGAGCAGCGCCAGGCCTTCCTTGGCGCCCAGTGTCACCGGCTCCAGTCCATGTGAGACGAAGGCGACCTTGGCCGGGAAACGGCCATGCGGGGTAAAACATTCGCCGACGCCGATCATCACCGCGGTCATGTGCGACAGCGGGGCAAGGTCCCCGGAGGCGCCGACCGAACCCTGCGCCGGCACCACCGGGATGACGTCGTTGGCCAGCATTGCTTCCAGCAATTCGATGGTTTGCGGCCTCACGCCGGACGCGCCCTGCGCCAGGCTGGCGAGCTTCAGCGCCATCATCAGCCTGCAGACAGCAACCGGCATCGGCTCGCCGACGCCGGCGGCGTGCGACAGAACGATGTTGCGCTGCAAGGTCTCGAGATCCTCGGCCGGGATGCGGACGCTGGCCAGTTTGCCGAAACCGGTGTTGATGCCATAGACCGGTTCGCCCTTGGCGACGATCCTGGCGACGGCCTCGGCGCTCGCCTTGATCTTTGGCCGGCAGGCGTTGTCCAGCTTGGGCACGGCGCCACGATAGATGGCGCGCCAGTCCGCCAGCGTCGCATTGCCGGGCTTCAGGGTCAGTTCGGTCATTGTCCTCTCCAAATGCGGGCATGCAGCGGGTTGAAGCCCATGCGGTAGACGAGTTCGGCGGGGCGCTCGATGTCCCAGATCGCCAGGTCGGCGGACTTTCCGACCTCAAGCGTGCCGGTTTCTTCCAGCAAACCAAGCGCGCGGGCCGCCTCGCGGGTGACGCCGGCAAGACATTCATCGACGGTCAGGCCGAACAGGGTCGCGGCCATGTTCATGGTCAGAAGCAGCGAGGTCAGCGGCGAGGTGCCGGGGTTGTTGTCGGTGGCGACAGCCATCTTGACGCCGTGCTGGCGAAACAGGCTGATCGGCGGCTTCTTGGTTTCGCGGATGAAATAGTAGGCGCCGGGCAGGATCGTCGCCACGGTTCCGGCCTTGGCCATCGCCGCTGCACCTGCATCATCGGTGTATTCGAGATGGTCGGCCGACAGAGCGCCGTAGCGGGCGGCGAGTTCGGCGCCATGCAGGTTGGACAGCTGGTCGGCATGGAGCTTGACCGGCAGGCCGGCCGCTTTGGCCGCATCGAAGACGCGCGCCATCTGTTCCGGCGAAAAGGCGATGCCCTCGCAGAAACCGTCGACGGCATCGGCCAGCCCCTCGGCGGCAACCGAAGGAAGAATCTCATTGGCGACCAGATCGATAAAAGCGTCCTTGTCGCCCTTGGCTTCCGGCGGCAGCGCGTGAGCGCCGAGGAAGGTCGTGCGGATCGTCACCGGCCGTTGCTCGCCCAGTTGGCGGGCGGCACGCAGCGACTTCTTCTCGTTTTCGAGGTCGAGGCCATAGCCGGACTTGATCTCGACGGTGGTCACGCCTTCGGCGATCAGCGCATCGAGGCGCGGCAGCGATTGAGTGACCAGTTCGTCTTCGCTGGCGGCGCGCAGCGACTTGACCGAGGAGACAATGCCGCCGCCGGCCCGGGCGACCTCTTCATAGGTGGAGCCGGCCAGCCGCATCTCGAATTCGTTGGCGCGGTTGCCGGCATGGACCAGATGGGTGTGGCAGTCGATCAGGCCGGGTGTGATCCAGCGGCCCTCGCAATCGATCGTCTCGACGCCCTGGGCAAGTGTTGGGGGCAGCTCCGACTCGGGGCCGGCATAGACAATGCGGCCGTCACGCGAAGCGACCGCGCCGTGTTCGACGATGCCAAGTCCGGCAGACCCTGCGGCCATGGTCGCGAGCCGCGCATTGCGCCACAGACGAAGATCCCCTGCCCGGCTTTTGCTCTGTCCAGCCATCATCTTTTCCGTTTCAATCGATGACGATTATGTATATACATATCGAAACGCACTGCAAGTGCCATCATCGCATGAGAGACAGAGAACCGGAGAGAAAAGTGGCAGCGATCTTTGCGGAACAGGCGCTCCTTCCCAATGGCTGGCGCGATAATGTGCGGATCACCCTGGCCGAGGGGCGCATTACAGCCGTTCAGCCTGGTGCCGCTGCGACAGCCGACGACGAACGCCACGCGATCCTGTTGCCCGGCATGCCCAATTTGCACAGCCACGCCTTCCAGCGCGGCATGGCCGGCCTTGCCGAGCTTCGCGGCCCCTCCGCCGACAGTTTCTGGAGCTGGCGAGAGGTGATGTACCGCTTCGCCCTGTCGATGACGCCCAATCAGGTCGAGGCGGTTGCAGCGCAGCTCTATGTCGAGTTGCTGGAGGCCGGTTTTTCCCGCGTCGGCGAATTTCACTATCTGCATCACGACCGCGATGGAAAACCCTATGCCAACCTCGCCGAGATGGCCGAACGCATTGCGGCCGCGGCCGGCGAGACGGGCATCGGCCTGACGCTGTTGCCGGTGTTTTATGCGCACTCGTCTTTCGGCGGTGCCGTGCCAAACGAAGGCCAGCGGCGATTCATCAACGATGTGAATCGGTTCTCGCGGCTTGTTGAGAAATGCCGCGAATCGGTTCGTGCACTGAATCAGGCTGTCGTCGGCGTCGCTCCGCACAGTTTGCGCGCCGCGACACCGGAAGAACTGATTGAGGTGACTGCCATAGCACCGGATGGGCCTATCCACATCCACATTGCCGAGCAGGTGAAAGAGGTCGAGGATTGCCTTGCCTGGTCGGGCGCGCGGCCGGTCGAATTTCTGCTTGGGCATGCCAAGGTCGACAAGCGCTGGTGCCTGATCCACGCCACGCACATGACCGATGCTGAAACCGTTGCCATGGCCAGGAGTGGCGCCATCGCCGGCCTTTGCCCGATCACCGAGGCCAATCTCGGCGACGGCACTTTTGCAGCGCCACTGTTCAGAGACCATGGCGGCCGCTTCGGGGTCGGCTCCGATTCCAACGTGCTCATCGGCCTCCCGGACGAGTTGCGCCAGCTCGAATATTCGCAGCGCCTCGCCCGCCGCGCCCGTAATGTGCTGGCGGTCGCCGGCGGCTCGACTGGCCGCGCGCTGTTCGACGCCGCACTCGACGGTGGCAGCGTCGCGCTTGGCGCCGGTGCTTCCGCGATCGCCGCCGGCGCCTCGGCCGATCTCGTCTCGCTCGATCCCAAAAATCCCTCGCTGGCCGGCAAGACCGGCGACGCAATTCTCGACGCCTGGATCTTCGCCAATGGCGGCAAGGTCGACTGCGTCTGGGTGCATGGGCTCAAACAGGTCAGCGGCG
This sequence comes from Mesorhizobium sp. M0140, assembly GCF_040322475.1. Taxonomy (NCBI): domain Bacteria; kingdom Pseudomonadati; phylum Pseudomonadota; class Alphaproteobacteria; order Hyphomicrobiales; family Phyllobacteriaceae; genus Mesorhizobium; species Mesorhizobium sp. M0140. Next base: position 6,641 of record NZ_JAMYTM010000019.1, on the reverse strand, counting down.
GCAGGCATGTGAAGCGAGAGGCCATCGCCGGGCGGTTTCGCAGCGTGATGACGGCGCTTTCGGCATGAGCATGGCCGACACAGTGGTAGCGGAAGGTGGCGGCTCGCTGCACCAGCGCATCCTGACCGACATTAGCGAGAAGATCACGTCCGGGGCCTGGGCGCCCGGCCATCGCATCCCGTTCGAGCACGAATTGAGCGTGCAATACAATTGCTCGCGCATGACGGTGAACAAGGCGCTGTCACAGCTTGCCAAGGCCGGGCTGATCGAACGCCGCCGCCGCTCAGGCAGCTTTGTGCGCCGGCCGCAGTCGCAAGCGGCGGTGCTGGAAATCCACGATATCCGCATCGAGGTCGAAGCGCTCGGTCTGCCCTATCGCTACGAGCGCGTGATGCGACACAAAAGGCGCAGCAGCGCCGGGGACCGCGCCTCGCTGGAATTGGGCTTGGCCGGACCGGTTCTGGCGCTGGAATGCGGGCATTTCGCCGGCGAGCGGCCGTTCGCGCATGAGCAGCGGCTGATCAACCTCACCGCCGTGCCTGAAGCAGCCGATGAGGAATTCCTGGCCATAGCGCCAGGGCCATGGCTGATCGGCCGCGTGCCGTGGAGCGAAGCCGAGCACCGGATTCGCGCTGTCGCCGCCGACAGGCATATAGCGGCCGCACTCGACATCGAAGCCGGCGCGCCATGCCTGGTGGTAGAGCGACGGACATGGAGCGCCGAACATCCGGTCACCCATGTACGCTTTACCTACGCAGCCGAGAGCCACACGCTGGTGGCAAGGTTCAGGCCGTCGCAGGGGTGAGGCGTGTCCAGCCGCAGGCTGGCGAAAAGCCAACGATTTGGCTTTTCGAACGCCGAACGCCCGGAGCCATAGCGGAGGGCAGCGGCGCCGACCCCCACCCGGACCTTCGGTCCGACCTCCCCACAAGGGGGAGGTAGAAGGCCGCCGATCAAATCGCCGCGGTAATAATAATCTCGACCAGATAATCCGGGGTGGCGAGCTTTGCTTCGCCGGTGGCGCGGGCTGGCGTGTTGCCCTGCGGCACCCACTTGTCCCACTCCGCGTTCATCTCGGCAAAGGTGCTCATGTCGGCCAGCCAGATGATCGCCTGCAGTATCTTGGTCTTGTCGGAACCGGCCTTGGCCAGCAGTTCGTCGATGGCCGCCAGGATGTCCCTGGTCTGCGAAGCGACGTTGCCGGTTGGCTGGCCAACCTGACCAGCCAGATAGACGGTATTGCCATGGATGACGATCTGGCTCATGCGCGGGCCAACATCGATGCGACGAATGCTCATTGGATGGTTCCTTCCTGTGGCGGTTGCGCTTCTTTAGAGTCGCGACCGGCTTCGGGCAAGATCGTCAGGTCGAATCCCCTTGGGCCAATGGCATATGGATGTGCAAACACGGCAAGTTGACCCTGCGGCCGCAATTCCGCCGGATTGGCTTGTTGACTAATGTAATAACATCACATATCCAGTCGGCCGCTGCCAGCAGCCGGATTTCGCCGCCTACGGATCGCAGAATGACAAATACCTGCCTGACATTCCGCGACCTGACGCTTGGCTACGGCAGCCATCCGGCGATCCATCATCTCGACGGCACCATCCGCAAGGGCTCGCTGACCGCTGTGGTCGGCGCCAATGGCTCCGGCAAATCGACGCTGATGAAAGGCATTGTCGGCGTCCTGAAGCCGATGGCCGGCGAGGTTATCCGCGCGCCCGGTGTACGTGCCGCCTATCTGCCGCAGCAATCGGAGCTCGACCGCTCCTTTCCGGCACGGGTGGTGGATCTGGTTTCGCTCGGCCTGTGGCCACGGCGCGGCCTGCTTGGCCGCTACACCAAGGAAGATCGCGAAGACGTCAGCAAGGCGCTGATGGCGGTTGGCCTCGGCGGTTTCGAGAAGCGGCCGATCGACACGCTGTCGGGCGGCCAGTTGCAGCGCACGCTGTTTGCGCGTGTCCTGCTGCAGGACGCCGACCTCATCCTGCTCGACGAACCCTTCAATGCTGTCGACGCCAAGACGGTCGGCGACCTCATTGCCCTGATCAAGCACTGGCATGGCGAGGAACGCACCATCATGGTTGTCGTGCACGATCTGGACCTGGTGCGGCAGAATTTCCCCGAAACGCTGCTTCTCGCCCGCCAGCCGATCGCCTGGGGCGAAACCAGGGAAACGCTGAAGCCTGATAACCTGTTGCGCGCCCGCCGCTTCCACGAAGCCTGGGAAGAAAATGCACCCTGGTGCGAGCCGGGCGAGGACGCTCATGGTCACGATCACCATGGCCACGATCACCATGACCATCAACACGGCGTCGGACCGAGGGCTGCCTGATGGACATGCTTTACGGTCTTGTCATCGCGCCCTTCGCCGATTTCGGCTTCATGCAGCGGGCTTTGATCGGTTCGCTGATGCTGTCGCTCGGCGCCTGCCCTATCGGCGTCTTCCTGATGCTGCGACGCATGAGCCTGTCGGGCGACGCGATGGCGCACGCCATCCTGCCCGGTGCAGCCGCCGGCTTCCTGTTCTATGGACTGGAGATCCTGCCGATGACCATCGGCGGCCTGATCGCCGGCGTCATCGTCGCGCTCGGCGCCGGCGCCGTCTCGCGCTTCACCATCCAGCGCGAGGACGCCTCGATGGCGGCGTTCTATCTGATTTCGCTCGCCATCGGCGTGCTGATGGTGTCGATCCGCGGTTCCAGCGTCGATCTCATGCACGTGCTGTTCGGCACCGTGCTGGCGCTCAACGATGAGGCCCTGACGCTGATCGGCGGCATCGTCGCGGTGACGCTGGTCAGCCTCGCGATCTTCTGGCGGGCGCTGGTCGCCGAATGCCTCGACCCGCTGTTCCTGCGCTCGGTCAGCCGGCTCGGCAGTCCGGTGCATTTCATCTTCCTCGGCCTTGTCGTGCTCAACCTTGTCGGCGGCTTCCAGGCACTCGGCACGCTTCTGTCGGTTGGGCTGATGATGCTGCCGGCCGCAGCCGCCCGCTTCTGGACAGTTCGCGTCGAGCCGATGTGCGTGCTGGCGGTGCTGATCGGCTTCGCGTCCTGCGTCGCCGGGCTGCTTTTGTCCTATCACGCGTCGCTGCCGTCCGGCCCGGCCATCATCCTGTCGGCCGGCGTCGTCTATTTCGCCTCGATCCTGTTTGGCACGCGCGGCATTCTGCGCGCGCGCATCATCCATCACCGTCACAGAACGGCCTGATCCCCGCCCCTAGAAGGAGACCCGTCTATGCTGAAATCGATCCATGCCGCCTTGGCTATGAGCGTTATAACATTAACCGCCTTTGGCGCATCGTCGGCCTTGGCGGCACCGCTGAAAGTGGTCGCCAGCTTCACCGTCATTGCCGATTTCGCCAAAAATGTCGGCGGCGACCGCATCGACGTCACCACCATTGTCGGGCCGGATGGCGACGCCCATGTCTACGAGCCGAGCCCGGCCGATGCTGTGGCCATGGCCAAGGCCGACATCGTGCTGGTCAACGGCCTGCATTTCGAAGGTTTCCTGCAGCGGCTGGTCGATGCCAGCGCCACCAAGGCGTCTATCATTACCTTGACCAAGGGCGTGACGCCGATCGATTTCAAGCCTGAATTCGCCGACGCCGACGCGGCCGAAGGTGCCGGCACCGGCGGCGGCAAGACGGTCACCGATCCGCACGCCTTCCAGTCGATCGCCAACGCCAGGATCTACGTGAAGAACATCGCCGAGGCTTTCTGCGCGGCGGATGCGGACGGCTGCGTCAGCTACCAGACCAATGCCGCCGCCTACACGAGGAAGCTCGACGCGGTCGAAGGTGAAGTGAAAACTGCGATTGCCTCGATCCCGGAGAGCAAGCGCGTCGTCATCACCTCGCATGACGCCTTCGGCTATTTCGAACACGCGTATGGCCTGACCTTCCTCGCCCCGCAAGGCATCTCGACCGACTCCGAGCCATCCGCCGCAGACGTCGCCAAACTGGTCAATCAGGTGAAGCAGGACAAGGCGGCTGCGATCTTCGTCGAGAACATCACCAACCCGCGCCTGATCGAACAGATCGCCAGCGAAACCGGCATCAAGGTCGGCGGCACGCTCTATTCGGATGCGCTGTCGCAGCCCGACGGCCCGGCTGCGACCTATATCGACATGATGCACAACAACATCCGTCAGATCAAAGGCGCCATTCTCGGCAGCTGAGTATGAAGGATTGTCCAGCCGGGCCGCATCGGCCCGGTTGGATTTTCCGGCACGCAGTGTCTATTTGGCAGAGAATTCCTTCGGTATGGATTGCCGCCCATGTCGGGGAGTGGCAAGACTGCCGCCTGACCAGTTTGCGAGGATGCTGCCATGGAATACCGCGAAATCAGCGAGGACTATTCGGTTTCGGGCCAGATCCAGCCTGAGGACGTCGCCGCCATCAAGGAAGCCGGCTTCAAGAGCGTCATCTGCAACCGGCCCGATGACGAACAGCCCGGCCAGCCTTCTGCCGACACCGTCAAGGCAGCGGTCGAAGCCGCAGGGCTTGCCTTCCGCTACATCCCCGTCATCAGCGGCCAGATTACGGCCGAGAATGTCGGGGATCAGGCCGAAGCGCTCGACGAACTCGACGGCCCGGTCTTCGCCTATTGCCGCTCCGGCGCCCGCTGCACCAATCTCTATGGGCTGATCCAACAGTCGAAGGATTGAACGGCCTTCCGTCATTCCGTAGGCTGGCGATCCTTCACACCCCCCTCTGGCCTGCCGGCCAATCTCCCCCCTTGCGGGCCCGTTGCGTTATTAAGTTATAGGGGCAAGGAGGGAGGGTCAGGCCAATGTGGGGTGCCTTGCGGCTCGGGTTTGAGGCCGGATTGGCTGGGGTTTGACGGGTTCGGCGGATTTCGGGCGCAATGCGACCCTGTATTAGGTCGCCAGCGTCACCCAGCGGCGCATGTTGAAGGCCATGGCGGCGATGAGGATCTGTCCTGCCGCCTTGGCCAAGCCGCGGTAGCGGATGGCGCAAAGCCGCATGCGGTTCTTCAAGGTGGCAAAGGTCGTCTCGACGGCGAAGCGTTGCCGCGCAATGAGCCGGTTGAAATGCTTCAGGCGCGCTGGCAGATGCGGATGATGCTTGTTGGCGCGCCGCATCAGTCTTGGCTTGATCCCGCGCTCCCTCAGCAATACCTGGCGCGCCTTGGTGTGATAGGCCGCATCCGCCAGCACTGCGCCTTCGTCGCCACAGATCAGATGATCTGCCTCGACCGTGTCGTTGACGTTGGCCGCTGTCGTTCTCACCCGGCGGATCAGGCCAGAGCCCTGGTCGACACCGACATGGGCCTTGTAGCCATAGGAGGAGCCAGGCTTGCCCTGCCGGCGTGTAAAGCCGGCATCGGGATCGCCAGCCTCGCCGGCCTCGTGCGCCGTTCCACTGGGTGGCCGTGCCGCCGCCGTCTCGATCACCGTGGCATCGAGCATCGTACCGCGCCGCAGGATCAGCCGGCCTTGTCCAACTGACGGTCCAGTTCGCCAAACAGCTTCTCCAGAAGCCCCGCCTCGACGAGACGATTGCGAAAGCGGTTGAGCGTGGTGTGGTCGGGCACCGTCTCTTCGAGCGTCAGCCCAACGAAGCGGCGGAACGACAGCCGATCGGCGAGCGCCTCCTCCAGTTCGCTGTCCGACAGTCCATACAAGGACTGCAGCAGAAGCGCCTTGAACATCACCAACGAATTGTAGGCAGGCCGGCCTGGTCCGGCCGGCGAGCGCAGCCGTGCCAGGATCTTCTCGAAGCGATACCACTTCACCAGCAACGACAACCGGTCCAGGCGACCGCTCCGACCAAGACCCTGCGGCAGCAGAGCCTCCACAAAACTGAACTGACCGCTCGGCTTCGTCGTCATCGCAAGATCCCCGTTTCAAAAACAGGGAATCACATCCACACAATTTTGCAACAGGCCCGCAAGGGGGGAGATCGGCAGCTTCGCCGCCAAGGCTCTTCCTGCAACGTTGGCGATTGGCGAAGGGATTCGCGACATCCAATCTCCCCCCTGTTTGGACCGGAGACATCGCGAACAGGTGTGCGAGGACATCGCGAACAGTTTGGCGTGCTTTGCGCCGGGAGGTTCGCGATGCCATTTGGGAACACCAGCGTGATGGATGGGAAGTTGGAGTTTGTGCGTCTTGCGGTGCAGGATGGCAGCAATGTCAGTGCGCTTTGTCGTCGTTTCGGGATTGGCCGAACCTGTGGTCACAAGTTGATCGCGCGGTATCGCGCCTATGGCGAAGCCGGGCTTGCGGAGCAATCGCGCCGTCCAGCGACGAGCCCGGCGCGCAGCCCGGATGCAGTCGAGGCGGCGGTTCTTGGCATGCGCCGGGCGCACCCGGCCTGGGGCGGACGCAAGATCTCCAAGGTCCTGCAGCGCGAGGGAACCGGTTCGCCTGCACCTTCCACGGTGACCGGGATCCTGCACCGCAATGGCGTCGAGCTGGGTTTGCTCGGGGGTGGAGCCAAGCCGTTCGGGCGCTTCGAGCATGCCGCCCCCAACGATCTGTGGCAGATGGACTTCAAGGGCCATGTCGCATTGCGGCAGGGCGGCCGGCTGCATCCGCTGACCGCGCTCGACGACCATTCGCGCTTCTCCGTCGTGCTGCAGGCTTGCATCAACGAGACCGGCGAAACGGTCAAA
>NZ_JAMYTM010000018.1:0-145671 GCF_040322475.1 Mesorhizobium sp. M0140 | reverse complement strand
CTGCGGCCCTGATCGCAGTTTCCGGTGCGCGCGCCGCCGACGCCGTCGTCGTCGCCGAGCCGGAACCCGCTGAATACGTCAAGATCTGCGACGTCTACGGCGCTGGCTACTTCTACATCCCCGGCACCGAAACCTGCCTGCGCATCGGCGGCTATGTCCGTTATGACATCGGCGCCGGCGACGTCGGCTCGTTCGATGGTGCTCGCAGCAACGACGTGCAGGACGGCAAGAACCAGGGAGCCTGGTACAAGAACACCCGCTTCACGCTCAAAACCTGGACCGGCCAGGAGACCGAGCTCGGTACCTTGAAGACCTACACCGAGACCCGCTTCAATTTCGGCAACAGCAACGGTGATCCCGACTTTGGCCCGAACGATGCGCACAACAAGGACGTATCGCTGAACTTCGCCTGGATCCAACTCGGCGGTCTGCGCGTCGGTAAAGACGAATCGGCCTTCGATACGTTCATCGGCTACGCCGGCAACGTCATCCAGGATACGCTGGTTCCCTACGGCGACTTCGACACCAACGTCGTCCAGTACTATTTCGACGCAGGCAATGGTTTCTCGGCCGTGCTCTCGCTCGAAGAAGGCTCGGGCGCTGGCTCTGTCGACGATCTCGGCAACGGCAAGTATGGCGTTGGCACGATCGACAGCTATGTTCCCCATGTCGTCGGCGGCGTGAAGTGGACCCAGGGCTGGGGCGCGATCACTGGTGTTGTTGCGTATGACAGCAACTACGAAGAAGTCGCTGGCAAGGTTCGCTTGGATGTGAACGTTTCCAACGAGTTGTCGTTGTTCATCATTGGTGGCTATGGCACCGACGATAACCTCAACGACCCGACCTACGATCAGCCCGCGGGCGGTCGAGGCTTCTACAAGCAGTGGGGCGGCAACTGGGCAGTTTGGGGCGGTGGCACCTACAAGTTCAACGAGAAGACCTCGTTCAACCTTCAGGCGTCTGCTGATGACTGGAAGAACGTCGGCGTCGCAGCGAACGTTGCCTATGACATCGTCCCCGGCTTCACCGTCACGGCCGAAGTTGACTATCTTCACGCCGGCAAGTTCGATGAGGGCAGCACGGATAACGTCGCCTGGACTCCGGCCGACAAGAAGAACAGCGTCGGCGGCCTGCTCCGCTTCCAGCGCTCGTTCTAATACATTTCGACTTGTCGAAATCGAAACCTGGCGGGCAACCGCCGGGTTTTTTCAGGACGTTGTACGACCATCGGATGCGGTGCTGATTCGGTATTAACAGCGAAAGTCTCGGACGCATTGCATGCACCCGCAAAGCTCGTCGGCAAATTACGGATTGGACTATTTGTCCGCTAGATCGCCCAACGCATCAATCAGCGTCTGAATTTCGTTTTCATAATTCTTCCAGCGCTTGACCGACGATTTGTAGATCGGTTGGCGGACCTGCCAGCGGCTGGGTGTGTTGACCGAACCATCCCTGTCGAAAAAACGCAGGCAGGCGTCATCCCAGGGCAGCCCAAGGTAATCTATGAGGCGGCGTGACTGCGCCTCCTGATCCTCGACCAGCGTTTCGTAGCGATTTTCGAAGATAAGGCCTGGAAAAACCTCGTTCCAATGGCGCATCAGTCGGTCATACTCGCGGTAGTACAGACCTAGTATCCGCAAATCAGTATTGTAGCTGTGTCCTTTGTTGAAGCTCTGGACAAAGCAAGAGACGCAATTGTCGATGGCATCACGGCGACAATGAATGATGCGCGCGTTGGGAAAGAGAAGGCCGATAAGGCCGATCATTTCAAAATTGTGCGGCATCTTGTCCACCACGCGAAGCGCGGCAGGCGCCCACTCCCTAAGGTAGGACAGATGCTCTTCCGCCAACTTTCTGGACAGATCTTGCGTGACCGACATGACCGGCCGGCTCAAATCGCCGGCCGATGAGGTTTTAAGGCCGATTGCATTGGCGACCCGCCTTAATTTGTTAAGCTCGCCTGCCCCTTGAACATCGGGATGGCTGGCGCAGATCTGTTCCGTGAGCGTTGTGCCCGACCGCGGCATACCGACCACGAACACAGGCACTTCGGAAGGATTTCCATAGCCGGCCCTGGCCGCCAGAAAGTCCGGCGTGAAGGTTTCAATCAGGGAGTCGATCCAGCGGCGATACAGATTGATGTCGAAGGTGTAGCCGGAGGCCCGTTTCCCCCTATTGAAATGGTCGAATGCCTCACTGTAGCGCTTGAGGTCGTTCAGTACCTTGCCGGCAGCGTGATGGAGCTTGTAAGCACCGTCCGGATCAAGCTTGGGATTGCCGAGTTCACGCAGGATGGATTGGAGTTCCTCCGGCTCTTCGGTGAATTTTTTCGTCTGTACGAGGTCGTGGTAGGCAGCCGGCACGTCGATGCGACGTCCGATTGCTTCTTTCAGAAAGGCGGCGGCCTCATCCATGCGCCCCAGGCCGCTGAGCGCGCTGGCCAGCCCCGCCCGCACTTTGGGATGATCGCGGTTGATCTTGAGCGCTTTCTCGTAAAGCGGCAAAGCCAGGTCGGGTTTGTCAAACTTGGTGTAGGCGCGCCCCAGTGCACAAAGCACTTCGATAAGTCTGGGCTGCAGTTCCAAAGCATACAGCATATGCTTGATGGCTGGCGAATATTCGCTGACCTTCACATAGGCCTCGCCGAGGCTGAGGTGGTAGTAAGGGTTTTTAGGTTCCTCGCCGACCGCCCGCGCGAAATATCGCAAGGCCATCTCGTCATCGTAACGCTGGTACAGGGTCCCCAGGATGTACAGAGCGAGCGGATGGTTTGGCGTGCGCGCCAGCACCCGAAGGCACAGGTCCTGAGCCTCGTCGAGCCGCTGGGCCTGCTGAAGGGCATAGGCCTGGTTCAGCAGCGCTTCGTCGGCCTGCGCTCGCGATTGAGCGTTTCCTTGGCTCACTGTCGGCTTGAGTATCGGCCCCTTCGCTTTCGGCGTGGGCCCGGGCTTGATGTGCTTTGACCAAGCAGGCGGGAGACGGTTGTTCATGATATCTCGCTAGCAAAAAGAGCCGGATGAATCCAGCGTTACGGATCTGCCCAGCGGCAACTTGCACCGACCCATCCGGCGCGCTAGCAAGAAGGCCCTTTTCAAACGAGCTTCCGCCATGCACCAGCGCCCTCCCCTCATGCCGCTCATCGCAGCGCTTCCCTCGACGGTGCCGTTTGTCGGCCCCGAAGCGCAGGAGCGCGAGCGTGGCCGCGCTTTTCGCGCCCGCATCGGCGCCAATGAGAGCAGCTTTGGTCCCTCGCCGCGCGTCACCGCCCGGATGGCCGAGATCGCCGGCGACATGTGGATGTATTGCGATCCCGACAATCACGATCTGAAGGTGGCGGTCGCCGCGCATCACGGCGTGAAGGCCGAGAACGTCGTTGTCGGCGAAGGCATAGATGGCCTGCTCAGCCTGGTGGCACGCATGTATGTCGCGCCTGGTGACGCGGTGGTTACCTCGCTCGGCGCTTATCCGACCTTCAACTTCCACATTGCCGGTGTCGGCGGGCGGCTGGTGACAGTCCCTTACGAGAACGACAAAGAAAGCCTGGATGGCCTGCTGGCGGCGGTGCGCAAGGACAAGGCCCCGCTGGTCTATCTCTCCAACCCCGACAATCCAATGGGCAGCTGGTGGGAGGCGAGCGAGATCATCCGCTTCATCGAGGCGCTGCCGGAAACCACCATGCTGGTGCTCGACGAGGCCTATGGCGAACTCGGGCCGGCCTCGGCGATGCCGCCGATCGATATCTCCAGGCCAAACGTCATCCGCATGCGCACCTTCTCGAAGGCTTACGGGCTGGCGGGCATACGTTGCGGCTATGCGATCGCCGAGGCCCAGGTGATCCGCGACTTCGAGAAGATCCGCAACCATTATGGCGTCAGCCGCATGGCGCAGATCGCCGGCGTCGAGGCGCTCGCCGATCAGGACTATCTGCAAAGCGTGGTCACGCGGGTCGCGGCCGGCCGCCGACGCATCGCCGGCATTGCCGAAGCGAACGGGTTGAAGCCACTGGCATCGGCGACCAATTTCGTCACCATCGATTGCTGCGGCGATGGCGCTTTCGCGCTGAAAGTTCTGCAAGGTCTGCTGTCACGCGACGTCTTCATCCGCAAGCCTATGGTGCCACGGCTCGACCGCTGCATCCGCGTCAGCGTCGGCCTCGATCACGAGCTCGATATTCTTGCCGAGGAGTTGCCTGGCGCGCTGGCAACGGCGCGGGGGAACTAGAATCGCGTCTGCAAGCAGCCCAGCAGCAAAAGCTGCCTACAAATCCATTTCCCAGGTCTGGCCGGTCAGATCCTTGCCGAAGCTGTGGTGGTGCTCCTGCGAGACCAGCGTGAAGCCGGCACGTTCGTAGATTGCACGCGCCGCAACGAGGATGTCGTTGGTCCACAGCACCAGCTTGGTGTAGCCGCAAGCTCGAGCCCGGTTCACGCATTCCGCGACCAGTCGTTTGCCGATGCCGAGGCCGCGCGCCGACGCCTCGACATGCAGCATTCTCAGCTTGGCCACCTTGTCGTCCTGATGAACAAGGAACACCGCGCCGACCGGCTGACCACCGCGCTCGGCGATCCAGCAGAAATCGCGGCCGGGCACGAAATTGCGAATGAAATCGGCGCCGATCTCGGCGAGCATGGCCTCGAACTCGATCGTCCAGCCATATTCCTCGGCATAGAGTTGGGCCTGGCGCTGCACGACCCAGCCGACATCGCCGACGCGATGCGGCCGCAACGTCACCTCGCTGCTTTCACGGGTGGGGTCGCCCAGCAATTCCCCCGCCTTGCGCAAGGCGCTGCGCAGTTCATGCAACCTGTCGTCGGGGACGCTTTCGATCAGCCGCGCCGTGTCCCGATCGGCCGCCGCTTGCAGTCTGGCAAGCGCTGCCTCGCCTCGTGAGGTCAGCGAGAGGACCCTTCGGCGCCGGTCAGCCGGGTCCGTTCTGGCCTCGGTCAGCCCCTGGCCCGCGAACTTGCGCAGGATCCGCGTCAGATAGGCGGCATCGACACGCAACTGTCTTGATATTTCGGAGGCCGCCGGGCCATTCTCCAGCCGAAAAGCATCAGCCAGGAAACCTCGCTCGCCGGCGATTTCGGCGGAAGCCGGGTTGCTGCGGTGACCCAATTCGAACAGCACGCGCGCCTCGGTCAAAGTGAATGCACTTTGTGTCAGCGTCTCGTCGAGAAGGCCAACGGTGCGCGTGTAGAAGCGATTGAAGCGCCTGACATCGGCCACCAATGCGTTGCGCTCGTCCAGCATCTGCGGCCAACTCCCCAATAGGGCAGCTCCATTTTCCAAATTTAATGGACTAAGTCAATTAAATTTCAAAGCCAGAGGGCCCAGCTATTGCGTCGTGCGCGCAATTCTCATGTTGCATTCCCTGAGCCATGCACCAGATTTTAACGAGACAGGCTTGGAGAGATTCATGACTGGTCATCGCAGGAAAGTGCAGGCGCGCATCTACGGCAATGTGCAAGGCGTCGGCTTCAGAGCATGGGCCCGGGATGAGGCCACAGGCCTTGGTCTTGCGGGCTGGGTTTGCAATGAAGCGGATGGGTCCGTAACGACGCAAGTTGCAGGCCTCGATGAAGCGGTCTCGACAATGATCAAGTGCCTCTGGGAAGGGCCGGCCGGAGCTTCGGTTTCCAAGGTCGACATCGAGGAGCTGGTGGCAGAAAACGCCTCTGTTGGGTTCAGGATCGTTGCATGAAGGTGAATTTGGATCGGGCGCCTTGAATTAATTGAACGTTCGTTTTATTATTGCTCCGCAGAGGAGCTGACATGGCACGCACCACGGGGTCCGATGGCGAAAAGACCGAAGCGACCATCCGTGGGGCGGCGGTCAACCTCATCGCGCGCCTTGGTTACGAGGCGATGTCGATGCGCCAGCTTGCCGCCGAGGTCGGCGTCCAGGCGGCTGCGCTCTACCGCTACTTTCCAACCAAGGAAGAGCTTCTGTTCACGCTGATGCGCGAGCACATGGAAGATCTGGCCACAGCATGGGAGGCAGCCCGCCCGGCGAACGCAGATTCGGCGCAACTGCTCTCCGCCTATGTGCGCAATCACATCGCCTTTCACATCGAGCGACGGCACGCCACGCATGTGTCGAACATGGAATTGCGCAGCCTGTCGCCCGAACGGCTGACACAGATCCTGCGCATGCGCACAGCCTACGAGAAGGAACTGCGCGCCATCCTGCGCGACGGCGACGAGACGGGCGCCTTCAACATCGACGACACCGGGCTGACGGCCATGGCGCTGATCCAGATGATGACCGGCGTCATCGTCTGGTTTCGGCCGGGCGAGCGGCTATCAATCGCTGAAGTCACGGCGACATATCTTTCAATGACAATGCGGCTCGTCGGCGCGAAGATCGACGCCTACAGCGCCGCGCGTCCCTTCGGACGCGCAAAGGACGCTGTAGCATTTTGATTTCTCGCATGACCCCGAAAATCGAAGTCGATTTTCGGGGTCATGCGGCAGGAGGAAAAGCATGTACACGAACACGCTCAGCTTCGGGCATGACGAGGAGATCGAGGCGCTGCGCGACATGGTGCGGCGCTTCGCCCAGGATCGCATTGCGCCGATCGCCGCCGACATCGATCGCTCGAACGAATTCCCGGCGCATCTGTGGGGTGAACTCGGTGCGCTCGGCCTGCTTGGGATCACGGCCGATCCCGATTTCGGCGGCAGCGGCATGGGCTATCTTGCGCATGTGATCGCCGTCGAGGAAATCTCGCGCGCTTCGGCCTCGGTCGGCCTCTCCTACGGTGCCCATTCCAATCTCTGCGTCAACCAGATCAACCGCTGGGCGACGACGGCGCAGAAGGAAAAATTCCTGCCGCCACTGTGCTCGGGCGAGCGGGTCGGCGCGCTGGCGATGTCGGAACCCGGCGCCGGCTCGGACGTCGTCTCGCTCAAGCTGCGTGCCGAAAAGCGCAATGACCGCTACGTGCTCAACGGCACCAAGATGTGGATCACCAACGGGCCTGACGCCGAGACCCTGGTCGTCTACGCCAAGACCGACCCGGACCTGAAATCGCGCGGCATCACCGCCTTCATCGTCGAGAAGGCTTTTGCCGGGTTTTCCGTGGCGCAAAAGCTCGACAAGCTCGGCATGCGCGGCTCCAACACCGGCGAACTGGTGTTCAGGGATGTCGAGGTGCCCTTCGACAATGTGCTGCACGAGGAAGGGCGCGGCGTCGAAGTGCTGATGTCGGGCCTCGACTATGAACGTACCGTGCTTGCCGGCGGCCCGATCGGCCTGATGGCGGCGTGCCTCGACGTGGCAGTCCCCTATGTGCACGAGCGCAAGCAGTTCGGCCAGGCGATCGGCGAGTTCCAGCTGGTGCAAGGCAAGCTGGCCGACATGTACACGGTGATGAATGCCGCGCGCGCCTATGTCTATGCCGTTGCCGCCGCCTGCGATCGCGGCCAGACGACGCGCAAGGATGCCGCCGGCTGCGTGCTGTTTGCCGCCGAGAAGGCGACGCTGATGGCGCTCGACGCCATCCAGCTGCTTGGCGGCAATGGCTACATCAACGACTATCCGACCGGCCGCCTGCTGCGCGACGCCAAGCTCTACGAGATCGGCGCCGGCACCAGCGAAATCCGCCGCTGGCTGATCGGCCGCGAGATCATGGCGGAAGGGGTATAGCATGGCTACGCTGCAAACCCAGATATCCCCCTCCTCCGAAGCATTCCATGCCAATGCCGAGCGCATGCGGGCGCTGGTCGCCGACATTGCGGAGAAGGCGGCCACCGTCGAGCGCGGCGGCTCGGAGGAAGCGCGTGAGCGGCATGTTTCGCGCGGCAAGCTGTTGCCGCGGGAGCGCCTGGCGCAATTGCTCGACACCGGCTCGCCGTTCCTCGAGATCGGCCAGTTCGCGGCATGGTCGATGTATGGCGAGGAGATCTCTTCGGCCGGCATGATCGCCGGCATCGGCCGCGTCGAAGGCACCGAGGTGATGGTCGTCGTCAACGATGCCACGGTGAAGGGCGGCACCTATTATCCGCTGACGGTAAAGAAGCATCTGCGCGTGCAGGAGATCGCACTGCAAAACAATCTGCCCTGCATCTACCTCGTCGACAGCGGCGGTGCCAACCTGCCCAATCAGGACGAGGTGTTTCCCGACCGGGAGCATTTCGGCCGCATCTTCTACAACCAGGCCAACATGTCGGCAGCCGGCATTCCGCAGATCGCCTGCGTCATGGGTTCCTGCACGGCGGGCGGCGCCTATGTGCCGGCGATGTCCGACGAGACGATCATGGTGGGCAACCAGGCGACCATCTTCCTCGGCGGTCCGCCGCTGGTGAAAGCAGCGACCGGCGAGGATGTCAGCGCCGAGGATCTCGGCGGCGCCGATGTGCACACCAGGCTCTCCGGTGTTGCCGACCACTATGCGCTGGACGACGACCATGCGCTCGCCATCTGCCGCCGCATCGTCAAAAACCTGAATCGGAACAAGACTGTAAGCCTAAACTTACAGAGATCGATTCCGCCGCTTCATCCGGCGGATGAACTCTACGGCATCGTGCCGACCGACCTGCGCCAGCCCTATGACGCACGCGAGGTGATTGCGCGCATCGTCGACGGTTCCGAATTCGACGAGTTCAAGCAGAATTACGGCACCACGCTGATCACCGGCTTTGCCCATCTCCATGGCATGCCGGTCGGCATCATCGCCAACAACGGCGTGCTGTTTTCCGAAAGCGCGCTGAAGGGGGCGCACTTCATCGAACTGTGCTGCCAGCGCAAGATCCCATTGGTCTTCCTGCAAAACATCACCGGCTTCATGGTCGGTCGAAAATATGAAGCAGGCGGCATCGCCAAGGACGGCGCCAAGCTGGTGATGGCCGTTGCCACCGCCCGCGTGCCAAAGGTGACGATCATCATCGGCGGTTCGTTCGGCGCCGGCAATTACGGCATGTGCGGCCGCGCCTATTCGCCGCGCTTCCTGTGGATGTGGCCGAACGCCCGCATCTCGGTGATGGGCGGCGAGCAAGCAGCAACGGTGCTTGCCATGGTCAAGCGCGAAGGCATCGAGCGCAAGGGCGGGGAATGGAGCGCCGAGGAAGAGGCGAAATTCAAGAAGCCGATCCTGATGAAATACGAGCATGAGGGCCATCCGCTCTATTCGTCCGCACGCCTCTGGGACGACGGCATCATCGACCCTGCGAAGACCCGCGACGTGCTGGCGCTCAGCCTGTCCGCCGCGCTCAACGCCGAAATCGAGGACACGCGCTTCGGCGTGTTTCGGATGTGAGAATGGACGGTCAACTTCGACGGACAAACGGCGGAACTATACCGGCAGGCCGTTGCTGCCGTGCGAAAAGGCTGAACTGTATGGACCAACCGATTCATCAGCATAGGCGGCTTCGAATCTCAAACAGTGAACTGGCGGCGAGGCAAAATATTCGATACTGCTTATCCAGCATGGGGCGATGGGGACGGGCTGGAAATGAAACTGAAATATTGCCAGGGAACGGCTGCTTCGATACTTTCAGTATTTCTAATATTAACCGCGACCGGCATCGGCTCGGCGGAATCGCTCGCGGGACGCAAGGGAGACGTGCGTTTTCCGCCGACCTTGGGTTCGGGCGAATGCAACGTTGCCTACAAGGGCTACGTCGCGGCGAGCGGCCATTCGGCTTACGCCACAACCTTTTATTCGCGTGTCGTCGACCTCTACATTGTCTGCGGGACGAAGCTCGACGCGCCGTCCCAGAAGGCGGCGGAAGAGACGGCGCTGCGCAATTGCCAGGCCGGCTTGACACGGTGGAAGCTCAAGACCGCGAGTGGCGGCTGCGCAATTTCGTCATCGAAATAGATACTACCGACCGCAAGGTAGAGCACTCCCTTGGTAAGGGAGAGGTCTACGCCGAGGGCTGGAATGGCTCGCTGGACAGTACCCCCCTCTGTCCTGCCGGACGTCTCCCCCGCATTGGGGGAGATCGACTGTCGCTATCGCTTTCGCCAAATTCCAACATTGAAAGTTCGCAGCGAGGGCAAAGCTGCCAATCTCCCTCCTTGCGGGGGAGATGTCCGGCAGGACAGAGGGGGGTGTTGAAGCGCCCTGCTTCCCATGGACTGCGAGCCTTACATGCGGAGGCTCCATGTTTGCCAAGATCCTGATTGCCAATCGCGGCGAGATCGCCTGTCGTGTCATCCGCACGGCTCGGAAACTGGGTGTGCGCACTGTCGCCGTCTATTCGGATGCCGACGCGAGATCCCTGCATGTCGAGATGGCCGACGAGGCGGTGCATATCGGCCCCTCGCGCGTCGGCGAAAGCTATCTGCGCGGTGATAAGATCATCGCCGCGGCCTTGACTACCGGCGCACAAGCCATTCATCCCGGCTACGGCTTCCTGTCGGAAAATCCCGATTTCGTCGACCAGGTGACGGCGGCGGGGCTCATTTTCATCGGCCCGTCGGCGGCCTCGATCCGTGCCATGGGGCTGAAGGACGCGGCCAAGCGTCTGATGGAAAAAGCCGGCGTTCCGGTCGTTCCGGGCTACCATGGCGAGGCGCAGGAGATCGTGCTACTTGCCTCCAAGGCACGCGAGATCGGCTATCCCGTGCTGATCAAGGCACGCGCTGGCGGCGGCGGCAAGGGTATGCGCCGGGTCGAGCATCCCGATGAGTTTTCCGAAGCGTTGTCCAGCGCGCGGCGCGAGGCGAAAGCTGCGTTCGGCGACGACCGTGTGCTGGTCGAAAAATATGTCGACAAGCCGCGCCATATCGAAGTGCAGGTGTTCGGCGACAATTTCGGCAACGCCGTGCACCTCTACGAGCGCGACTGCTCGGCGCAGCGCCGCCACCAGAAGGTGATCGAGGAATCGCCCGCGCCCGGCATGACCGAGGCTTTGCGCAAGGCGATGACGGATGCGGCGGTGAAGGCCGCCAAGGCGATCAATTATTCAGGCGCCGGCACCATCGAGTTCATCGTCGATGCCTCGCAAGGCCTGAAAGCCGACCGCTTCTGGTTCATGGAGATGAACACCCGTCTGCAGGTCGAGCACCCCGTCACCGAAATGGTGACCGGCACCGATCTGGTCGAGTGGCAGTTGCGGGTCGCCAGCGGCGAAAAGCTGCCGAAGACGCAAAGCGAGATCGCGCTTACCGGCCATGCCTTCGAGGCGCGCATCTATGCCGAGGACGCGGCAAAAGGTTTTCTGCCGGCAACGGGCACGCTGCATCATCTGAGATTTCCAGACGCGGCCCCGCAAGGCGCCACGATGCGCATCGAGACCGGCGTGCGGGCGGGTGACGCCATCTCGCCGTACTACGATCCGATGATCGCCAAGCTGGTCGTCCACGCCACGGACCGCCAGGCGGCTCTGGAAGCGCTTGGCGCGGCGCTATCCCGGACCGAGATCGCCGGCTCGACCGTCAACACCGCCTTTCTTGCCGCTCTCGCCGCCGATCCGGATTTCGCCGCAGGCGACGTCGACACCAGCCTGATTGGCAGACACCAGGCGGCTTTGACGATCGTCCCGCCGCCGAGCGGAGAAACCATAGCCGCGGCCGCAGTCGCAGCCTCGGGGGCCGGAGCATCGCCGTTGTCAGACGATCCGTGGTCGTCGCTTGCCGGTTATGCCCATTTCCACAGCGTGGCGCGACGCACATGGCTGAAGTTCGGTGAAGACGATATCGCGGCGAAGGTTTCGGTGCGGCCGGATGGGCGCTTCCAGGTCGCGCTGGAGAAGCCCTATGACGACACCAATTCGCATGATTTTCGCGCCGCGCCGCGCCTTGCCCGCTGGCCCGGCCACATCACCGTGTTCGAAGGCGCCGTTGGCTACACCTTCGCCGTGTCGGACCCGTTGGCACGGGCCGATGAGGCGGCGGCAAGCGCCGGCAGCCTGCGTGCGCCGATGCCGGGATTGGTCAAGCTGGTGCGCGTGGGAAAAGGCGATACGGTGATCAAGGGCCAGCCGCTGCTGATCCTGGAGGCGATGAAGATGGAGCACACCATCGCCGCGCCGCATGACGGCGTGATCGCTGAGATCGCCACCGAGGGCGCGCAGGTGACCGACGGGACGGTGCTGGTGCGGTTCGTCGGGGAACAAGCCGCCTCGACCGCTGTAGCCAGCTGACGGTTCGAAGGTAAAAAGAAATGGCCGGGACGGACCCGGCCATTTCTCTACGCTACTTGGTCGCCAAGTCGGCGATTACTGCGCGATCGGCGCGTATTTGCCGTCATGCCACTGGTTGATGTCGTAGCTGGCATTCTTGAGATCGCCCTTCTCGTCGAAGGTGACATCACCGACAACGGTGCTGATCGGCGTGCCGTTCTTCAACGCTTCGGCAACCTTGGCCGGGTCGTCGCTGCCGGCACGCTTGATGCCTTCGGCGAATGCCTGGATGGTGGCGTATGAGAACAGCGTGAAGCCCTCCGGCACGAAACCGCCGGCCTTGATCTTCTCGACGGCAGCCTTGGCTTCCGGCTTTGCCTGCGGATCCGACGGGAAGACGAACATGGTGCCCTCGCCGGCCGGGCCAGCGACCTGCCAGAATTCCGGCGAGGCGATGGAGTCCGGCATGATCAGCTGGAACTTCAGGTTCTGTTCCGCCGATTGACGCAGGATCAGGCCAGCTTCAGGATGGTAGCCGCCGAAATAGACGACGTCGGCTTTCAAGTCCTTGAGCTTGGTGACGAGAGCCGAATAGTCCTTCTCGCCAGCGTTGATGCCGTCATAGTAGACCTCCTTGAGGCCGCCGGCATTCATCGTTGCCCTGACGGCGTCAGCCACGCCCTGTCCGTAGGCGCTCTTGTCGTGCAGGACGACGACATTCTTGCCGGCAAACTTCTTGGCGATCCATGGGCCGATGAAGGCGCCCTGCGCATCGTCACGCGTGTATAGGCGCATGATCGTCGGCCAGCCGGCCTTGGCTGCCGCATCGGTCAGCACCGGGTTTGACGAGGCCGGGCTCATCATCAAGGCGCCGGCTTCGGCATAGACGGCCGAGGCCGGAATGCTCGAACCCGAGCAGGCATGGCCGTCGATGAACTTGACGCCATCGGCGACGACGCGGTTGGCAACCGACACGGCCTGCTTGGGATCGCACTGGTCGTCTTCGATATCAAGCTTGATCATCGACCCGTTGATGCCGCCAGCGGCGTTGATCGCGTCGGCAGCGGCCTGTGCGCCCTGCTTGAACTGATCGCCGATGGTGGCGAGCTGTCCGGTCATCGGGCCGATCACCGCAAAGGTGATGTCGTCGGCGAATGCGACCGGCGTGCTCATCATCAGGCCGAATATGGCCGCGTTTAGAATACTCAATTTTTTCATTGTTGTAGAACTCCTCCACTCACGCGCGGCCGCCCCGGCCCCGCTTCTTCCAGAGAGGCCGGACAATTTCATCCTTCATTCGGCCTGTCTAGGCGCATTGGCGCCGCTCGATTGGGCCTGCAAGACGTCATCAACGCAAAAAGCCACGCCAGCCTTGTTCCGGCTGGTCGTGGCTTTTTTGTCCGTCGAGCAATCTCCGGGCGCTCTCGCGCCTAAGAATCCCGCTCGCCTTCCCCGTGTCGCGCACAGCTGAGCCTTGCTGCCTGCCGCGTTCTTTCTCTTGCCTTCGTGACCGTCTTGCGCGGCCTTCGATTTCGCCGGGTCTGGCCGTCTGTGCGGCCTTGATCCCGGAGCTTCCCTGTCTTCGATGGACCTCTCTGCGATTGGCAGATTTCAGTGCATGGTCATCCATTCGCGGGCTTCGCGAAGCGCCGTGGCGATCTCGACCTTCGACATGGCGGCCGACAGTTCCGAGCGCAGCTCGGCGGCGCGGGCCGAGCCCTTGATTGCGGCGATGTTGAACCATTTGTGGGCGGCAACGACATCGGTCTCGCAATCGCGGCCGGTCGCATACATCATGCCCAATTCGAAAAGGATGTCGGCCTGGGCAGTTGCTCCCATGGCGCCGAAACCTGCTTCAAGCATTTCAAAACGTGCCATTTCAATCCCCTGTTTTCCGGCCCTGTCAGGCTCCCGAGAGCTGCCTTCTTTCGTCTTGCCGGCTGCTCTTCCGATGCTTTCGAGAATGCCGTGCAGGCTTGAATCCGTCGTTAAATGGCGTGCTTAATTTGAGGAAAACAAAGCTAAAACAAGAGGTAAACGCCGAAATTCGTTAAGGATACAAACCCAGCAATTCAGCCTGCTTGCGTCAAATTTGACGAAAGTTTTCTCACGCGGGGGCAAGACTTCGCTAACCACGGCAGACAAAGGCGATGCGCCGATCGTTTCATTTCGTCGTCGAGGAGGCGCTTTCAGGTGGCTTCAAAATCCGAAAGTCTTCCGCTACGGCACCGCTTTTGTTTTGCCGGGAGCTGGATTAGCTTACGTTTGCGTAAGCGGCAGACCGGCGAGGCGGAGCATCCGGCCGGACATCCACAGGGAGGAAGACATGTTTCGAAAACTGAGCCTGGCCCTTGCGGCCACATTGATCGTGCCGGGTGCGGCATGGGCCGATCCGATCGAAGGCAATTGGAAGACGCAGGCCGGCGAAACCGCGGCCATCGCCGGCGGCGGCTCGTTTTCCATCACCCTCAAGTCCGGGAAATATGCCGGCAAGACCATCGGCTCGCTCAAGGCGACGGGCGACAACAAATATGCCGGCAACATCACCGATCCGGCAAACGACAAGACCTATTCGGGCAAGGCGACATTGTCGGGCAGCTCTCTCAAGATGAGCGGCTGCGTGCTGGGCGGACTGATCTGCAAGAGCCAGACCTGGCACAAGCTCTGATCGACCGCACCCTTACGACATGATGACGGGGCCTCGACGGGCCCCGTTTTCGTTTTGTCGACACATCCTGCGCCGGTGATGCTCGATACCCGCCGGCGGCTATCCAAACCGACGCCGGCGCCGTCGAAACCCCGTCAATCATCTTGAACCGCAGATGAACGCCGGCATCAGAGCCGGTTCAGTTGCATCAGGGCATTCTCCGGCGTGTTGAAGGAGACCGACCCAATGCTTTCTCGCCGCTTCACCATCGTCTGCCTGCTGGTGAGCCTGTTTGGGATGTTCTTCGCCATCCTCGTCGCCGAAGCGGGCCGTCCGGCCCGCGCCTGGGACGAAGCCAGTTCCGGAACCTGCCGCCTCGCCTGCCCCACCCATCTTCGCAACTGAACAAAGAAACCAAGACCTCGAAAAGAAAAGCTGAAACACCATGAACCGCATCGCCGCCAACGCTCTCAAGACCCTTCGGCTTCTGCCGCGGGCGGCGCTTATCCTGGCGGTTCTGGCCGCTCCGGTTCTGGCCGTGCCGATGATGCGCTCCGATGCCGGCTCGACGATCGACGCACCTGCCCTGAAGAAGTCCGGCGTCGGCTTTGTGCTCCTGGTCAGCCTGCAGCGCGGTTGAAGAAAAACGGCGCTTTGGCCGCCTTCGGTCGCGACACCCCTCCCAAGTGCCGATCCAAGTCTCTATATTGAGCCATGGAAAAGCGAATCTACCCACAAGCCATCGAATCTGTCGTCATGCCGGAGCCTTTTGGCCGGCAAAGCTTTGATAGCGCCGAAAAGGCCGTCAAGGCACTGCAGGCGCTTTACGACCGCAACACCAAGTTCCTGCGTGATTCCTTCGCAGAGCTGGCGGCAGCAGGCGGCGACAATGGCAAGCGCTACCGGGCCTTCTATCCGGAGATCGGCGTCACCACCAACTCATTCACCCAGATCGACTCGCGCCAGGCCTATGGCCATATGCCGACGCCTGGGCATTTTTCCACCACCATCACCCAGCCGGGCCTGTTCGAAAGCTACCTCGTCGAGCAGTTGCGCCTGATCATGCGCAATCATGGGGTTGCGGTCACGGTGTCGGAATCGACCACACCCATCCCGCTGCATTTCGCCTTCCTTGAAGGCACCCATGTCGACGGCGCGACGGCAGAGCGCATCAAGCGGCCGATCCGCGACCTGTTCGACGTGCCGGATCTCGATGGCACCGACGACCAGATCGCCAACGGCACCTTCGAAGTCGCCTTTGGCGAGCCGAGGCCTCTGGCGCCGTTCACGGCGCAGCGCATCGATTATTCGCTGCACCGGCTGTCGCACTATACGGCGACCACGCCGCAGCATTTCCAGAACTTCGTGCTGTTCACCAACTATCAGTTCTACATCGACGAATTCGTCGCCCGCGCCCGCGACCTGATGGCCAATGGCGGCGGCGGATACACGGAGTTCGTCGAGCCGGGCAATGTCATCACCAAGGGCGGGCAAAGCGCGCCCAGTGAAGGCGTCGCAGTTCCCCGCCTGCCACAGATGCCGGCCTATCACCTGAAGAAATCGGGACATGGCGGCATCACCATGGTGAATATCGGCGTCGGGCCTTCCAACGCCAAGACCATCACCGACCATATTGCGGTGCTGAGGCCGCATGCCTGGGTGATGCTCGGCCACTGTGCCGGCCTGCGCAACACCCAAGCGCTGGGCGACTATGTGCTGGCGCATGCCTATGTGCGCGAGGACCATGTGCTGGACGACGATCTTCCGGTCTGGGTGCCGATCCCGCCGCTGGCCGAGATCCAGGTGGCGTTGCAGGAAGCCGTCGCCGAAGTCACCGGCCTTACCGGCTACGACCTGAAGCGCATCATGCGCACGGGCACCGTCGCCACCATCGACAATCGCAACTGGGAACTGCGCGACCAGCGTGGCCCGGTCCAGCGTCTGTCGCAATCTCGCGCCATCGCACTCGACATGGAATCGGCGACCATCGCCGCCAATGGCTTCCGCTTCCGCGTTCCCTACGGCACGCTGCTGTGCGTTTCGGACAAACCGCTGCATGGCGAGTTGAAGCTGCCCGGCATGGCGACCGAATTCTACAAGCGCCAGGTGGCGCAGCACCTGACCATCGGCATCAGGGCGATGGAGAAGCTCGCGGAAATGCCGATGGAGCGGTTGCATTCGCGCAAGCTCAGAAGTTTTTCGGAAACGGCGTTCCAGTAGGCCGATACCACGCATCGCGTAGGCATTTCTCATCTTGATTGGGCCGCATTTCTGCCGATAAGCAGGCGGCATGGAGAGAGCGAGCGTCGGGACATTGCTGATTTCGGTTGCATTCCTGGCAATGCTGGCCTGTTCGATCGCGCTGGTGGCCGGGTTTTTCGGAACGCTGCATCCCGCCTTCGATTCCTTCTCGCATTTCCGCGTCCACCTTGCCGTGCTGATGGCGCTTTGCGCACTGCCGCTGCTGGCCACGACATTTCGCCTGCAGGCGGCCGTGGCACTGCTTTTTGCCGTGGCGGCCTTCGCCACCACTTCCGGGTCGCTGTCCTTCTCCCGCCTGTGGCCGGTTCAGGCCGCCTATGAAGCCAAGAACGAAGACCGCGCGATCTACAAGCTGCTGCAGATGAACCTGCGCTACGACAATCCGACGCCGAAGAAGGTGCTGTCGCTGATCGGCCGGACCAATCCCGACGTGATCACCCTGGACGAGGTATCGGCGATGTGGGCGACCGAGCTTGGCTATATCAGCAGCGCCTATCCATACCGGATCCTCTGTCCTTATCCCAACGGCATATTCGGCGTCGCGCTGCTCTCGCGGCGGCCCTTTGCCGCCGACACCGAGGCGCGTTGCGAAAGGCGCGGCGCCATGGCGACAGCGACCGTCGACTTCGGCGGCATCGACGTCGATGTCGCCGCGATCCATCTCAGTTGGCCGTGGCCACGCGAGCAGTACTGGCAGATCGGCGAGTTGACGGAGCCGCTTTCCGCGCTCGGCGAGACGGCCATCATGGCGGGCGACTGCAATGCCGCGCCGTGGAGTGCCGCCGTGCGGCGGGTCGCGGCGCTTGGCGGGCTGACCGTGATGCCGTCCGCCGGCCCGACCTGGATCCACATCAAGCTGCCGGACTTGCTGCGGCGCTTCGCCGGCCTGCCGATCGACCAGGTTTTCAGCAAGGGCGGCGTGACCATCCATTCCGCGACACGGCTGGAGGACACGGGCTCGGATCACCTCCCGGTCATGGTGGAGTTCTCACTCAGGCTGAACCAGCAAAAGCCGCTCGACGAACATGAAACCGCGACCGCGGCCATAAGCCAGACCGGCAAGACGCCAGGCTGAAGGATCAGGGCCTGACCAAAGCGATGACGAGATGCTGGACATGGCCGCCATCGCGATGCTCGCGCGCATCGAAAGCGAGCTGCTTGGCCTCATATGCGGCATTGGTGGCCTTGATACGTCGCTGTGCCTCGCGACGTGTCTTGTAGCAGAACCGGTCGTCGGCAATCCTGAGGCCGGAGATCGATCTTCCCGTGGCCCGCATCATCTCCCTGGCGATGCGGCCATGGGTTTCCTCATGGGCGCGGACGCCGGCGAAGAACCGCGTCCAGCGCTTCCGGAGCGTCGGAGTGGTGGCCGAGGCGACACGCGGAAACGTATAGAAGAGATTGAGCGTGCCGTTGGCACGCCGCAAGCGGCAAACGCCATTGTCCTGGCTGGTGTCAAGGTCCCAATCCACCGCGTAGCCGGTCAGCGCGATGGCATGCGTCATGAAGCCGTGCTTCGGCCCCTTGCGGTCCATAGCCTGCATCAGCGCCAGCCCCGTGTTCCCGGTGATGTCGTAGGTCCGCGTCTTAACCACCACCCTGGTGCCGGCCGAGGCCGCCGAAGCCAAACCGAACAGCGCACCGATCGCCACAAGGCATGCCAGAACCGCCAGGCGCATTGGCCATCTCCTTATCGTCAAGGAATGGAACCATAAGCGTGCGGCAGTTTCAACAGTCCTAATGTTTCACATGCCACGGGAGACCCCGAGCCGTCGTCGGGGTCTTTGCACGCTGTGGCCGGCGCGGGCCTACATGCCCTGGTAGACCGGGCCTTCTCCGCCTTGCGGCGGCACCCAGTTGATGTTCTGGTTCGGGTCCTTGATGTCGCATGTCTTGCAGTGGACGCAGTTCTGCGCGTTGATGACGAAGCGCACATCCTTGGCCGTGGGATCGGCGGCGGCATTGCCATCCTTGTCGACCCACTCGTAAACCCCGGCCGGACAGTAGCGCGTCGAGGGGCCCGCAAAGACATCGTGCTCGGACCGCTTCTGCAGTTCCATGTCGCCCACAAGCAGGTGGACCGGCTCGTTTTCCTCGTGATTGGTGTTGGACAGGAACACCGAGGACAGCCTGTCGAAGGTCAGCACGCCATCGGGCTTCGGATAGGCGATCTTCTTGTGCTGGGCGGCAGGCTCGAGCGTCGCATAGTCGGCCTTGCCATGCTTCAGCGTGCCGAAGGGCGAGACACCGAACAGCGTGTTCAACCACATGTCGAGGCCGCCGAGGCCGACACCGACGATGGTGCCGAAGCGCGACCACAGCGGCTTGACGTTGCGCACCTTCTTCAAATCCTTGCCGATGTCGGTCGCGCGCCAGGCTTCCTCGTAGGAAGCGAGTTCGTCGTTGGCGCGCCCGGCACCGATCGCCTCTGCGACATGCTCGGCCGCCAGCATGCCGGACAGCACGGCATTGTGCGAGCCCTTGATGCGCGGCACGTTGACGAAGCCCGCCGCACATCCCATCAGCGCACCACCGGGGAAGGAGAGTTTCGGCACCGACTGCCAGCCGCCCTCGGTGATGGCGCGCGCGCCATAGCCGAGGCGCTTGGCGCCGTCGAAAGTCCCGCTGATCGCCGGATGGGTCTTGAAGCGCTGGAATTCCTCGAACGGCGACAGATAGGGGTTCTTGTAATTGAGGTGGAGGACGAAGCCGACCGCCACCTGATTGTCCTCGAGGTGGTAGAGGAACGAGCCGCCGCCGGTCTTCAAGTCAAGCGGCCAGCCGAAGGAATGCTGGACCAAGCCCGGCCGGTGGTTCTCCGGCTTGACCTGCCAGAGTTCCTTCAGGCCGATGCCATATTTGCCCGGTTCGCGGCCATCGGAAAGCTTGTATCTGGCGATCAGCTGCTTGGCGAGCGAGCCGCGAGCGCCCTCCCCGATCAGCACATATTTGCCCATCAGCGCCATGCCGGGTGCGAAACCCGGACCGTGCGTTCCGTCCTTCTCGATGCCCATGTCGCCGGTGACGACGCCGGTGACGGCGCCTTGCTCATTGTAGAGCAGGCCGACAGCGGCAAAGCCCGGATAGATCTCGACGCCGAGCGCCTCGGCCTTGGTCGCCAGCCAGCGGCAGACATTGCCGAGCGAGACGATGTAGTTGCCGTGATTGTTCATCAGCGGCGGCATCAGCATGTTGGGCAGGCGAAACGAGCCGGCAGGACCAAGGACCAGGAAATGGTCTGATGTGACCGGCGTCTTGAAGGGATGGCCGTCCTCATCGCGCCAGCCCGGCAAGAGCCGGTCGATGCCGATCGGATCGACAACGGCGCCGGAGAGGATATGGGCGCCGACCTCACCGCCCTTCTCCAGGACGACGACCGAAAGCTCGGGATTGACCTGCTTGAGGCGGATGGCAGCGGCGAGGCCCGCCGGTCCGGCGCCGACGATAACCACGTCGAATTCCATGCTTTCGCGTTCGATGTCGCTCATCAACCCCTCCGCACTGGCTTATCCCATTCGGGTATCTTGCTGGCTCCCGCGCTGCATAGCGCATCAATTGACGACAGGAAACCGGCGCATACGTGACAATGCCGTTTTGGCCAAAAAGTCGCGCATTGCGAGGCTGGAAGACTGCTTTTCGCCCGGCATTGCCTGCGAAGCGCGCGTTTTTAATTGTTCGACGGCTTGCTTATCGGCCATACTTCACGCCATGCGCATTCCTGGGCCAGCCGGCTTTTCATCGACGCGCTTTCTTTTCCCGCCCGGCCGGATCCGCCGGGCGCTCCTTTTGGCCCTTCTGATGCTGGCGCCGCATCACGCTGCCGCCGACGAAGTGAAGGTCTGGGCGGCAGGCGCCTACTCCTTCTCCGACGAGCTTGGCGGCTTTCGCATCACCGGCGCCTCGGGCATCGGGACGAAGGACGATCCGTTCGTCATCACCGAAGAGCTGAATTCGTCAACGCCGGTGACGCTGACGATCCGCACGACAAAGCCGATCCAGGCCTTCGGCAAGGCCGGCGAATTCGCCAACGGCATGATGTATATGCGCATCGAGGTGCTCAACATCAGCGGCCAGGCCTGGGTCGAATTCCAGTTCGAATTGCAGGAGATCCTGAATCGGCCGAGCGTGTTCGGCGACGGGCTTTCCTTCGACCAGCGCAACAAGACGCCGGACAATATTTTGTCGAGCAATTTCGCCGATTTCGATCGCGATTTCGAACCCTATGACCGGCTGCTGTTCCGGAATGGCAAGGTCGACCCGTTGAAAACCGCCAGGTTCGAATTCCTGATGACCGACTACACGCCGCGCTGGACCTTCTATCTGGTGCAGGATCCGCGCATACCGACGGGGTGAAATATGCCGATATCTAAGCGATGCCGGCACGCGAACGGTGGCTCCCTGCGCTCCCGGCTGCGGCAAAGATGCGGGCGCCGCTGCGGGAATATTCGACTGTGATCGCCAACTAGTTGGCCGTCTCCGGATCAACGCCAAGCGAGGCGAAACGCTGGGCAAGCAGGTTGGTCAGCGGCGTTGAGGTCGATCAGCCCCGAATCCCCTGCAGCCGCGTGACGACGGTCAGATCGCTGATCACGTAGGACACCGCTTCGAAATTCGGCTGCACCTCGATCTCGGCGCTACCGCTCGACAGACGCGTGGCCAGCACATTGGAAGGCGCGGGCCGGAGGGTGTGATTCCGATCCATTCGCTGAGAGACGCCCGTGGCGGTAGGGGCGGGTATTACATGTCGGCTATTTCAAGAGTTTTAAACATAAAACTAATACTGCCACGACCTCGCCCCCGGCCAGAGCTGCCGCCCCCCAAGATTAAGATCTATGAGATTTGTGCTCATGTCTCCTATTCTTACTCCTTCCAAATCAATAACGTCTATGGAATACGCGGTTGCCCCTCCAAATATTAAGCTGCACGGTCTCTTAACATATCCACAGCTGCCTTCGTAATTCCAATTCATATCCGGTGTAACCAGATTCGCAGTCTGACTATCGAAATCGATATTTATTCGGTCCAAACTAACATCGTGGAATGAAAAGGAATTTATGAAATCCTCTGGTTTGTCGATTTTCTCCGTTGCCATTACAATATCCGATCTGTGTAAGTGCAGACACCCGCACACTTGTCTTTTACTCCGAATCTCAGCCTGCCACCAGCGCGCCGCCCAAGTATGCGGTGAGAGTGCACTATTTCCTTTGACCGCTGTCCAGCAATTCCGTTGTTCGACTCATGTTTGGAACGCATACATTCGGTGAAGGTGCGCATTCCGGGTCCACTCTTGATGCATGGACACGTGGGATAAAAGTGCACGCCTTCCTGATGACCGACTATACGCCCAGATGGACCTTCTATCTGGTGCAGGATCCGCGCATACCGACGGGGTGGAGCAAGAGGCCAGCCTTGCAAATTGCCGCCACGCGGACGAATGTGAATCCATGACTGCTGCTTCCCCAAACAACAGACCTGATATTGCCGACCTGCTGGCCTTTTATGCCAGCGCGGGCGTCGACGAGGCGCTTGAAGACCAGCCGGTGAACCGGTTTGCCGAGGTTGCGCCAAAGCCGGCGGAGCGCGCGCCGACCGCGGCGCCTGCGGGCGGCACCGCCGCACAGCAGCGTTCGACAAATCGCCCCGAAGGGGGCGACAGGCCAAATGCGCCACCTGTTTTGCGCGCACCGTCGGCCACGGTTCCCGACGAAATTCAGGCAGCACTTGCCCGCCAATTGGCAACGACGGCAACAACGCTTGACGAGCTTCGCCAGCACATGGCGGCGTTCGACGGCTGCAATCTCAAGGCCACCGCCAAGAACCTGGTGTTCGCCGACGGCAACCCGGAAGCCGCCGTCATGCTGGTCGGCGAGGCACCCGGCCGCGACGAGGACATCGAGGGCCTGCCCTTCGTCGGCCGATCGGGCCGGCTGCTCGACCGCATGCTGGCGGCGATCGGGCTCGACCGCACTTCGGTCTATATCGCCAATGTCATTCCGTGGCGGCCGCCGGGCAATCGCACGCCGACGCCGCACGAAACCGAGATCTGCCGGCCATTCATCGAGCGGCAGATCGAACTGGTCAATCCGAAGGTGCTGATCAACCTTGGCGGTCCGTCGGCAAAAACCCTGCTCAATACGAGTGAAGGCATCCTGCGGCTGCGCGGCAACTGGCGCGTCCACACGACGGCATCCGGCATCGCCATTCCGGCAATGCCGACGCTGCACCCGGCCTATCTCTTGCGAACGCCCGCGCACAAGAAGCTGGCGTGGCGGGATTTTCTCGAGGTGAAGGCAAAGCTGCGGGAAGTTGGCTGAGGCTTGGCGAGTAGCCAATCTCCGACATGGATGCCGTACCGATAACCTCCGAGGTAATTGAAATACGTCTGCTCTCGACCTAATCATGCCTCATGACAACACCCCAAACGTCCGCCGGCAGCCTCATTCGCGAATGGCGCACCCGCCGCCGCATGTCGCAGCTCGACCTCGCCATGGAGGCCGAGATCTCGCAGCGGCATCTGAGCTTCGTCGAAAGCGGCCGCGCCGCGCCCTCGCGCGACATGGTGCTGCATCTGGCCGAGCAATTGTCGATACCGCTGAGGCAACGCAATCAATTGCTGCTCGCCGCCGGTTTTGCGCCCAGCTTCGGCGAACGCTCCCTGACCGACACGACGCTGGCGCCGGCGATGGCGGCCGTCGAGATCGTCCTCAAAGGCCACGAGCCTTTCCCGGCACTCGCCGTCGACCGCCACTGGAACCTGGTTTCGGCCAATGCCGCCATTGCACCCTTCCTTGACGATGTCAGCGAGGCTTCGCTGCTGACGCCGCCGGTCAACGTGCTTCGCCTCAGCCTGCATCCCGGCGGCATCGCACCGCGCATCGTCAACCTTCAGGAATGGCGAACGCATCTGCTCGAGCGCCTGAAACACCAGAACGACGCGAGCGGTGACCCTGTGCTGGTCGAATTGGAGCGCGAATTGCGCAGTTACCCGTCCGGCTTGAAAGGCAGCCGGCCGGTGTCCGTCGAGCCGAATGCCATCGTGCATCCGCTCAGGCTGGCGCATGGCGATCAGGTGCTGTCGTTCATCAGCACCATCACTGTCTTCGGCACGCCGCTCGACGTGACGCTTTCGGAACTGGCGATCGAATCGTTTTTCCCCGCCGATGAACAGACGAGGACAGTGCTGGTTCGGTTGGCGAAGGAGCGAGCCGAGCTGTCGTAATCACCCTTCAGGCAAAGACGCCTTGCGCGTGCGGGTGCGCTCCAGGCCAAGCTGGCGTTCGCGCCAGATGATGAAGATGCCGGCGGCGACGACGATCAGGCCGCCGACAAGCATATGGAGCGTGGCGACGTCGCCGAAGACGAGATAGCCGACGACGACGCCGAGGATCATCGAGGTGTATTCGAACGGCGCCACCACCGAGGCCTCGGCATGGCGATAGGCCGCCGTCATCAGGATCTGGCCGAGGCCGCCGCAGAAGCCGGCGGCAACAAGGAGAGCTGCCTGGAGCGGCGTCAGCGCCTGCCAGCCGAATGGCAGCGACAGCAGCGACATGACGCTTGCCGTCACCGAAAACCACAGCACGATGGTCGCTGTGCGCTCGCTTTGCACGAGATTGCGCACCAAGAGCATGGCGACGGCCGAGATCGCCGCCGCGACAAGAGCGGCCATGACGCCAAGCACTTCCTGATCGTCGAGCGCCTCGTCGGAACTCAGCAGCGTCAGTTCCGGCCATGAGATGATCAGCACGCCGACAAGACCGACCGCGACCGCACTCCAGCGATAGACACGGATGGCCTCGCCGAGGAAGATGGAGCTGAACACCACCACCAGCAGCGGCTGCGCGTAGTTCAGCGTGATCGCTTCCGGCAGCGGCAGTCGGGTCAACGCAAAAAAGCCGAGCCCCATGGCGCAGACGCCGACCAGGCCGCGGGCGATGTGGTTGAACGGACGCCTGGTGGTGAAGGCAGTGCCGAGTTCTTTCCTGAAAGCCAGGAAGGCGATGATCGGGAAGATGGCGAAAAAAGAGCGGAAGAAGACAATCTGGCCGGCCGGAATCGTGCCTGCGGCTTTGATACAGGTCTGCATGCCGACGAAGACCGCCACCGACACGATCTTGAGCATGATGCCGGTAAGCGTGTCGTGCCCGCCGGCATCATCGCTGGCTGTGGCCGGGGGGCTGCCGGGGCCTGCTGTCACGCTCCCGACGCTTCTCGGATCGCCGCCCAGATACGCGCCGGCGTTGCCGGCATGTCGATGTGCTTGACGCCATAAGCGCGCCAGAGCGCGTCGGTCACCGCATTGAGTGCCGCCGGCGTCGAGCCGATGGTGCCGGCCTCGCCCGCGCCTTTGATGCCGAGTGCATTGGTGGTCGAAGGCACGTTGCGGGTCTCGAAATGGAAGAACGGGAAATTGTCGGCGCGCGGCATGGCGTAATCCATGAAGCTCGCCGTCAAAAGCTGTCCATCCTCGCCATAGATAGTGTCTTCGGTCAGTGCCTGGCCGATGCCTTGCACGACGCCGCCATGCACCTGGCCGGCGAGCAGGATCGGGTTCACGGTGACGCCGAAATCGTCGACGATGGTGTAGCGGACGATCTCGGTCGCGCCGGTGTCGGGATCGATCTCGACCTCGCAGATATGGGTGCCGTTGGGATAGGTGCATTCGTCCTGCACGAACTCGCCAAAGCCCTTGAGATCGTCTGATGTCTTGGCGGCCTTGGCGATAGCGGAAAAATCGATCGAGCGATCGGTGCCGACGATGCGGGCAACACCATCAGACAGCTCAATGTCGCCGGCAGAAGCCTCCAGTTCGTCGGCTGCGATGCGCTTGATCTTGTTGGCCAGATCCTCGCCCGCGCGGGAAGCCGATACACCCCCCAGCGGAATGGAGCGCGAGCCGCCAGTGCCACCGCCGGCCTTCAATTCGTCGGTGTCGCCCTGGCGGACATGGATCTTGTCGATGTCGAGATTGAGCTTTTCCGACAGGAACTGTGCATAGGCGGTGGCGTGCCCCTGCCCGTTGGTCTGGGTGCCGATCTTCAGCGTCACCGTGCCATCGCCATTGAGTTCGACGAAGGCCGGTTCGGAGCCCGGAAAGGCACAGGCCTCGATATAGGTCGCCATGCCGAGACCGCGGATTTTTCCGCCGGCCTTCGATTGCGCCAGCCGCTCCGGAAACGCTTTCCATTCGGATTGCTCAATGGCGCGCTCCATATGGCCTTCGAATTCACCGGTGTCGTAGAGGCGGCCGGTTTGCGTCCGATAGGGAAATTGCTCCGGCCGGATGAAGTTGCGGCGGCGGATCTCCTCGACAGGCAGGCCGAGATCGTGGGCGCAGGCATCGACCAGCTTTTCCAGCAGGAAGGCTGCTTCCGGTCGGCCGGCACCGCGATAGGCATCGACCGGGCAGGTGTTGGTGTAGAGGCCGGTCACCGAGACGTCGAGCGCCTGGATATCATAGACGCCGGTCGACATGGTGACGCCGATATAGGGGATGAACGGACCGTATTGCGAGATATAGGCGCCGATGTTGGCGAGCAGGTCCACCTTCATGCCGAGAAAGCGGCCGTCCTTGTCCAGCGCCATCTCGGCCTTCACGAAATTGTCTCGGCCTTGCGCGTCGGTCAGGAAGTGTTCGGTGCGGTCGCCCGCCCATTTCACCGGGCGGCCAAGCCGCTTTGCCGCTTCCAGCACCAGCGGATATTCGCGGTAGACGAAGCTCTTCGGCCCGAAACCACCGCCGACATCAGGCGTGATGACGCGCAGCTGGTCTTTCTTGATCTTGAACACGCTGGCCAGGATATACTGCATGGAGTGCACGCCTTGCGACCCGGTGGTCAGCACGAAGCGCTTCTCCTCAACGTTCCATTCGCCGATCGCGGAGCGCGGCTCCATGTAGTTGCACACCAGCCGGTTGTTGACGAACTCGATGCGGGTGACATGGGCGGCCTTGGCGAAAGCCGCTTCGGTCTTTTTCCTGTCGCCCATGTGGTAGCTGAAGGCGCGGTTGGAACCAAGCTCCGGCCAGACCAGCGGCGTGCCTTCGGCAAGTGCATTTGCCGTCCCCGAGGCCGCGTCTTCGCCGTCGTAGTCGACATCGATCAGTTCGGCGGCATCCTGCGCCAAGGCTCGGCTGTCGGCGACGACGAAGGCAACGGCATCGCCGACATAGTTGACGCGGTCGCGGCACAGGATCGGGATGTCGCGCGTCGGAGCCTTGGTGCCGTCCGGCTGTTCCTGCATGACGCCGGATTTCAGATCGCCGAGATGGGCAAGATCCTTGCCGGTCAGCACCAGATGGACGCCAGGTGCCGCCTTCGCCGCCTCGGTCGAACCGATGGTGAAGCTGGCCTTGGCGACCGGCGAGCGCAGGACATAGCCATGCAGGACGCCAGCCGGCTGGATGTCGTCGGTATAGCGGCCCTGGCCCTGGATGAAGGCGGCATCCTCGCGCCGCAGCACGGATGCGCCCATGCCGAATTTCGGTGTGACGACGGTCATGGATGCCTCGTGATGATGACAGGAGAAGGAACGCCTGAAATAGGCATTGCCTCAGTTTTGTCGAGGGGCGGTTTCGTGTAAAGAGCGCGGACTTCAAATTTCTTGGACCAGCGGACACAATCCGCCGCCAACGCAATCGACAGGAAAACCCACGGAATGCGCACGGACACCGGCCAGGTCTTCAAACTCGAAGACTATCGCCCCAACGACTACCTCATTCCGAAAACCGACCTTACCTTCCGCCTTTCGCCAGACGCAACGCGTGTCACCGCCGTGCTCACGATAGAGCGTCGTGACGACGTCTCCGTGTCGGCACCGCTGGTGCTCGACGGCGACGGGCTGACCCTCAAGCGCATAGAGATCGACGGCAAGAAGGTAAAGCCGGCGGATCTGCTGGCGACGCCTGATCAACTGACCATCCTCAAGCCGCCGGCGGCGCGTCGCTTCCAGTTGCTCATAGAGACCGAGGTGGCGCCGGCCGGCAACGAAGCCCTGATGGGCCTCTACCGCTCGAGCCATGTCTACTGCACGCAATGCGAAGCCGAGGGCTTTCGCCGCATCACCTATTTCCTCGATCGTCCCGACATCCTGTCCGTCTACACGGTGCGCATAGAGGCAATACGTGACGAAGCGCCGCTGCTCCTGTCCAACGGCAACCCGGTCGACAGGGGCGACCTCGGCGACGGCTGGCACTATGCAGTGTGGCACGACCCTTTCCCCAAGCCGTCCTATTTGTTCGCGCTGGTGGCCGGCAATCTCGGCCAGCTTGCGGACAGTTTCGTCACGCTATCGGGCCGCACGATCGAACTCGGCATCTATGTCGAGCCCGGCAAGGAGAACCTGGCCGGCTACGCGATGGATGCTCTGAAGCGGTCGATGAAATGGGACGAGGAGGCGTTCGGCCGCGAATACGATCTCGACGTCTTCAACATCGTCGCCGTGTCCGACTTCAACATGGGCGCGATGGAGAACAAGGGCCTTAACATCTTCAACGACAAATATGTGCTGGCCGACCGGGAGACCGCGACGGACGCCGATTTCGCCAATATCGAGGCGATCATCGCGCATGAGTATTTCCACAATTGGACAGGCAACAGAATCACTTGCCGCGACTGGTTCCAGCTCTGCCTGAAGGAAGGCCTGACGGTTTTCCGCGATCACGAATTCTCTGCCGACCAGCGTTCGCGCGCGGTCAAGCGCATCGCCGAAGTGCGCACCTTGCGCGCCCACCAGTTTCCCGAGGACCAAGGTCCGCTGGCGCATCCGGTGCGGCCGCGCCGCTACCGCGAAATCAACAATTTCTACACGGCGACGGTCTACGAGAAGGGCTCCGAAGTGGTGCGCATGATCCGCACAATTCTCGGTGCCGACGTCTTTCGCGCCGGCATGGACCTCTATTTCGAGCGACACGACGGTGACGCGGCGACGATCGAGGATTTCATCAAGGTGTTCGAGGATGCGTCCGGCCGCGACCTGTCGCAGTTCGCGCTCTGGTATCATCAGGCAGGCACGCCGAACCTGACGATCAGTTCGACGCACAATCCGGCCGCGCAAGAATTCACGCTCGAAATCGAGCAGTCGGTGCCGCCGACACCGTCCGAAAGCCGCAAGCGGCTGATGCACATCCCGCTGGCTTTCGGCCTGATCGGCGCCGGCGGCAAGCCTGTGCCGTATAGCGGCGTCGAAGGCGCCAGCGTCGAGGACGGCGTCATCCATATCCGCAAGCGCCGCCACATGGTGCGGTTTTCAGGCGTCACCGAGCGCCCGGCCGTGTCGCTCAACCGCGGCTTTTCGGCGCCGGTGACATTGTCCGTCGAGCAGAAAGCCGACGACCAGTTCTTTCTCGCCCGCCATGACAGCGACGCCTTCTCGCGCTGGCAGGCCTTCAACACATTGCTGACCGATGCACTGATATCAGCCTTCCGCGAGGTCCTCGGCGGCAAGCAGCCGGCCTTTGCACCGCGGCTGATCGAACTCGCCGGCAGCATCGCCGGTGACGAGACGCTGGAGCCGGCCTATCGAGCACTGGCGCTGGCATTGCCCGGCGAAGCCGACATCGCCCGCGACATCGGCAGGAACATCGACCCCGATGCCATCTATGCGGCTCGCGAGGCACTGGCGCTGGCGATCGGCACTGCGAACCGGGACGTTTTTTCGGGCCTCTACCGCAGCCTTGCCGACAGAGAAGCGTTCAGCCTCGACGCGGCGAGCGCCGGACGACGCGCCTTGCGCAACACCTTGCTGGATTATCTGTCGCTGCAGCCGGGTGGAGCAGCACTCGCCGCCGGGCATTTCCAGTCGGCGACCAACATGACCGACCGCGCGGCAGCACTTGCCGTGCTCGCGCATCGTCACCACGGTTCGCCCGAGGCGGTCGAGGCGCTGGCGGCTTTCGAGACGACCTATGGGTCCGACCCGCTGGTCATGGACAAATGGTTCCAGATCCAGGCCAGCGTTCCGGGGCCGCAAACCGTCGACACCGTGAAGGCCCTGACCAACCACCCGGCCTTCTCGATGGGCAATCCGAATCGAGTTCGCTCGCTGATCGGCACCTTCTCCAGCGCCAACCAGACCGGCTTCCATCGTGCTGACGGCGAAGGCTACTGGTTCTTTGCTCAGACTGTGCTCGAGGTTGAAAAGGGCAACCCGCAAGTGGCAGCCAGGCTGGCGACGGCGCTCAGATCGTGGCGTTCGCTCGAACCTTTGCGGCAAGCCAAGGCCAGGGAAGCGCTGCTGTCGATCGCCGGCGCCGAAAACCTATCGGCGGATCTGCGGGATATTGTCGAGCGTACGCTGGCATAAGCGGGCGCCCGGCAAGAGACATTGGGCCGTTTCGGCGTTATTTTAGTCGATTTTTAATCTTTTTTCGCCGGACCACTGGACAAGGCGAATCACCTTTGATTCTTTACTGACGATTCGGATGTGCGGCGTTTGCCGGATCGCCAAGCAGCATAGGCAAATTCGGGGAGTGCCATTTATGGCGAAGGCGGACGCGTGGGGCGCGCCCGGAGGGACGGTTTTTGCGCATCGCGAGACGCGCGGCGACGGTCTTGCCGGGAATACGCGGCTCATCGCCGAACCGGCCTACCGGCGGCTTCTGGCCGCCGAGCCGCTGCTGCGCCGATCAATACCCGCCCTCATCATCACCTTCCTGATCGTCATCGCAGCGCTGCGCGTGCTGTCACTGATGAACGAGCGCGACGATGTCGAGCGCAATGCCAAGGCGATCCTGACGCTGGCGGCGGGCCAGTTGGCCAGTTCGCTCGCCACCACCTCGGAAACGGTGCCCGGCGCCATACAGGATCTGCTGGAGACCACCAGCCGTCAGGGCGCGATGGGCCGCAGCCATGTGCTTGTCATCACCGACAGCGCTTTCAAGATCGTCGCGGTGACGCCGCGCTCGATGCCATGGCAGGGCCATTCGCTGGACGGCCTCGTCGAGGGCGGCGAGCCCTTGTTCATGTTCGGCGATCGTGCCGGCGTCATGGACGTCAACATCGGCGGACGGGACTGGTACGCCGCGGTCAGCCTGGCGGATGGCGGAAAGGGCGCATCGGCGGCCCTGGTGCCACAGGACGCGGTTTTCGATGCCTGGCGCAAGACCGTTTCGCTGAACGTCACCCTGTTCGTGCTGACGGCCGGCGTGCTGATCGTCATCCTCTATGCCTATTTCGGCCAGGCCGCGCGTGCGCAGGCGGCCGACCGCATCTACCTCGAAGCGCATCAGCGCATCGACATGGCGCTGGTTCGCGGCCGCTGCGGCCTGTGGGACTGGGACATGGTGCGCGGCAAGATGTACTGGTCGCGCTCGATGTACGACATGCTCGGCTACAAACCCTGCGACACGATGCTGTCCTTCGGCGAGGTCGATCAGATCATCCATCCCGAGGACGGCGACCTGTTCGAGCTCGCCAACAGAATCGTCGCACGCGAGATCGACCACATCGACCAGGTGTTCCGCATGCGCCACGCCGACGGCCAATGGATCTGGATGCGCGCACGGGCGCAGGTCATCGATCCGGAAGCCCCGGAGATCCAGCTGATCGGAATTGCCGTCGACGTCACCGAACAGCGTCATCTGGCGCTGCGTTCCGAGGCTGCCGACCTTCGCCTCAGAACGGCGATCGAGAACATCAACGAATCCTTCGTGCTGTGGGATTCGACGCAGCGCCTGATCATGTGCAATTCCAAATACCAGCAGGACAACGGGCTTTCGGACCGCGACGTGATGCCGGGCACCGCGCGCGCGGCGCTGGAAGAACGCATGCTGGCCTTTGCTTCCGAACGGCGGCTTGCCCACACCAGCGGTCTGCAGGGCGGCGCCACTTTCGAGCGGCAGCTGGCCGATGGCCGCTGGCTGCAGGTCAACGAACTGAAGACCCGGGACGGCGGCATCGTCTCGGTCGGCTCCGACATCACCCAGATCAAGCTGCACCAGGAGAAGCTGGTCGACAGCGAGCGCCGGCTGATGGCAACGATCCATGATCTCAGCCTCGCGCGGCGGGCCGAAGAGGAGCGCTCGCGCGAACTGGTCGACCTCAACCGCAAATACATGAAGGAAACCGAACGGGCCGAAGCGGCGAACCGGGCCAAATCCGAATTCCTGGCCAACATGTCGCATGAGTTGCGCACGCCGCTGAACGCGATCATCGGCTTCTCCGAACTGATGGAACAAGGGCTGTTCGGCCCGCTCGGATCGGAGCGCTACGAAGAATATGCCACCGACATCAACAGCAGCGGCAAATATCTCCTGGGCGTCATCAACGACATTCTCGACATGTCCAAGATCGAGGCCGGCCAGTTTTCGCTGGACCGGGAAGAGATCGATCTTGGCCCGCTGATCAGCGAAACGGTTCGCGTCGTCTCGCTGCAGGCGGCGCAAAAGGCCATCACCGTGGAAACGCGCATTGCCGATGCGCTGACGCTGGTCGCCGATCGCCGCGCGATCAAGCAGATCGTCATCAACCTTTTGTCCAATGCGGTGAAATTCACCGGCCAGGGCGGCCACATATCGGTCAGGGCCCGCAACACATCCGGCGCGCTGGTGCTGACGATCGAGGACAATGGCTGCGGCATTCCCAAGGAGGCGCTCGGCAAGCTAGGACGGCCCTTCGAGCAGGTGCAGAACCAGTTCTCCAAGAGCCATGCCGGGTCTGGCCTTGGCCTTGCCATCTCACGTTCGCTGGCCGAGCTTCAGGGCGGCGCGCTGAAGATCCGGTCGAGCGAAGGTGTCGGCACGATCGTGTCGGTGCGCATTCCGGTGAAGAGGGCCGTGCCGGCGATCAAGGTTGCAGCGTGAATATTTTATCACCATCCCAGGCCTGATCCCACCTCATGGACGCGAGGTGAAACGCTTTGACAAAGTTATCTATTTTATCCACCTTAGATAAGAAAGGTAGACTTTGTCATGCGAGTGACTTCAACAGAATTCCAGCAGAATGTCGGGCGTTTTCAGGACGCTGCCCAGCGTGCGCCGGTCGCAATCACAAAGAATGGCCGGACCCACACGGTACTCCTGTCGGCGGCGATGTTCGAGGTGTTGGTCAAGGGACGAGTCGCCCGTAACGCGGAAGAACTGGATGATGAGACGCTGAACGCCATCGCCGAAAGCGCCGTACCGAGCGAATATGCCGGGCTCGATGCGATGCTCAAAGACTGGACACCGTGAGCCTGCCCAAACCTATCCCGGGTCTGGTGATTTCCTATTCTTACCTCTGGGTGAGAGAACACGAAAGGGTGCCGAAGAAGGTCGCAAAAACCGACCATGCGCCATTGTCGCCGCGCGCCGGGTCGTGGAGGGCCGTGAAGTCATAACGGTCGTTCCGGTCACACACTCGCCACCGGCTGATCCTGCCGATGCAGTAGAAATACCTGCGCCACTCAAAGCCCATCTCTGCCTCGATGACACGCCGTCATGGATCGTCGTGACCGAAACCAATGACTTCCTCTGGCCGGGTCCCGATCTCAGGCCCATCGCGAGAAGCAAACCGTCCCGATTCGACTATGGTATGCTGCCGCCGCGCTTCTACGCCTATCTGCGGGAGAGAATTTTGCAGGCTCACGCACGCCGCGCGCTCCGGCAGATTCGGCGAACAGAGTAGCTGCATGAGACTGGAAACACGAAACGTCTTCAATTCCAAGGGACGATCGCTTCACGGTGATCCCGAACGAAACAAAAGATCAAAGTCCTTCCTGACCTTCTGCGACGTCTCCTTGAGGTGTGCTTCCAGCACACCGAAATCCGGCAAGTCGGTCACCGCCAGAAGCAGATCCGAAAGCCCCGGCGGAACGTCGTCGCGCTCAAAGGCTCCGGTGAGGCACAGCCGCGTCATCTGGGTCAGTGCAAGATAGAGCGCGTAGGCATCGCCAAGCTCCTGCCTTATCCCGGCATCGGCGAAGCCCGGTGCGAGGCGCGACAGGATCTCGGCGGTGCCGGTGGCGCGGCGCCCGGTCTCGACCTGCCCGGTGATGACGGCCACCTGGGCGATGAATTCCAGATCGATCAATCCTCCGGGAATAAGCTTGATGTCCCAGAGATCGCGCGGCGGCTTTTCCTTCTCGATCATGGCCCGCATGTCCGCAGCCTCGGCCATCACCTTGGCGGCGTCGCGCGGCTGTCCAAGCACCGTCGCCACTTCCGCTTCAACCTCGCCGCACAGGCTGGCGTCGCCGGCAATGGCGCGGGCGCGGGCCAGCGCCATGTGTTCCCAGGTCCAAGCTTCCTGGCGCTGGTATTTCTTGAAGGCATCGATATGGGTGGCCACCGGCCCCTTGTTGCCGGACGGCCGCAGGCGCAGGTCGAGT
This sequence comes from Mesorhizobium sp. M0140, assembly GCF_040322475.1. NCBI lineage: Bacteria > Pseudomonadati > Pseudomonadota > Alphaproteobacteria > Hyphomicrobiales > Phyllobacteriaceae > Mesorhizobium > Mesorhizobium sp. M0140. Next base: position 111,389 of record NZ_JAMYTM010000018.1, on the reverse strand, counting down.
TCGTAGAGCACCCCCTCCGCCGTCGGCGCGGACACCGCCGCGATCAGCCTTTGCGTCATGCGGGTGTAGTAATGCGAAGGCGCCAGCGGCTTGTCGCCGTTGGACTCTTCGGCATCCGGCGCGTGGTCGTAGAGCAGGATCAGGTCGACATCCGATCCGGCAGTCAACTCGCGGCTGCCGAGCTTGCCCATGCCGAGCAGCGAAACCACGCCGCCGGCAATGATGCCGTGGCGTGCCGCGAATTCGGCCGTCACCGCCTTCAACGCAGCCTCGATGGTGAGATCCGCCAGATCGGAAAAGGCGCGGCCGGCCCGCGCCGGATCGATCGAGCCGGCGAGCAGCCGGACACCAATCAGGAATTTCTGCTCGGAGGCAAAAATGCGCAGCCGGTCGAGCACATCCTCGTAAAGTCGGTCGCCCTCGACGAAGGCGGAAAGCCGCGCCGACAGATAGGCGCGGTCCGGTAGTTCGGTGAGCAAGGCCGGGTCGAGCAAACCATCGAAGACATGCGGCCTGCGGGTGATGATCGCCGCCAGCCGGGGGGCGGCCCCCATGATCGTCGCCAGAAGCTTCAGCAGGGCAGGATTGGACTGCAGCAGGGAGAACAGCTGGATGCCAGCCGGCAGGCCGGCGAGAAACTCGTCGAAGCGCATCAGAGCTTCGTCGGCCCGGCGCGTCTGGCCGAAGGCGCGCAGCAGCGCCGGCGTCAGTTCCGTCAGCCGCTCGCGTGCCTCCGCCGACTGGGTGAGGCGATAGCGGCCGAAATGCCAGCCACGGATGACGCGGCAGATGTCGCTTGGCCGCTGAAAGCCGAGCCCGTGCAAGGTCTGCAGCGTATCGGGATCGTCGACATCGCCGGTGAAGACCAGGTTGCCGATGCCGGTCGATAGTTCGGGTGCTGTTTCGAACAGTGCCGCGTAGTGGCGTTCGACCTGCTGCAGCGAGGCACGGAACGCTTGGGAAAAGGCAGAAGCGTCGGCAAAGGCGAGCATGCGGGCGATGCGCTCCAGGCCTTCATCATCTTCCGGCAGTGTGTGCGTCTGCTCGTCGGCAACCATCTGCACGGCATGTTCGACGCGGCGCAGGAACCAGTACTGGCGGGCAAGCGCATCGCGCGCCTCGGTGGTGATCCAGCCGCGGGTCGCAAGCTCACCGAGCATCGGCACGGTCTCGCGGCCACGCAGTTCAGGGAAGCGTCCGCCGGCGATGAGCTGCTGGGTCTGGACGAAGAACTCGATCTCTCGAATGCCGCCGCGGCCAAGCTTAACGTTGTGGCCTTTGACCGCAATCTCGCCATGGCCCTTGTGGGCGTGGATCTGGCGCTTGATCGAATGGACGTCGGCAATCGCCGCGTAGTCCATGTATTTGCGCCAGATATAGGGCTGCAACTCCTTGAGGAAGGCCGCACCCGCGGCCAGATCGCCTGCCACCGGGCGTGCCTTGATCATCGCGGCGCGCTCCCAGTTCTGGCCGCGTGCCTCATAGTAGCGCAATGCCGCCTCGACCGGGATCGCCAGCGGTGTCGAACCGGGGTCTGGGCGCAGTCTCAGATCGGTGCGGAAGACATAACCGTGTTCGGTGCGGTCCTGCAGGATGCGCACCAGGCGGCGCGTCAGCCTCGAAAACAACTCGGTGGCGTCGAGCGGATCGACGACGGCGGGCGCTTCCGGATCGAAGAAAACCACCAGATCGATGTCGGAGGAAAAATTCAGCTCATGCGCGCCGAGCTTGCCCATGCCGAGCAGGATCCAGCCCGACTGTTTCGACGGATTGCCGACATCCGGCAGTTTGAGTTTGCCCTGGCCATGCGCGTCACGCAGCAGGAAGTCGACGGCCGCACGGGTGCAGGCGTCTGCAAGATCGCTCAATCGCCGGACCGTCAGCGCCGTTTCGGCCTCGCCGGCAAGATCGGCCAGCGCGATCAGGAAATGCGCCTCCGCCTTCCACTGGCGCAGCTCCATCATCAGGCCGGATTCCGAGACTGCTTCGGTTAGATGCACCTGGTCGATGGCGGCGCCGATCGCCTTCAGCCGAGCCTCGATCGTCTGCTCGAACAGCCCGTCCAGGATTTGCGGCCGGCGACGTGCGGTATCACGCAGGAACGGCGACAGATCGAAGACGGCGGCAAGGAAATCCTGGCCCTCCCCTTTGCCTGCCAGGAACTTGGCCAGCCGCGTCAGTCCTTCTTCGCGCGCGGCGGAAGCGATCTCGGCCAGTTCCAACCGCGCACGGTCCTTGTCGAGCGGAGCAAGCTTGGCAGCCGGCTTCAGCAGCCATCCAGTCTCCACCCGCTTCGCTGCAGTGCTCATCAGTGATCCTCCCGAGCCGGGAAACTCATGACCACGGATAGTCCAGGATTGCCAGGCAAGAGTTCAAGCCGGCCATTGTGGAACGTCATGACCGCCTTGGCGAGGCTGAGGCCAAGACCGGAACCCGGCTGCGAACGGCTCTTCTCCAGCCGCACGAAACGTTCCGTGGCGCGCGCGCGGTCGCCATCGTCGGGAATGCCGTGTCCATTGTCGGCAACGGACAGGCGAACGTCCGCACCGGCTCGCTCGAGCGTGACGCGCACCGCCGGCTGGGCATTGGCGCCTGTGGAATATTTGATGGCGTTGTCGACGATGTTCGACAGCGCCTGACCGATCAGTTCGCGGTTGCCGTTGACGGACACCGCCTCGCGCGCGTCTGCTTCCAGTGACAGGCCTGCCTCTTCCGCCACCGGCTCGTAGAGTTCGACGACATCGCGCACGGCCTCCGCCAGATCGACGCGGTTGGTGTTCTCCGAGGAGTAGCCAGCCTCCAGCCGGGAGATCATCAGGATGGCGTTGAAGGTTTTTATCAACTGGTCTGACTCGGCAATGGTGCCTTCCAGCGCCTGCCGGTAATCGGTGGGCTTTTGCTTGCCCGAAAGCGTCGCTTCGGCCCGATTGCGCAGCCGGGTCAGCGGCGTCTTCAGATCATGCGCGATGTTGTCGGAAACCTGCTTCAGGCCTTCATTCAGCGCGGCGATCCTGGCCAGCATGGCATTGAGATTTTCGGAGAGCCGGTCGAACTCATCGCCAACCCCCGTCACCGGCAGCCTGCCCGACAGATCGCCGCCCATAATGCGGCGGCTGGCTTCCGACACGCTGTCGATGCGCTTCAGCGCGGCGCGGCCGACAAAAAACCAGATCAGCAATCCGCCCAGCCCCATCATGCCGAGCGCCAGCATCAGCGCACGGCGGATGACCGCACGAAACCGCTCCGGCTCGCCAAGGTCGCGGCCGACCAGCATGATCATCTGGTTCGGCAGCCGCAGCACCAGCGCTATGGCGTTGTGGCCCTTTTCGCCCTGCGCCTGCGCATCGTTCTGCTCGGATTGGGTGGTGGTACCCTGCTCGGCGGGAAGGTTGCGCAGGCGCTCGAGCTCTCCCTCGCCAAAGCGCTGATAAGAGAACGGACTGCTGGTCCAGCCTTCGTTCTCGAGAACGCCCGGCTCCAGGCTCTGCACATTGCCGGTCAGGATTTGGCCGTTGGCGTCGGCGATCAGGTAAAGGTTGGCGCCGGGCTGGCGCGAGCGCTGTTCCACCACGCGCACCAGGATCGGCAGGCCACCGCGCTGGTAGGCGCGGGCAAGGCCGAGCACTTCGTCATTGATGGTCTCCTGCGTCTGCGCGGTCAGCATTCGCGCCGACAGCGACGTCATGTAGAAGACGAGCGCCACCGCGCACAGCGCGAAGAGCAGGAAGTAGAGCGCCGAAAGCCGCGCTGCCGTCGTCTTCATGATGGCTGGCACGGAAAGAGCCATGCCGCAGCTAGCCGCTCTTCAGCATATAGCCGGCGCCGCGAACCGTATGCAGGATGGGCTTGTCGAAGCCCTTCTCGATCTTGCCGCGCAGGCGGGAGACATGGACGTCAATGACATTGGTCTGCGGATCGAAATGGTAGTCCCAGACATTTTCCAGCAGCATGGTGCGCGTCACCACCTGGCCGGCATGCCGCATCAGATATTCGAGCAAGCGGAATTCACGCGGCTGCAACGTTATCTCGCGTGACGCACGGCGGACCGAATGCGACAGCCTGTCGAGTTCGAGATCGCCGACGCGGTAGACGGTTTCGGCTTCCTTGGCGCTGGCGCGACGGTTCAGAACCTCAACGCGGGCGAGAAGCTCGGAGAAGGCATAGGGTTTCGTCAGGTAGTCGTCGCCGCCGGCGCGCAGCCCCGTGACCCTATCATCGACTTCGCCGAGCGCCGACAGGATCAGCACTGGCGTTGTGTTGCCCCTGGACCGGAGACCGGCAATGACCGACAGGCCGTCGCGACGCGGCATCATCCGGTCGATCACCATCACGTCGTAGTCGCCGGCGTCGGCGAGCGCAAAGCCGGTTTCGCCGTCACCGGCGACATGAGCGGTGTGACCGGCCTCGGCAAAGGCTTTCTGCAAGTAATCCGCAGCCTCGCGATCGTCTTCTATGACGAGAATCTTCATAGGGCTGTTATACGCGATTTCGCCGGAAGGTTGAGTGGCAGACATCTGCATTGTGGCCTTTGCCAAAGCGCACCGCGATCAAGATTGCCCGAAGCCGTGCGCGATAAAGCTGCTCGCCGCCGATGTCGTTTGCATCGGATCGCGGAAGCGCTTTTGAAAGTGTGCGGCAGCGGACGATGGGAAGCCCGCTGCCGCCGGGGGAAGGCGCGATGACTGACTAACGCGCGCTCCTCCATGCTTTCCCGCACGGCGGCTCGGGGTATTGAAACTGCCGCACTGGAAAAGTCCAACCTGCCGCCGGAACGCCCTCACCCACCTGGAAAGGCCGAGAGAACGCTCCGGGACCGACCTCAGCCTTTGGCGACGGGCAGCGCGACGAACCGATTGGTGTCGTCGCGGGTGATCTGCATCAGCACTGCCTTGCGGCCGGATTTGACTGCTTCGGTCATCGCCTTGGTGACGTCTTCGGTGCCGTTCACTTCGGTCGAATTGACTGACGTGATGACGTCGCCCGGCTGGATGCCGCGATCGGCGGCGTCGCTGTCGGGATCGACATCGGTCACCACCAGTCCCTTGCCGTTTTCAGACTTGGTAACGGTCAGGCCGAGATCGGCCAGCGTGTCGGGCTTGGCCGGGGCGGCGGGCTGCTGCTGATCGACAGAGGCCTGCTTGTCGCTCGAAGGCAGTTTGCCGAGATCGACCTTGACCGTCTGGCTCTTGCCGTCGCGCCACACGGTGACGTCGACCGACTTGCCAGGCGAATAGGCGCCGATCAGCCGGGCCAGTTCCTTCGGCGAAGCGACATCCTTGCCGTCGACCTGGGTGATCACGTCACCGGCCGTGATGCCCGCCTTCTTGCCGGGACCATCGTCCTGGGCACTGGAAACCAGTGCGCCGTTGTTGGACTTCAGACCAAGCGACTCAGCGATGTCGGAGGTGACCGGCTGGATTTCCACACCGAGCCAGCCGCGCTGCACGGAACCGCTCTTCATCAGGTCCTGAACGACCTGCTTGGCGGTCGAAGCGGGAATGTCGAAGGCGATGCCGACGCTGCCGCCTGACGGCGAGAAGATCGCGGTGTTGATGCCGACGACCTGGCCGTTGAGGTTGAAGGTCGGACCGCCAGAATTGCCGCGGTTGACCGATGCGTCGATCTGGATGAAGTCGTCATAAGGGCCAGCGCCGATGTCACGGCCGCGGGCGGAGACGATGCCGGCGGTGACGGTTCCACCAAGGCCGAACGGATTGCCGACGGCCACCACCCAGTCGCCGACGCGAACCTTGGAGTCATCGGCGAAGTCGACATAGGTAAACTTGCCGACGCCGTCGACCTTAAGCACGGCGAGATCGGTGCGCGGGTCGGTGCCGATCAGCTTGGCGTCGAGCTCCTTGCCGTCATGCATCACCACGGTGAAGGCCGAGCCTTCCGAAACGACGTGGTTGTTGGTGACGAGGTAGCCGTCATCCGAGATGAAGAAGCCGGACCCTTGAGCAACCGGCCGCGGCTGGTCGTTGTTGCGGTCGCGGTGGCTGAAGCGCCTGTTGCCGCCACCCTGGCCGTCCTGGTCACCAAAGCCACGGAATTCCTTGAAGAAGCGGCGCAGCTGTGGATTGTTGGGCAGGTTGTTCATGCCATCCTGGTCGTCGGACGGGTCGGAGCCATCATCGGCGGCCGGGCTGATCTTGGCCTTGACCTTGACGCTGACAACGGCGGGAGAAACGCGCTCGACGACATCGGCGAAGCCCGGCACCTGCGGCGCCTCGACGCGCACGGCATCGGCCAGAACAGGGCTGGTTCCGCTGGTCAGCGCGCCAACGCCGATCGCACCGGCCACGGCGACAGATGCGACGGCAGCCATGAGACGCTTGCGGGTGACCGAATATGAATTGGGGGCAATATTCATGGATTTCTTATCCTCTTTCAACGGACGCTGCTTGGTCGGCATCCTCAGGAAAGGAGAATTAGAGCGGCACACATTACAGCGCCATTTCCGACACATGAAACTTTGGTAATGTTTGGGAGTCAGGGGACGTACAATCCCCTTGGCTGCCATGTCCGATGTGCTATCTTGTACACAACTCAGCACAAGGCTTTCATAAATGACAGCAAGCACCACCATGACCATCCGGGTCTCTCCCGAAACCAAGCTGAAGCTGGAGCGGATCGCCACCGACACCCGGCGTAGCAAATCGTTCCTCGCCGCCGAGGCGGTCTCGGCCTACGTCGATCGCGAACTCGATATCATTGAAGGCATCAAACGCGGCATGGAAGATGCGGCGGCTGGCCGTGTCGTGCCTCACGACGATGCGATGGCGGAAATCGACGCAGTCATCGAATCGGCGGAAGCCAGGCGCTTGGGCAAGGCGTGAAGCGGTTCGTCGCCTGGTCGCGAGAAGCGCTGGACGATCTTAAGCAGCAAGTTGCCTTTATCGCTCAGGACAATCCTGCTGCCGCCCGACGCCTGGCGGATCGTATTCATGAAATGGGCCAGGGCCTTGGTGAGATGGCGACGGGCCGCCCAGGCCGAGTGACAGGCACATATGAGAAGCTCATCGACCGCCTGCCCTACATCATTGCCTACGAGTTGCGCCCAATCGCTGGCCGTCAGAGCGTCGTTATCCTGCGCGTCATTCACACGTCGCGAGACTGGCCCTCGGAGGAATGGCCAAGCTAATTGCCTAGTATCTTGTCCAGCGCCGCCTGTTCCTCAGTGGTCAACGCATTGGTCGCCAGCACGCGGCGCGACCGCGCGGTCAGCACGATGAAAACGCCTCCTATCAGCAACAGCAGGACGGGCGTGCCCCATAGCAACGCATTGCGCAGGTCGAAACGCGGCTTCAGCAGCACGAACTCGCCATAGCGCGAAACCACGTAGTCCATGACCTGCTGGTCGGTGTCGCCGGCGACGAGGCGCTGACGCACAAGGACGCGCAAGTCGCGGGCAAGGTCGGCATCGGATTCGTCGATCGACTGGTTCTGGCAGACCATGCAGCGCAAGCCTTCCGACAGCGCCCGCGCCCGCGCCTCCAGCGTCGGATCAGGCAGCACCTCGTCAGGCTTCACCGCCAGGGCCGTGCCGGCAAAGAACAGCGCCAGCAGCAGGACAATGGAGGTCAGCGAAAGCCGCGCGTTCATGGCAGGGTCGCGGATGGCACCGCGCTCGCCTGCTTGCGCCGCCGCGACGGCGCGCCGACGCGCAGGCGCCGGTCCATCAGCGACATCGCCGCGCCCGCCATCATCATCAGGCCGCCGCCCCAGATCAACGTCACCAGCGGCTTCCACCACAGACGGACGACGACGGAACCGTCATTGCCCTCGTCGCCGAGCGAGATGTAGAGCTGCGAGAAACCAATCGTCCTGATGCCCGATTCCGTCGTCGTCATCTGCCGCACCGGATAAAACCGTTTGGCGGAGCTGATTTCGCCAACAGGGCTGCCGCTGACGCCGATCAGTTCGAAGCGGCCGAGATCCTCGCTGTAATTCGGTCCCTGGGCCGGATAAAGCCCGACGAAACGCAGCGTATGGCCGGACAGTTCGACGGTCTCACCGGCATGCATCGACAGGATCTTCTCGGTGCCGAAGCAAAGTGTGCCGACGATGCCGAGCGTGGTCAGGCCGAGGCCAAGGTGAGCGAAGGCGGTGCCGAAGACCGAGCGCGGCAGGCCGAGCAAGCGCCTGACCATGATCCCCGTTGCGGCGGTCCGAAAGCCGGATTTGACGGCGAGGTCGGTGAGCGCGCCAAGGATCAGCCAGACGGCAAGGCCAACGCCCAGGGCTGCGAACACCGAGGCGCCGTCGATGAACAGAACGGTGACCAGCGTCGCCAGCAGCGCCGCTGCAAAGGCCACCATAAGGCGCTGCGCGACGGCGAAGACATCGCCGCGCTTCCAGGCCAGCAAAGGCCCGAACGGAACCACGAGCAGCAGCGGCACCATCAGCGGTCCGAAGGTGAGATTGAAGAACGGCGCGCCGACCGAGATCTTGTCGGCTGAGAAGGCTTCGACGGCGAGCGGGTAGAGTGTGCCGACGAGGACGGTCGCCGTCGCCGTCGTCAGGAACAGATTGTTGAGGACCAGCGCCCCTTCTCGGGAAATCGGTTGGAACAGGCCGCCGGTCGTCAGCCGGGAAGCGCGCAGCGCAAACAGCGCCAGCGAGCCGCCGATAAACAGCGTCAGGATGCACAGGATAAACACGCCCCGGGTCGGATCGGTGGCAAAGGCGTGCACGGAGGTCAAGACGCCTGAACGCACGAGGAAGGTGCCGAGCAGCGACAGCGAAAAGGTCAGGATGGCGAGCAGCAGCGTCCAGATCTTCAGCGCCGAGCGCTTTTCCATGACGATGGCCGAATGGAGCAGCGCGGTCCCCGCCAGCCACGGCATAAAGGAGGCGTTCTCGACCGGATCCCAGAACCAGAAACCGCCCCAACCGAGTTCGTAGTAGGCCCAGTACGATCCCATGGCGATGCCGCCGGTCAGGAACATCCAGGCGACCAGCGTCCACGGCCGCACCCAGCGCGCCCAGGACGCGTCGATGCGGCCTTCGATGAGAGCGGCAACCGAGAAGGAAAAACAGATCGAGAAGCCGACATAGCCGAGATAGAGGAAAGGCGGGTGGATGGCGAGGCCGAGATCCTGCAGGATCGGGTTGAGATCGCGGCCTTCGATCGGCGCCGGATTGAGCCGGATGAACGGATTGGACGTCGCCAGGATGAACAGGAAGAAGGCGGCGCCGATGGCGCCTTGCACCGCTAGCACATTGGCGCGCAGCGTCGCCGGCAGGTTGGAGCCGAAAGCGGCGACGAGCGCGCCGAAAAAGGTCAGGATCAACACCCAAAGCAGCATCGAGCCTTCATGATTGCCCCAGGTTCCGGTGATCTTGTAGATCAACGGCTGCAAGGAATGCGAGTTTTCCCACACGCTTGCCACCGAGAAATCGGAGCTTGCATAGGCACTCGCCAACGCTGCGAAGGACAGCGCCGTCAAGGCAAAGCCGGTCACTGCGACCGGACCGCCGACGGCCATGAGGCGCTGGTTGTTCAGGCGCGCGCCAAACAGCGGCACCACCGTCTGCACTAGCGAAAGCGCAAACGCCAGGACGAGGGCGAAATGGCCCGTTTCAACCATGTCCGTGATCCATTGTCGCTCTCCTGCCGGAGCTATTCACTCTTGTTCTCCTGCCAGACGCCCTTGGCCTTGAGGCCGTCCGCAACCTCCTTGGGCATGTAGCGCTCATCATGCTTGGCCAGCACGCTATCGGCAACAAAAACCCCGTCCGGGCCGAAAGTACCCTCGGTGATGACGCCCTGCTCTTCGCGGAAAAGGTCGGGCAGGATGCCGGTGTAGGTGACCTTGACCGATTTGTGCGTGTCGGTCACCGAAAAGCCGACCGTGGCCCCCTGTCCGCGGTGGATCGTGCCTTTTTCGACCAATCCACCCAACCGGATGCGCTGGCCAGGCTGGACGCTGGCGGTGGTGAGATCGGCCGGCATGTAGAAATAGGAGGCCTTCTGGCCAAGCGCGTAAAAAGTCAGCCCGGTCGCGGCACCCAGGAAGACCAGCCCGCCCGCGATCACCGACAATCGTTTCTGCTTGCGCGTCATGTCTTGTTCTACTCCGTCGCCGCAAGCCCAAGCGAAGCGGCAAAGGCAGTGAATTTCTTCGCCTGGTCGCTGTCGGCTCCAAAGACGGCAATGGCGCGACCGAGCGCCTCACGCGCCTGATCGGCCTTGCCGAGCACGACATAGGAACGAACGAGCCGCATCCATCCTTCCGGATCGCGCGGATTTTGCCGCAGTTTGTCGTCGAGGCCGGCAACCATCGTATTGATCATGGTCTCCCGGTCCTGCGGCGACATCGAGGATGCGGCGTCGACATCGCCGGCATCGGGACCGTTGGTGGCGCCGCCGGAAGCGACGTCGGAGCTTCCGGATTTGGCGAGCGCCTGCTCGACGGCACCGCGCCATGGCGAATCCGGCGGCAATCTGTCCAGCATCGCCTGCCATGCCGTGGTCGCTTCCTTGGCGCGACCCTCCTGCGCCAATGCCATGGCCAGGTAGAAGCTGGCCTTCGCATTGGCCGGATCGAGCTTCAGGGCTGCTTCGAAAGCATCCTGGGCATCGGCCGAGACAATGCCGCCTGCCGCGCTGGCGATCGCCTCGCCGAGACCGGCTTGGCGAACGGCGCTGTCGCCATCGAGCCGAATGGCGTTGCGATAGGCTCCTGCCGCGTCGGAAAAGCGCTGCATGCGCAGATAGACCGGTGCCAGAACGTCCCAGCCCCTGCCGTCAGTGGGATTGGCGGCCAGATGGGCTTCGGCCCGCGCCACCAGCTCGTCGACCGAACTGTCGGCGGGATTCTTGGCCAACCGCTCGCTGAGCGGTTGCGACGGCAGGTCAGGAGAGCCAAGCTTGACATAGAGCCCCCAACTGACCAGCGGCACCGCCAGCACGGCTACGGTTGCCACCAGCCTTGCCGTGATCGGCGCTCGGCCAGGGTTTGCGCCGCCGGCGGTACCCGCATTGTCAAGGCGAAGGATGCGGCGAGCGATCTCGGCGCGGGCCTCGGCGGCTTCGGCCGGCTGGATCAAGCCACGCGCGGCGTCGCGGTCAAGCTCGGACAATTGGTCCCGATAGACTTCGAGATCATGTTCGCCGCTCGACGACGCGCCCTTGGCGCTGGCGGCCAGCGGCAGCAGCACCGCCAGGCTTGCACCCAGCGTGAGAATGGCGGCTATGACCCAGAACAGCATGGTTCTTCCAATACCGGCAGAGCTCTGCCGTGCCAACAGATGCATGCTGCGACGCTTTGACGACGCCAGCCGCCAATCGTCGGCAGACGGTCGTCAGGTCAGCGGCGTCCAGCTGCCATCGGCGTTGCGGCAAGCGGTTCCACGCGCCGTGACCCCGGCGCCGGCGGAAAACACCGTCTGCGTGTACTGGCGGCAGTCCTGCGAACCGACGCGGTACGGCTGGGCCGGAACCACCTCGCCGTAGCGCGAAGCCTGAGCGCCCTTCCACGTCACCTTCTGGCCGCTGGTCGTATATTCTAGCGCCTTGTATTCAGCCTCGAGCGCGCTGCGCTTCTCGGTCTCGCTGAGGCCGTTGCCGATCGCCCCGCTGATGAGGCCGCCGCCCATCGCCGAAATGATCGTCGTGGTCACCTTGCCGCTGGAAGGAGGTGTCGAGGCCGGTGTCACTGCCACGGCCGGACCCTTGCCGCTCAAGGTGGTGCAGCCGGAAACGGCCAGCAATGCGGAAACGAGAGCGACGCGAATCTTCATGCCAACAACCGATTTTCTTGAGTGGGAGCCTGCCATGGATGCGCCGGGGGCCGCGTCATCGGAGAAGTTGGCGTGGCCATAGTATTGATATTTGTCGGAAATTTGGCCGCTGGCCGCTGCGAGACCAATCGACATGCCGCCAATAACATCTCCCGTCCCTCTATGTCGATTGGCCCTGGTGAACATCACTGAAGGCTCCGCAATCGCACCACCGCCTTCAATCCGCCCATACCGGACCGTTCGAGCGCCAGAACGCCTCCATACTCGTTGACAAGGTCTGCGACAATGGCCAGCCCCAGACCTGTTCCGGGCTTTGTCTCGTCCAGACGCCGTCCTCGCTTCAGCGCCTCGCGCGCCTTGTCCTCGGGAATGCCTGGACCGTCATCCTCTATGCCGATCTCGAACAGGCCGGCCGGGTCGTCCTTGCCGGTCAAGGGCACGACCGAAACCTGCACCGCGCTCTTTGCCCATTTCATCGCGTTTTCAAGGAGATTGCCCAGCAGTTCCTCAAGGTCCTCGCGCTCGCCGGCGAAGACGATCTCGGTTGCCGGCAGTAACAGCGACAGATTTGTCTGCGGGTTGAGCTTCTGCAGAACCCGCACCATGCGCTGCACCAGCGGCATCACCGGCGTGCGGTAGACGACGCTGTCGCGTTGTGCCGCGACGCGGGCGCGCTGGAGATAGTGTTCAACCTGCTTCTGCATGGAAGCGGCCTGTTCGGCGATCAGCTGCCCCTTGGCACCGCCGAGCGCGCGGCCCTCGTTGAGCAGTACCGCCAGCGGCGTCTTCAGCGAATGGGCGAGATTGCCGACCTGTGTTCGCGACCGCTCGACGATGCGCCTGTTGTTTTCGATCAAGGCATTGGTTTCGTTGGCAAGCGGTTCGATCTCGGCCGGGAAGCGGCCGTCGAGCCTCTGGGCGGTGCCTTCGCGCACCATGGCTAGCGCGTTCCTGACCCGGCGCAGCGGCTGCAGGCCGAGCAGGATGGCGATCGCGTTGATGGCGATCATGCCGACGCCGAACAGGCTGAGATAGGTCAGCAGGCGGCGCTGGAAGGTAGCGATTTCCTGTTCGAGTTCGCTCTGGTTGCCCATGACCCGGAAACGCGCGGCGCGGTTCTTGGCATCGAGAACGAATTCGCTCTCGAACACTTCGAGTTGCTCGCCGTCGATGCCTTCGGCTGCATAGCTGCGCTGGAAGCTGGAATTGAAAGGCACCTCGGCGACGCTTGGCGACGGGATCGTCGTGGTCATCGACGACGAGTGGAGATCGCCATGCACGCCTTCCGAAGCGGGCTCCACCGACCAGTACCAGCCCGAATTCGGTTCCGAGAAGCGGAGGTCGCCGAGGTCGGGCGCACCGGTCAGCGCACCGTTGTCGGAAATACCGATGGAGCCGATCAGGTTGAACAGATGCGCCGAAAGCAGGCTGTCGAAGCCGCGCTCGCTAGCCTGGCGGTAGAGGGTGGTGATGAGAGTGAAGATGACAACGAGCGTCACGATCGCCCAGACCGTGGAAAAGGCGATGACGCGGAACGTCAGCGAACGCGGCCACAAACGCAGCGAAAGCGGCGTCCTTGCGGTTGGTTTGAGCGGTTCCGAGTTACGCCTCCGGCTCACGCATGCGGTAGCCCATGCCGCGCACGGTTTCGATCATGTCGATGCCCATCTTCTTGCGCAGCCGCCCGACAAACACCTCGATAGTGTTGGAATCGCGGTCGAAATCCTGATCGTAGAGATGCTCGACCAGTTCGGTCCGCGAAACGACTTCGCCCATATGGTGCATCAGATAGGCAAGCAGGCGGAATTCGTGCGACGTCAGTTTCAGCGGCACGCCGTCGACATCGGCCTTGGAGGCCTTGGTGTCGAGGCGCAGCGGCCCGCAGGTCAGTTCGGACGAGGCATGGCCGGCAGCGCGCCGGATCAGAGCCCGTAACCTCGCCAGCACCTCCTCGATGTGGAACGGCTTGGTGACGTAGTCGTCGGCGCCGGCATCGATGCCGGAGACCTTGTCGCTCCAGCGGTCGCGCGCCGTCAGGATCAGCACCGGCATCTTGCGGCCGCCGCGTCGCCAACGCTCGACCACGCTGATGCCGTCCATCTGCGGCAGGCCGATATCGAGCACGACGGCGTCGTAGGGCTCGGTGTCGCCAAGGAAATGGCCTTCCTCGCCGTCGAAGGCGCGGTCGACGACATAGCCGGCATCGACCAGCGCATCCGATATCTGCCGATTGAGATCCTTGTCATCTTCGACGACGAGTACACGCATGCGGAGTTCGATACCTGTTGAAGAGCTTTACCTGTTGAAGAGCTTTGTCAGATTGAAGACTGGGGCAGATATAGGCCGATTCCGGCGGCCTGGGAAACGTAGCCTAAGGTTGATTGGATCAGTTCAGCGGAACGACGATTTCGGAACGGCGCGGACGTTGTCCGTCCTTGCCCGGAACGAGCACGACGATGACACAGACCGGCTGGCCGCCGCGCGTCGACTGCGAGGCCTTGGCCAGCGTTCCGCCATTCTGTTCGGCCACCTGTTGGCCGATGGCGTAGCAATCGGACGCCGCCAGTACGATCGGACTGGCCAGGTCGGGCGGCGCGATGACCGGCATCGCCATCGCCTGCGACGCGAACAGCCCGGCAGCACAAAGCGCCAGTGTCGCGGTTCGGAAGTGGGAGCGAAGCGTTTTCATGACCGGCGTTGTAACGCATCGGTGCTGAACGTGAAATGAACGGTGAACGCCGCTGAAAACATCCTCGCCACAACCCTGCAACGCGAGACAATCAACCTGGAATTTCACCGCCTCGAACAGGTGAAATCCCGCGAAAGCCCAGTCTAGACCCCGTTTTGACCATATTGAAAGCGCATCAGGCATTTTCCTGCGTCATCGCGCGAAAACGCAGCAGCCCGTGATGCACGAGCAGATCCTCGTCATGGCGGGCTTCGGCAAATTCCAGCGACAGTCGTGTCTGGCCGCGAGGGCCGATCACCAATGCTGCGTCGGCAAGGCGCGCCTGGATGGCGGCCATGATGGCAAGCGTTTCCGCGTCGCCATGGGCTTTCGACCAGACATGCAGCGTAATCAACTGATCGTCGGTGTTCTCGGTGCTCGTATCCCAGTCGAAAGCGGAGGTCTGGCCGCAGGTCACGTACGGAAAAGCGGCATTGTCGGTTGGCCGTTCGAGCAGTCCGGCGCCGCCCAGCAAGGCCGATAGCGATGCATCGCTTTTCAGCCTGAGAAACAGTGCCTGCTGTAAATCGCCTGGCGCGGTCATCGTCTTTTCCTCCGGTTCCTGCGCTGCCGACTATTGCTTTTCGGAAGCCCGCGTTCTGCGTGTTCTGACAGATATAGCCATTCGACGCGCGGAGGCGATGGCGATTCGTCATCGGAATGATGGATGCCGATGATCTCGAAAGGGCGACTTTGCCAACACCATCGTCCGCGGGCACCGAGCTGTGAACATGGACTCTCGATTCCTGGTCACATATTCTCGCTCCATACAAGGTCGCATGACGCAATGTTCCTTGCCGTTTTTGATCCACGAAGCCATTTCGGAAGCTGATGATGCTCGATGCAGAAAAGACCAGGGCTGCGTCGCGGCTGTTGGTAGGCCACTGGGACAAGGGCACCCGTCTCGACGCCATACCTGAGGCGTTGCGCCCACAAACACGGATCGAAGGTTACGCTATCCAGTCGCACGTCATGGATCGCTCGGTGGCCCCTCTTTTCGGCTGGAAGATTGCCGCCACCAGTCTGGCCGGACAAAGGCACATCAACGTCGACGGCCCGATGGCCGGACGTCTCCTGGCCGAAAAAGCGGTGGAGGTCGGCGGGACCGTTTCCCTGGCGACGAGCAAGATGCGCGTGGCCGAGATCGAGTTCGCTTTCCGCTTCGGCCGCGAGCTGCCGCCTCGTCCGGCACCCTATGAAATCGCCGAGGTGATGGAAGCCGTGGCGACCTTGCACCCGGCGATCGAAATTCCGGACTCACGCTATGACGATTTTTGCGCCGTCGGGGCGCCGCAACTCATTGCGGACAATGCCTGCGCCAATCTGTTTGTCATCGGCGAGGCGGCGGACGACTGGCGAGACGTGGACCTTGCAAAGCACCCCGTGGTCGCCTCCGTTTCCGGAAGGCCGCAACATAGCGGATCGGGAGCAGCCGTGTTGGGCGATCCTCGCATCGCGCTCACCTGGATCGTCAACGAGCTGTCGGGCCTGGGCATAGCGCTCCAACCGGGACAGGTGGTGATTACAGGTACCTGCGTGACGCCGATTGGGGTCGAGGCCGGCGACGAAGTCATTGGCGATTTGGGCAGGTTCGGCAGCGTCTCCGTGCGGTTTGTCTAATAGCCCCCACGCTGCCTGGCCACGAAACTGCGCACCGCCAGCACCAGAACGGTGATGATGATCAGGATCACCGAGAGCGCGGCGATCGCTGGGTCGATGTTGTCGCGCAGGCCCATCCACATCAGCCTCGGCAGCGTGATGGCGTTGACCGAGGTGATGAACAGGGTGACGCCGATTTCTTCCCAGGACAGCACGAAGGAGAGAAGCGCCGCGGTAATGATGCCGAACTTGATGTTGGGCATGATGATGCGGGTGGCGCGCTCCCACACAGTGGCGCCTAAGCCCCGCGCGGCAAGGTCGATGCGGCGGTCGAGCTGGCTGAGCGAGACCAGCATCAGCACCGTGGCGAAGGGCACGGTCATCACCGAATGCGCCATGGCGACGCCAAGCCAGGTGTCGTAGCCGAAGAACGCGCTGAAGCCCGAGATCGAGGTCAGCAGGAAGTAGAGCGTGATCGCCGAGACCACCGGCGGCACCACCATCGGCAGCAGCACGAAGCCGACCAGGGCTGCGGTAAAGCGCGGCTGGAACATCCAGACGCCAAGGCTGAAGCACAGCGCGAGCACGGTTGAAAAGGCGCTGCTGACGACACCGATACGGATCGAGAGCAGGATCGATTGGAGCCAGCGCGGGTCCTCGACCAGCGCCCGGTAGTGGCGCAGCGACAGTTCGCCCGACGGCATAGCCAGCATGCGGCTCGGCGTCAGCGACACCGGGATGACGGCGAGCAGCGGCATCAGCAGGAACAGCGCCACGAAGGCGGCGATGATCAGCGAGACAGGACCGGGGCGGTAGGTCGGCATCAGATCAACTGCTTCGGTCTGACATAGCGGAACAAAAGCGCCATCAGCGCGCCGACGAACAGCACCAGCACGACGCTGATCGCTGCACCCAGCCCCCAGTCCGGGCTCTGGAAGATCCTGAGATAGATCAGCTCGGCGATCATGACGCTGCGGCCGCCACCGAGGATCGCCGGCGTGACGAAGAAGCCGAGCGAGAAGACGAAAACGATCATCGCCGCGCCGATGATGCCGGAGCGCGTCATCGGCACAAACACCGTCCAGAAGGTGCGCATGCGGCTGGAGCCGAGCCCGCGCGCGGCCAGGAGCACGCGGTCGTCGAGACTGCGCATGGCCGATGCCAGCGGGAAGACGGCGAACGGAATGAGGAAGTGCGTCATGCCGACGATGACGCCGAATTCGTTGCGCACCAGCGCCAGCGGTTCGGAAATGAAGCCGATCGCCTGCAGCCAGGTGTTGATCAGGCCGCGATTGGAGAGCAGCGCCACCCAGCCGAAAGCACGGGTCAGCACGGAAATCCAGAAGGGAACGAGAATGCAGAACTCGGCGATCAGGCGCTGTGCCGGGGTTCCACGCACCCAGACGACGGTGATGGCGTAGGCAGCTGCCACCGAAACGACAGTGACGACCGCCGCGATGCGCAGCGTGCGGATGAACACCGACTGCACGAGATCGTCGGTGAGCAGCGCCTCATACTGGCCGAGGCCGGGCGTCGGCAGTGTAAAGCTCCATTTGACGACGCCGAGGAACGGCCAGGCATAGACCAGGACAAGAAACAGGAGCAGCGGCGCCATCAACAGCGCCGCGCCCATCCTGTCGGAGAGATAAAATCTCATTTCGACCCGATTACCCCGCCCCTGATCAGGCCGAGATGATCTTGGTGTATTCGTCGAGCGCCGGCCCGTAATTCTTGGCGTACCAGTCCATGTCGAGCGCGATCTGCTTCTTCATGTTCTCGGGAT
Source organism: Mesorhizobium sp. M0140 (assembly GCF_040322475.1). Classification (NCBI taxonomy): domain Bacteria; kingdom Pseudomonadati; phylum Pseudomonadota; class Alphaproteobacteria; order Hyphomicrobiales; family Phyllobacteriaceae; genus Mesorhizobium; species Mesorhizobium sp. M0140. The sequence continues at coordinate 93,531 of NZ_JAMYTM010000018.1, read as the reverse complement.
CGACCGGATTGATGCGCTTCTTGTCGGCGGGGATCAGCGCGTCGGCAGCCGGGTTTGCAGGACCTTGGCCGAGCTTGTCGAACATGACCAGCTGCTTTTCAGGGTCCTGGGCACTGGCGATGAACTTCATCGCAGCGTCCTTGCCGCCGGGGTTGCCCTTGAGCACGGCCAGCGCGCCGGGCGAGATCAGGCCCTGGTCCCAGATGAACTTGATCTTGCCGCCCGAATCCTGCTCGATCAGCGAGGCGCGGGTCGACCAGACGATCGCCATCGAGGCCTCGCCATTGAGCAGCACGCTCTGGCTTTCGGCGCCGCCGCCCCAATAGGCACCGACATTTTCCTTGAAGGCGGCGATCTTGTCATGGGCGCGCTTGAGGTCGAGCGGGTAGAGCGACGCAGGCGCGATACCGTCGGCGAGCAGCGCCGCTTCCCAGCTCGACACGCCCCATTTGTAGAGCGAGCGCTTGCCGGGGAATTTCTTCACATCGAAGAAATCGGCCATGCCGGTCGGCGCGTCCTTGCCGTACTTCTCGGAATCATAGGCGATGACATAGGAGAAGAAATAGGTCGAGGCGGCGTATTCCCAACCAAAGCCGGGCCGCATCTTCTTCTTGTCGACGATGTTGTAATCGATCGGCTCGAGAGCCCCTTGGGCGCCGAGCGTGATGGCCGAGAACGGGTCTACGTCGACGAGATCCCAGGTCGGCGCGCCGCTCTTGAACTGCGCGGCGATGGCGCCTTCGGTCGGACCCGAACCGTCCATCTTGACGGTGATGCCGGTGTCCTTGGTGAAAGCCTGGCCATAGGCGGCATCGTAGGCGGTGATGGCATCGCCACCCCAGTTGACCAGCACAAGTTCCTTGGCCTGCGCAAAGGCACCTGTCGAGCGCAGCAGCATCGGCGTGCCGGCCAGCACGAGTGCCGCCAACTGTGTGAATTGCCGGCGCGAGATCTCGCCGCGACCTGCCCTGGCGGACAGGCTCTCGATGGCTTGTTTCTTGGTGTCATGTGTCATGTCAGTTCCCCTTTTTTGTTGTTGATAGTGCCGGAAAACGGTGCTGCGATATCTCGCCACACCGTTCGTCATTGCCCTCCATGCGGAAGGAGGAAACCCTTTTCCGCCGGCCAGGTGAGCCAGACGGAGTTGCCCTTGCTCAAGGCCGCGGCAGCCACCTCGTTCGGCACCGAGACCGTGACCTTGGCGCCTTGCCGCGTTGTCAGGTCGAGCCGCGTTGCAGCACCTAGGTAGGTGGAGTTGGTGGCGGTAGCGGCGATCCCATTCTCACCATCTGCCGCCTCGCCCGATATCGACATGTATTCGGGCCGGATCGCCAGGATGGCATCGCCGCGCACGAGTTCGGCCTTGCAGCCCATGCTGACCGCGCGGTCTTCGCACAGGCCAGTCGAGCCATTGCCGGCGGGCTTGACGCCCTTTAGCGGCAGCATGTTGATCTCGCCGAGGAATTCGGCGACGAAGCGGTTGTCCGGCCGGTCGTAGACCTCGTCGGGCGCTCCGACCTGCAGCAGTTTGCCGTGGTTGAAGATGGCAACGCGCGACGACAGCGCCAGCGCCTCGCTCTGGTCGTGGGTAACGAAGACGAAGGTGGTTCCGGTCTCCTGATGCAGCCGCTTCATCTCGGCTTGCATCTGGCCGCGCAGGCCCTTGTCGAGTGCGGAAAACGGCTCATCGAGCAACAGCACGCCCGGCTCGAACACCAGCGCTCGCGCCAGCGCCACGCGCTGCTGCTGGCCGCCCGACAGCTGCGCCGGCAGTTTCTTCTCGTGGCCCTTGAGGCCGACGCGCTCGATCATCTCGCCGACACGGCGCTTGATGTCGGCGGCCGATTTCTTGCGCACCTTGAGTGGGAAGGCGATGTTGGCTTCTACGCTCATATGTGGGAACAGCGCGTAGCCCTGGAACACCATGCCGGCGGCGCGTTGCTCTGCCGGCCGGTCGGTGATGTCGACGCCGTCGCTGAACAGCTTGCCCTCGGTCGGCTGAACGAAGCCGGCAAGGATCATCAGGAAGGTGGTCTTGCCCGAACCGGACGGCCCGAGCAGGGTCAGGAACTCGCCACGGCCGATATCGAGCGACAGATTGTCCAGCGCACGGAACGAGCCGAAGCTCTTGCCGATCCCGATTGCCTTGATCTCTGCGGCACGGCCGGGTTGCTGCATACTGCCCTTTCCCTAACGCTTGTCGAAATCGTAGGCAGGGTGCCGGCTCACCGCAACCGAATAGTTTTCGCCTGATCGGCAAATTCCATTCATCTATGGCGAGATGTCGCCACCTGCACTCAATACGGCAGGATGCGGTTCTCCTGGAGTTTCGACCGCAGCCATCCTGCGAACGCTTCCAGCACCGGATGCGAAGCCTTGGCGTGTTCGGAGACCAGGAAATAGGAACGCGGCGACTTGATCGCGATGTCGAACGGCCTGACCAGCCGGCCCTCGCTCAGCGCCCGCCGGCTGGTCAGTTCGTCGCCCATGGCGATGCCCTGCCCGGCAATCGCCGCCGAGAAGACGAGGTTCATGTCCGAAAAGAAGATGCCGCCCTCAATGTCGGGGTTTTCCACCTTGGACAACGCCAGCCAGCGCGCCCAATCCTCGGTGTCATCGAGATGCAGCAGGTTGGCGCGCAGCACGTCCGACGGCCGGGAAAAGCCGCCGATCTTGTTGAGCAGCGTCGGGCTGCAGAGCGGCGTGAACGAGATTTCGCAGAGCGGTTCGACCGCCCGGTTCGGCCAATTGCCGACACCGAACGCAATGAAGGCATCGGCGTCGGCGTTGCTGACATCGTCGAGCCGGCGCGGCGTCAGGATGCGCAGCGCCACGTCGGGATACATCTGCCGGAACTCGCCGATATGGGTGCACAAGAACAGCGAGGCGAAGCCGGGCGTGCAACTGACGGCGAACGAGCCGCCGACGCCGGTGCCGGCATCGCGCGTCACCGCATCGCCCAGAACGGTCAGCGCCTTGCGCACGTCGCTGGCGTAGCGCTGGCCGCGCGGCGTCAGCGCCACGCCCTTGCCGATGCGTTCGAGCAGGTCGAAGCCGAGGTCGCGCTCCAGCAGGCGAAGCTGATGGCTAACAGCGCTGCGGGTCAGGTGCAACTCGTCGGCGGCGCGCCAGACGCTGCCGTGGCGGGCGAAGCTGTCGAGCGCACGCAGCGCTTGTGTCGATGGTATACGCAAGGAGCCTCAGGTGAACCGAATTTGCACGAACCGGGAAAACATATCACTTTTTAGCGAACCGCTTCACTGCTTTCTTCTCATGCCATGGAGAAACCGGTGGCCACCTCGGCGCAAGCAACCGCCCTTGCCTGTCTCGACGGCATCCAGCCGTTGTTGTCCGCGTGGACACGCACCATCTTCGATTACGGCGAGACCGCGTGGCGGGAATATCAATCCGCCGCCTGGTATGTCGAGCGACTGAAACTCGAAGGCTTTTCCGTCGAAGAAGGTTCCGGCGGCATGCCGACCGCCTTCTGCGCGCATTGGACCAACGGCCCCGGCCCGACCATCGGCATGTACGCCGAATACGACGCGGTGCCGGGCAATTGCCAGGATGCCGCTACGGTCGAGCGTCCGCGCCGGGGACTTGGCAACCAGGCCGGCGGCCACACCGACCCGCATTCCGGGCTGGGCATTTCGAGCCTCGGCGGGCTGCTGGCGACCAAGGCAGCGATGCAGCGCCACGGCATATCAGGCACGCTGCGCTTCACCGGCGAGCCGGCGGAAAAGGTGCGCGGGTCAAAGCCGATCCATGCCGCCAAGGGCTATTATGACGGCCTTGCCGGCATGATCTCCTTTCATCCGTTCTACATGCTGCCGCTCTGCAACACGGCGCGCTGGGACACGCATTGCGGCGCGGCCTACGCGATGATCTATCGCTTCATCTGCGACCAACCGGAGCGCTGGGCGCTGGCTGCGGGTGCTGCACCCATTCCGCAAGCACATTCGGCGGCGCGCGCCCCCGGCGCCAACGACGCATTGATGATGATGTACATGGCCTCCAAGGCTCTGCGCGATTCCATGCTGCCTCACCAGGGCGGCTGGTCGATCAGCGAGGCGATCCTGACGGCGGGGCAAGCGACCGCCGACAATTTGCCGGCGGGGCTGGCCGAGATCCAGTACATGATCCGCGTGCCGACGCTTGCCATGGCCGAGCAGGTCACCGCGGTGCTCGACCGCAATGCCGAGGCGGCGGCAGCGATGAGTGGTTGCCGCACCGAGCGGCATTGGGTGTCGAAGTCACGGCCGGGACTTACCAATCATGTAATGGCCGAAATCGCCTATGAAGCACTGTCGACGGTCGGGCCGCCGCGCTGGGACGAGGACGCCAAGGCAGTCGCGCGCGAAATACAGGTCAATGCCGGGCGCATGGCGAGCGACGAGCCGTTCATCGAAGAATTGGAGCGCTTGATCGAGCCGCAGGCGGCGGAAGCGATCCTGCGCCGCGACCTGCCGCCCTCGCAAGTCAATTCGACCTCCGACGATTACACCGACATGAGCTGGCATACGCCGACGGCGCGCTTCTATGTTGCCCGACCGGCGCTGCGCTCGGAGACCGGCTATCCCTATCCGGCATGGGTGATGAATGCGTTGGGCGGTATTCCCGCCACCATCGACCCGATGGTGGCTTGCGCCTCCCGCACGGTTGCGCTCGCGGCCCTTCGCCTGCTGGAAGACCAGACCGCCCGCGATGCGGCGATGAATGAATTCGTCGCTCGCACCGGTGGCGGAATCGGCGGCTCGAACTGGATCGCGCCGCTCTGCGATTACGAACCGCCGATCCATTTCCGTTGGCCGGAATATGTCACCACCCCGCGCGGACGGGACTGGTGGATACCGAGCATTCCCCAAGCCAAATGACCGCTGATCTGATCACAAGGAGCACCCCATGACCGTTCATGACCGCATTGTCGCCGAGCCGTTTTCGCTGCAGCGCCGCAACCCCGCCGGCGGCACCAAGCCGCTGACCGCCTGGGGCTTCGCCAACGAGACCGACGTGCTGACCGACGTGCTGCTCGGCTCACCCAATTTCCTGCGTCATCTCTCGACTAGCTCGCTGTCGCGAAAGCATCTGCGCGAGGCACCCTGCAACGTGCAGATTGCCCAGGCGCAGCACAAGGACCTTGTCGCCGCCTACGAGCATTTCGGCGTCAACATCCACTGGCACGAGCCAACGCCGGAACTGCCGATGCAGGTCTATTCCCGCGATTCCAGCGTCATGACGCCCTACGGCGCCTTCATCACCGCCATGGCCAACTGGTGGCGGCGCGGCGAGAATTATGCCGCAATCCGCACCTACGAAAAGCTCGGCATCCCGATCTACGACATGGTCACGGCTGGTACGTTCGAGGGCGGCGACTTCAACGTCATCGAGGACGGCGTCGTGCTGATCGGCTGCGGCGGCGCCCGCACGCAGGAGGAAGGCGCGCGCCAAGTACAAGCCTGGTTCGACAAGGAGGGCTGGGAAACCCGCATCGCCTTCATCGACGAATACTACGTCCATATCGACCTGATGGTGGTGCCGATCGCCGAAAAGCTGACCGCCGTCTGCCTCGCCTGCACCGAACCCGGCATCGTCGACTGGCTGAAGGGCAAGGGCCACGAGATCATCGACGTGCCGTTCCGGGACACGATGGCCCTCGGCTGCAACTTCATGTCGCTCGGCAAGGACCGGGTGATCGCGCCGACCTCCAGCCAGACGCTGATCGGCCAGCTCAAGGCGCGCGGTTTCGAGGTCGCGGCCGTCGACATGAACGAGATTTCCAAGACCGGCGGCGGCATCCACTGCATGGCGCAGGCGCTGAAGCGCGAACCGGCCTGAGGAGTGGGATAGCGCTACGCTGCTTCGCTCACATTCGCATCAGCATGATCGGCATCCTGGCGGCCGAGGGTGCAAGGTCGCGCGGGCAAAACGGCTGAGATCGCCGGCTGGCGGCACCATGTGCCCGGCTTGCGAGTCGGAACGCTGCCCGATGCGAAACTTGCGCGATAGCTAATATAAGCGCACAGTAAAACCGTCTTTTGGGATAGGACAGCTCATCTGCAAATCGGGAGGAAACCATGAACACCATGAGCCTCACCACGCTTGAACGCGGCAAAACGACAGTCGACGCCGCAGCCCTGGAAGCGTTTTCGGCACAATTGCGCGGCAAAATGCTGAGCGAAGGCGATGCCGCGTATGACGAAGCACGAACCGTCTGGAATGCCACGGTCGACCGACGGCCCGGGCTGATCGTGTGCTGCGTCGGCGCTTCCGATGTCGTCAGTGCCGTGAATTTCGCCAGGGAGAACAGGCTTCTCGTCTCGGTGCGCGGCGGCGGCCACAACATTGCCGGAAGTGCGGTCTGCGATGGTGGCCTGATGATTGATCTGTCATTGATGAAATCGGTGCGGGTCGATGTCGCTGCGCGGCGGGCATGGGTCGGGCCTGGCGCGACGCTTGCCGATGTCGACAAGGAAACGCAGGCCTTCGGGCTGGTGGTACCGACCGGCATCAACTCGACCACCGGCATATCCGGCCTGACGCTGGGTGGCGGCTTCGGCTGGATCACCCGCAAATTCGGCCTGACCATCGACAATCTTGCCTCCGTCGATGTGGTCACCGCCGATGGCAAACTGCTCCGGGCCAGCCATGCCGAAAATCCGGACTTGTTCTGGGCGCTGCGCGGCGGCGGCGGCAATTTCGGCGTCGTCACGGCATTCGAGTTCGAACTCCATGAGTTTGGACCGCAAGTGCTGGCGGGGCTTGTCGTCCATCCCTTCGCCGATGCCGAAAAGGTGCTGCGGGAGTATCGCAAGGCGCTCGAGACCGCACCTGACGAGTTGACCTGCTGGGTGGTCATGCGGCAGGCGCCGCCGCTGCCCTTCCTGCCCGCGGAGTGGCATGGCAAGGAGGTTCTGGTGCTGGCCATGTGCTATTGCGGCGACATCGAGGCAGGCGAAAAGGCGACGCAAAAACTTCGAGCCATCGGCACGCCGATTGCCGATGTCGTGGGCCCCAGCCCGTTCACCGGCTGGCAGCAGGCATTCGACCCACTGCTCACGCCCGGCGCCCGCAACTACTGGAAGAGCCATGACTTCACCGAGTTTTCCGAGGAGGCGGCTGCGGTCGTCAGGGGGGCAATAGCCAGGCTGCCGGGACCCGAATGCGAGATATTTATCGGCCATGTCGGCGGCGCGGCAGGTCGCGTCAAGGAGGACGCAACGGCGTTTCCACAGCGCAGTTCGCATTTCGTCATGAACGTTCACGCCCGCTGGCGCGAACCGACGATGGACAAGGCTTGCACCGACTGGGCTCGTTCAATCTACGAGGCGGCCAAACCTTATGCCGCCGGCACCGCCTATGTGAACTTCATGCCAGAGGACGAGGTCGACCGGGTCGAAGCGGCCTATGGTGGCAACCATCGACGGCTTCTGGAAATCAAGCAGCGCTACGACCCATTGAACCTGTTCCGCATGAACCAGAATTTGCGCCCGAAAGAAAGCCTGCGAGCTGCTTGAGGCGCGCCCGTGCTGCAGTGATAAAAAAGCACACGTCGCCGCTGGAGGCGCGGGCTTTTACTGTCACATGCTGTTGGCGTCGAGTTGTATTCCCGGCCCGGCCCATCAGCAACAAACCCGATACTGTGTCTTCGCCGCCCTTGTGAGTGCTGGAAAAATGGAGGAATAGTCTTGCGGAATGCATCGCCCTGAAATTGCCGGTTTGCGGTTCTCAGGTCGTGCAATTGCTAGCCGGATATCGAATGGCCAGTCCCGAACCGCGCAAGAGAAGAGGTCCGATCGCCGCCCGGCTGCTGGCGCTCGACGCGTGGATCGATTCCTCGCTCTACGAGATCGGTTTCAAGGCGCGCCAGTTCTGGGAATCGGCGACGATCTTCTCGCGGCGCTTCCGCGTCAACGGCTGGCGCCGTGGCATCATCGAACTGTTGAGCGAAGGTTTCACGCTCGGCGCCGTCGGCATCGTGGTGATGCTGGCGCTGGCCATTCCGGCTTTCCAGGACACTGCCGGCGACTGGCGCGCCCAGGGCGACTTCGCCGTCACGTTCCTCGACCGCTATGGCAACGAGATCGGCCAGCGCGGCATCATCCAGCGCGATTCCGTGCCGGTCGACGAGATGCCCGATCACGTCATCAAGGCGGTGCTTGCCACCGAGGACCGTCGCTTCTTCGATCACTACGGCATCGATGTGCTCGGCCTTTCGCGCGCCATCTTCGAGAATGTGCGGGCGAACTCCGTCGTCCAGGGCGGCTCGAGCATCACCCAGCAATTGGCCAAGAACCTGTTCCTCACCAATGAGCGCACGCTGGAGCGCAAGATCAAGGAAGCCTTCCTGTCGCTGTGGCTCGAGGCCAATCTGTCGAAGAAGGAGATCCTGCAGCTCTATCTCGACCGCGCCTATATGGGCGGCGGCACGTTCGGCATCGAGGCGGCCGCCGACTTCTATTTCGGCAAGAGCGTCAAGGACCTGAACCTCGCCGAGGCGGCGATGCTGGCCGGCCTGTTCAAGGCGCCGACCAAATATGCGCCGCACATCAACCTGCCGGCGGCGCGCGCGCGCGCCAACGTGGTGCTGTCCAACCTTGTCGATGCCGGCTTCATGACCGAAGGCCAGGTCCTGCAGGCCAGGCTGCATCCGGCCGATGTCGTCGACCGCGGCGAACAGAAAAGCCCTGACTATTACCTCGACTGGGCATTCGACGAGGTCAAGAAGATCGCCAAGCCGGGCCAGCACTCGCTCGTCGCCCACACCACCTTCGACGCCAACATCCAGAAGGCGGCGGAAGAATCGGTGGAGTTCCACCTGCGCCAGTTCGGCAAGGAGTATAACGTCACCGAGGGCGCGGTCGTGGTCATCGAGACCAACGGCGCCGTGCGCGCCATCGTCGGCGGCCGCGACTACGGCGCCAGCCAGTTCAACCGCGCCACCAAGGCGCTGCGCCAGACCGGCTCGTCATTCAAGCCCTATGTCTACGCAACGGCGATGGAACACGGCTTCACTCCCAACTCCATTATTTCCGGCGGCCCGATCAGTTGGGGCAGCTGGTCACCGCACAATTACAACGGCGGATCGGCGGGCAACGTCACCCTGATCATGGCAATGGCGAAATCGATCAACACCGTGCCGGTGCGGCTGGCCAAGGATCATCTCGGCATTGGCCCGATCAAGGCCATGGCCGAGGCGATGGGTGTGGAATCGCCGATCGAAGCACACAAGACGATGGTTCTCGGCACCTCGGGCATGACCGTGATGGACCAGGCGACGGGCTACAGCGTGTTCGCCGACAATGGCTTCGTCGGCTCCCGGCACGGCGTCAGCCAGCTCGTCACCCGCACCGGCGAGGTGGTCTATGATTTCGCCAAGGATGCGCCGCCGCCGCACCGGGTGCTGTCGGAGCAGGCACTGAAATCGATGAACACCATGCTGGCGGCAGTGCCGGTGATGGGCACCGCGCGGCGGGCTCAACTTCCCAACATCGTCGTCGCCGGCAAGACGGGCACGACGCAATCCTACCGCGACGCCTGGTTTGTCGGCTTCACCGGCAACTACACGGCGGCGGTGTGGATGGGCAATGACGACTTCACGCCGACCAAGAACATGACCGGCGGCTCGCTGCCGGCGATGGTGTGGCAGCGACTGATGGTCTACGCGCACCAGAATATCGACCTCAAGCCGATCCCCGGCATCGACAAACCTTTCGTCGACGAGGAGATAGCGGCCAAGGCCGAGGAAGCGCTGAAGAAGAGCGACGAACAGGCGGCGGCCAATGCGGCGGCCGAGCGGCCGCCGGTGCTGTCCAGCCGCACGACCCAGACGCTGCGGGACATGACCACGCTGTTCCAGTCGGCCCCCGTCCTCAGTACGCCGCAACCGCCGGAGACGCTGTCGGCGCTGTGATCTTTCCGACTGGGCAGGTCTTTCAACTGGTCCGGGGCGGCAAATCCATCGGCCCGCTTGCCACGAGGCCCCGCGCCGCGATATCCCCGAGCGGCAACTCTTCGTGTTCCCGGCCCCTCATGCTCAAGAATGCCTTCCTGACGCTGCTTTCGCTTGCCATAGCCATCGTCGGCGGTGGCAGCAGCGTCTGGTATGCGCTGAAAGTCCAGGATGGTGTCGGCGCCATCCGGATCGGCCAATGGACGGCCTTTCCCGATATCGGCACGCCGGCCGCCGATCCCTATTCCAAGGCCCGTGTGGCGCGCGAGGGCGTACTTGCGCTCGGCCGCGCCGAAGGGCTGTCCTTCGTCGCCGAGCGCGACACGGGCGGCGCCGAGCTCAAGCGCGAATGCACCTACACAATCGAGGGTGGTTTTCCGACGGCACGGTTCTGGACGCTTTATGCCGCCGACCAGTCGCTCGGCGTGGTCGAAACCGGCAAACCCCGGCTGGCGGCGCTGCAATCCTATGGGGTGGTGCGCCAGCCCGACAATTCGGTGATCATTTCCGCCGGCCATCACCCGATGCCGGGCAACTGGCTGCTGACAGACGGCTCCGGCAGGATGTATTTCGTGCTGACCTTCTACGACACGCCGATCGCCAGCAGCACCGGCCTGTCGGACGTCTCGCTGCCGCAAATCGTCAAGGTCGGCTGCAATGCGTAGTTTTTACGCTGCGATGCGCGGACTTCTGCATGCCGTCCTGCTCGGCCTGCTCGGCGCCGGCATCGTGCACATCGCCGTGCTGCTGCTGGTGCCCGAGTTTTCCGAACGCGATGCCTGGTCGCGGCTGTCCATGGCGTCGGACCTATACAAGATGACGCGGCTCGATGCCGAGGCCGGTGGCGCGCCCGTGGTGAAATCCGTCGACCCGCTGTTTTACGCGACGGCCTGCCGGTTCGATCTGGGCGAAGGCATGGTCCGCGTCAAGGCACCTGGACATGTCCCGTTCTGGTCGGTCTCGGTCTATGACCGCAGCGGCCACAACATCTATTCCTTCAACGACCACACAGCGACCGGCGGCGTTCTGGATGCCGTCGTGCTGACGCCGGCGCAAATGATCGACGTGCGCAAGGACCTTCCCGAGGATCTTCAGGGGGCGATCTTCGTCGAAGCGCCGATCGAGGAAGGCATCTTCGTCATCCGCGCCTTCGTGCCCGACAGCAGCTGGAAGCCAATCGTGTCGCACTTCTTCGAACAGAGTTCCTGCGAGTTGCAGGACTTCTAGTGATGCGGGACCGGCTTCGTCCCTGGCGAGCCCGGCTTGTCGGGATCGACCGGCCGCACTTCGCCGGCACACGGCCGCTCGTAGCGGATGCCGGGAAAGATGATCACCGCCGCCGGCATTTCGACGGTTTGCTTTACTCTGGTGTTTGGTGCCGTACGCGGCACGAAAGACAGTACCATGCCCATGGTTCGCGCATTCCTCTCGGTTTCCCCGGAGCACAACGCAACGCCTCCAAATGTCATTAAGGCCGGCAGAGGGTTAACGGAACGCTAACGGATCGCCGCTAACTTGATCTTTGTTCTTGGCGCTCGCGAAACCGGCACAGTCCCGGTCGAGCGCGGCCAAGCTTGTGTCGAGTACGGGCGTATCCTTCGTGTCATCTTCGGACTTCAGGCAAATCGCGGTGCGAAAAGACTCGGGAAAGGCCGAAAGGCTGTTCCGCGCCGCAGTGTCGGCGTTTTGCTCGCTCACCCGCCCTTCACGCCGTGAGATTGGCCAACTCGAAGACCTGACGCTGCCGCTGTTCGACAATGTGTCCGTCGAATCTCGCCGTTACGTGGCGGCCGCCCTTTCCGAATGCGAATACGCCCCCGCCGCCCTGGTGCGCCGCCTTTGCGAGGAACCGGTCGACATTGCCGCGCCGCTGCTCATCCGCTCACGCGCCGTCAGCGACATCGATCTCATCGCCCTGATCGGGCGACATGGCCTGCCGCATGCGCGTGCCATCGCGCGCCGCAAGAGCTTGAACCCGACCATTGCTGATCTGATCAGGGCCCTCGAGAGGCCAACCCTGGTGCGTGCGCCGGACCCGGATGCGAACGCCGCTGCAGCAGACAAGATCGCGCCAGCGAGCGCGGAAAGCGCCTCCGGCGAGCTGGCCCGGGAACAGGCACTCGGCATCGCGGCTGAGAATGCACGGCGCAGGCTGCGCTCGATGATGCGCACCGGCGACGAGGCGGCAGCGACGGGCGCCGATCCTTTCAAGGGCGCCGACACCTATGTGAAATTGCGCGAGACAGCTCTGACGGGAAACGCCGCGTTCTTCCAAACCGCGCTCGCCGATGCACTCGATATCGATTTCGAGATCGCGCGATCGCTCACCGCCAACCAGAATTACGCCTCGCTGCTTGCCGCCTTACGCTCGCTCGACCTCAGCGAAGACAGGGCCTTCCTGATCACGGTTGCCGTCTATCCCAGCCAGTTCCCGCATCCGCAGGCTATCCGGACTTTCCTCGACCGTTACCGGCTGCTGCATCGCGAAGCGGCCCAGGACAAGATGCGGTCGTGGCGGGCGGAAACCCTTTCAAGGGCGGTTCGCGGCGCAGCACCTGCCAACAGCGATACAGGCACCGCTTCGAACAGCGACGATGCGGCTGATACCTCCGGCCTCAGGGCGTCTTCACGGAAATAAGCTCCTCGACGGGCACGGTGCCGGCCTCGATCTCGACCACCCAGATATCGGGATCGAACTTTTTCTCCCTTTCCAGCCTAGCGTCGAGCACCGCGGCATCCTCGCCGGCTCCGAGCAGAGTGAAAAACCGGTCGTCGGGCTTGGCCGAATCATAGCTTGTCTGCGGCGCCGGCCCGAACAGGGCAACCTCACCCAGCCTGCCCCGCGCCAGCACGAACACAGCGCCGGCCTCGGTCGCGCCGCGCTTGACCACGGCGGCAAATCCACCGGCGCTGAAAACCCGGCGCAACAGGGCCGAGACCCACAGATCCGATGTGACACGCATGAGAAAACTCCGCGAATGCATGTCGCCCAAAAGGTGGGTCCCGGTTTTGGAACAACGGCATGCATGAGAACAAGGCAGGCGGGTTCTCTAAAGTAGTTTGCCGTTTCAAGGAAACGGCAAACTACTTTAGCCCTTGTTTGACGCGATTCCGGACGGAAAACCGTTTCACACTTTTCCTGGAATTGCTTTGTCGATATTTCCCCCGCTGGGCGAGCCGTCGTTTCAGCCGTCAGTTGGTCAGGCCGATCTCGCGCATCTTGACGTAGACGATCTCATCGGGCTCGCCGGTCTGCGGCAGCCCGAACAGCGACTGGAATTCCTTGATCGCTGCCTTGGTGCGCGCGCCGACGACACCATCCAGCTGCATGTCGTCATTGCCGAACGCCTTGAGCCCGGCCTGGATCTTGACGATGCGGGCATCGGGCGCTTGCGTCGCGGCATTCGCCTGTCCGGAATTTGTCTGTCCCGAACCTGTCTGCAAAGACACCGGAACGGCGGCCGACGTATCCGGACGCGGCTGCGGCCTGGGTACCACGGAAGCGGTTTTCGGCGTCGCGCCCAGTTGATCGAGCAGAAGCGCGTCGATCTCGCCGGACGTGTTGAGCCCAACCTTCTGCTGATAGTCCTGGATAGCCTTGCGGGTGTTGGGTCCGGAAATGCCGTCGACCGTTCCCGAATAGAAATCGAGATCCTTCAATATGCCTTGCACCTGCTCGACAACCGGATCGCCCTTGATCGGTGCCGGCGCGCCGGATGGCCGCACGATGTTGAACGTCGTTTCCGGCTCGTCGGGCGCCGCGTGCGGAAAACCCGCAATGCTGCGGGTCGCGAAGAATGCGCCGGCATGCGGGAAAGGCTGGTACCACAAGGCATTTGCGGAGACGTAGAACAGCGTCACCAGGAATGCCGTCGAGCCGCCCACCAGGACAGGGTTGCGCGAGATCATGCCGCCGACGGCGACAGCGCCGTCCTGAAAGGCGTTGCTGCGGCGCTTGACCGCCTTAGCCTGTTTTGCGGAGCGAGCCATTTCTGTCCCCTTTCGCCATCGCTACAGGCATGGTCAGCACGCCGGCCTTCTCCGCCTGATGTCCCTTCGGTCCGTTCACCGGCAGGCTGATGGTCACCGTGGTGCCCTCGCCCGGCATGCTTTCGATGGACATCGTGCCTTCGTGGAGCGCCACCAGACCCTTGACAAGTGAAAGGCCAAGACCAGTCCCCTCGAAACGGCGGGTATAGTCGTTCTGGATCTGCATGAAGGGCTTGCCGAGATTGGCGAAATCCTCCTCGGCGATGCCGATGCCGGTGTCCCTGACCCAGAAATGCAGGCGCGAACCGATCCGCTTGGCACCGACGACGACGTCGCCGCCGTCGGGGGTGAACTTGATCGCGTTGGAGACCAGGTTGATGAGCATCTGCTGCACGGCGCGCTGATCGGCATTGATGTCGCCGGCGTCCGGCGCGATCTGCGCCCGCAGATCGATGTTCTTGGCCTGCGCCTGCAGTTGCATCATCGACTGGCACATGTCGACCGCTTCCGCGAACCGGAACGGCTCGGGTTCGGTCGCGTAAACGCCCGATTCAATCCTGGACACGTCGAGTATCGAGGTTACGACGGCGAGCAGATGCTGGCCCGAATCCCGTACCAAGCCGACATATTCCTTCTGGCGCGGATCCTTGAAGGCGCCGAACATCTCGTGCAGCAGCATATCCGAGAAGCCGATGATGGCATTCAACGGCGTGCGCAGTTCGTGGCTGACCACCGCCAGGAAGCGCCCCTTCGCCACCTCGGCGGATGCGGCCGCCTCATTGGCCGCCGCGAGATCCTCGCGCAACCGGCTGATCTCGTCATTCTCGCGCAGGACGAGCGTAAAGACGCCACCCTGTTCCTCACCACGCACCAGATCAAGCGAGAACGGCCGGTAATTGTCGGCCGTCAGGCTATTGCCGTTCTGAGGCAGCCGGATGCGCAATTCGAGCCGGCGCGACAGCGCACCGTCGCGCATGTCGGCCATCGCGCTGAGATAGGAAACGCGATCCGACAGATGGACGCGATCGAAGAGGCCGTTTCCGGACAGCAGTTCGGGCGGCAGTTTCAAAAGCGTGCGGGCCTTTGGCGACGCGTCCAGTACCTCGCCATGACGGGCAACGCGCAAGACCACCGCATCGATGATGTCTTCGAGCCGGTCGGCAGTGTCGACCACAGCCGCGTCGGCGGTGTTTTGAAACGCCGATGCACGCGGCATCAGTGTCAGCGCCCACACCAACGGCACCAGCCAGTGCCACGCCGCGATCTGCGCTCCTGCGAAAGGAAATACGGTTCCAGCCAAAGGCTGAGCCAGGATGGCGACAGCGGCCGACACGGCTCCCCACAGTGCTGCACGTCGCGAGCCGCCGATCCACCAGGCTTCGAAAGGCAGCGCCAAGACAAGCATGGCGACAGGCGAACCCAACCCGCCCGCGGCGGCAATGAGACTGCCGAGCGAAATGCCGGCCAGCACCAGGGCGACCCGACTCGCCATCGCCATCTTGCCGGTCGCTGCCACCAGCAAGGCGACGAACCAGCACAGGCCAAAGGCGGCGAAGATGGCGGCCATGGTGACGGCAACGCCCATGCCTGAAGTGACCAGCGTGACCGCGGCGCCGGCGGCAAAGAAAGGAGCGGCGAGCATGACGCCGATGAAACGGCGCTGGCGCTCGCGGTCGCTCCGCCCAAGGATGGACGGATGGACCATACGTTCGCAACCGGCAGAAATCGCGCCAGGCAATTCAACGTATCTGGCCTTGATTGAACTCAACTCAACGCACTCGCACTTGTCGTGGACAGCTCTGCTTTGCAGATGGTTCTGGTTGGCTTTGAAACTCGCATCCAGCGTTTAAGGAATGGATAAGGCAGGGCCGACCAAGGCCCTGGCCTGCGGCAAATATCGGGATGCCGGCCGCCGAAAGCACGGGCAAATGCAGCCATAGTAAACGGAGAGTTATCCGGCGACGGCACCTATCGGACAGAGCGCACACGGCACTCGGACTTCCACATTCCAAGAAAAATACAGGAAAATCATGGGGATATATGGTTATTTGTTGTTAAGGAAAATCACTGGCAATTGAGACAAAACGATTGCAGAACGCTTCGTCTCGAATTTGCCTAAAATTTGAGGAAAATTCTCTCTTTGCCTGCAAGCCGTCCTTTGCGCCTGTGTGCCAAGATCCTGCCTACAAAAGAGGTCATGCCATATGGATGCATGATCCGGTCACGACGAGAGGGCAAGGGCATGGTCTTCCTCATAAGAATGGCTTTCTGGTTTTCGCTGGTGCTGCTGGCGCTGCCGCTGACTGTCGGCCCCGATGAATCGGGCCGCGAAAGCGTCGGGCCGATCCAGGCCTTGTTTGCGGCACGCGAAGCGGTTGGCGATATCGCCGGCATTTGCGAACGCAAGCCCGATGTCTGCGAGACCGGCAAGTCGGCAATGCACACCATCACCGCCCGCGCCAAGGAGACCGCCAAGATCGCGGCAGCGATAATGGACGACAAGTCCGCCGCCAGCCCCGACACATCCACGATGACCGGCAGCCTGCCCGAAGAAATCGTCTTGCCCGAGACCGTCAACCTGCCGCCTCAGAATTAAGCCGTTTCGACGGCGCACCGCGGGCTGTCTGCCCTCTCGACGCCCGCGGTGTCCTTGTTTTTTCCGTGACGCGGCGCCGCCGCGTGACTATATCCGGGCCATGACCACCACGATCCAGACGATCCGCGACGATTTTTCGTTCCTCGAGGAATGGGAAGACCGCTATCGCTATGTCATCGAACTCGGCGAGGCGCTGCCGCCATTTCCCGACGAGCAGCGCAGCGCCGCCAACAAGGTGCCGGGATGCGTGAGCCAGGTCTGGCTGACCACCGAACGCGGAGCTGGAGCCGACCCAGTCATCACCTTCACCGGCGATTCGGACGCTCATATCGTGCGTGGGCTGGTTGCGATCATGCTGGCGCTGTTTTCCGGCAGGACCGCCAGCGAAATCCAGCAGACCGATGCGGAAGCGACATTGAAAGAACTCGGCCTCGACGAACATCTGTCGCCGCAGCGCGCCAACGGCCTTCGCTCGATGGTCAAGCGCATCAAGCGCGACGCCGAGGCAGCGCTCAAGCAGACCGCCTGACACCTCCACACCCGATCCGCGCGTCGCGGCGCGCAAAAATCAAACGGCGCCCGAAGGCGCCGTTGATGTCGATCCGATCTGGCTTATTTTAACGCAATTCCCAAGGGAAAGCTCTATGCGCTGGAATTGCTCTGGCAGCGATTACCGCGCTTTGCGCTTGCGGCCGAGGCCCATCTTCTTGGCAAGCTGTGACCGGGCAGCCGCATAGTTGGGTGCAACCATCGGATAGGTCGGGTCAAGGTTCCACTTTTCGCGATACTGATCCGGTGTCAGGTCATAGTGGGTCATCAAATGACGCTTCAGCGACTTGAACTTCTTGCCGTCTTCAAGGCAGACGATGTAGTCGTCATGAACCGACCGCTTCGGGTTGACCGCCGGCTTCTGCTTGTCGGCAGGCGGCTGTTCGGCGGTTCCGCCCACACGCCCGAGCGCAGCATGGACATCGGATATCAGGTTCGGCAATTCGCCGACCGGCACGGGATTGTTGCTGACATAGGCGGCCACCACATCGGCGGTCAATTCGATCAGCGCATCGCTGTTTCTGGAAGGTGTTTCGACAATATCCATGGTCTTCGGGCCCCAACAAGAGTTACATCGATCTGCGCCCTTTTTTACAAGCAGGGCATCGCACGAATTTTGTGCAGGTAGAGTTTCTACGATTCGTGTCGCGGGCACATCAATGAGCGCGGAGACCAAGTAAGTCAATTCGGCCCTTACGCTATATTGAACGATATTGATCAATTATTCCACGATCAGCTTCAATCTTTCGTGCATTGTGTAATTTATCGATATTTCGCGCTCCCGCCGGCGGCGGCTGACGTAACGTCAGATCGCCGTTACATTCGTGGCAACTCACGAAACGGGTTTTAATGTTTGATCTTGCTTGGCTATCGCCCGAGCAATATTGGTTGTTCACATTTATCCACAAAACCATAGGTTGCCGTGGTCATACGTAAGCAATCATGCATGCCTGTCATCCAACCGATCGGCTGATTGCTGCCGCGTCAATCATTGCGGGGTGATGTATTTGCCATAGGCCCAGCCGGTGATGAAATTGCCGTTCTGGGCCGGATCATGCCAGACTTCGCACCAGCGATAGCGAATCTTCTGTTCCTGCTTCCATGCCGGCTGGTTGGCGATGTCGAGCAGGTTTATTCCGCCGGTGCATCGCCCGGTCATCTGCAGAACGGTCCCGTTCGGATATCCCGCCTGCTTCTGGGATGTGCCCGAAGGGTATTTGCGTAGATTGAGCGTATCGCCGAACGGCACATTGGCCACTTGCCAAGCCGCGAATACGGTCGCATGAGACTGGCCGGCAAAGGCCAGAGTTAGTGAAGCAACGGCGAAAGCCGCAGCAGTCCGAGACCAAATAGTCATCATCTCTCCTCCCGGCTCATCTCCTGGAGCCGACACAACCCATACGCTGTGGCTCTTGAACCTGCCCTGAGCGGCGTGTTCATTCGCCGTTCAAGATATTTCTCCATTTGAGATGGTCCATTCAAGATACTGGCCCATTCAAGATACTGGCAAAGCGAGACGCAATGACCAAGACATCCATATTTCCGATCGTCAGCCCGCCTACGCCCGAGAAGCGGCCGGTTTCCGACACGCATCACGGCATCACGCGAACCGACGACTATGCCTGGCTGCGGGCCGGCAACTGGCAGGAGATGTTCCGCGACCCGTCATTGCTCGATGCGGGAATCCGCGTAGAACTCGAGGCGGAGAACGCGTACCAGTCGAAGCTGATGGCCGACACGGTCGAACTGCAGAAGCAGCTTTTCAAGGAGATGAAGGGCCGTATCAAGGAAGACGATTCTTCCGTGCCGATGAAGGACGGACCCTATGCCTATGGCTCGTCCTTCAAGCTTGGTGGCGAGCAGCCGCGCTATTTCCGCATGCCACGCGACGGCGGCGCCGAGCATATCCTGCTCGATGGCGACGCGGAGGCCGCGGGCAAGGCCTATTTCCGTCTTGGCGGCGTCGACCATTCGGCCGACCACGCAAGGCTGCTTTGGGCATTCGACGACAAGGGCTCCGAATTCTACACGCTTCGCGTGCGTGACCTTGCCGACGGCAGGGAGCTTGCGGACCAGATCCCCGACACCGGCGGTTCAGGTGTCTGGAACGCTGGCAATGACGGCTTCTTCTATACACGTCTCGATCCCAACCACCGCCCGTCGAAGGTGCTGTTCCATGCGCTTGGCGACAGCCCGCAAAGCGACCGGCTGATCTATGAGGAAACCGATCCCGGCTTCTTCATGAATGTCGACGGCACCCGCAACAACGAGTGGATCATGATCGGCATCAACGATCACGAGACCTCGGAATACCGCCTGATGCGCGCCGACGATCCGTTTGCCGAGCCGAAACTGGTGTCGCCGCGCGAGATTGGCCTTCAGTACGAGTTGGAAGAAGGCGGCGATATCTTCTTCATCCTGACCAATGCCGACGGCGCCAAGGACTTCAAGATCATGACGGCACCGGCGGGCGATCCCGTGCGCGCCAACTGGCAGGAACTGGTGCCGCATGAGCCCGGTCGGCTGATCCTGTCGGTGATCGGCTTCAGGGACCACATGGTCCGGCTCGAACGCAAGGAAGGCCTGCCGCGCATCGTCGTGCGCGACCGGATCAGCGGCGAGGAGCATCTTCTGTCCCTCGACGAGGAGGCCTTCTCGCTCGGACTGTCGGGTTCTTATGAGTACGACACCGAGATCATGCGCTTTTCCTACTCGTCGATGACGACGCCGGCGCAGGTGTTCGACTACAATATGCGCACCCGCGAGCGGGTGCTGCTGAAGACCCAGGAAGTGCCGTCCGGCCATGATGCGGACCACTATGTCACGCGGCGCCTGATGGCGCCGGCCAGCGACGGCGAACTGGTGCCGATCTCGCTTTTGCATCATCGCGACACGCCGCTGGATGGATCCGCACCTTGCCTGCTTTATGGCTACGGCTCCTATGGCATCACCGTGCCGGCCGCCTTCAACACCAACTGGTTCTCGCTGGTCGACCGTGGCTTCGTCTTCGCCATCGCTCACGTTCGCGGCGGCAAGGACAAGGGCTATGGCTGGTACGATGAGGGCAAGCGGGAGAACAAGATGAACACGTTCACCGATTTCATCGCCGTCGCGCGCCATCTGGTCACGGAGCGTTACACGGCGCATGACCGTATCGTCGCGCAGGGCGGTTCGGCCGGCGGCATGCTGATGGGTGCCGTCGCCAACATGGCGCCGGATTGTTTTGGCGGCATTGTCGCCGAGGTTCCCTTCGTCGATGTGCTCACCACCATGCTCGATGCGACCCTGCCGCTGACGCCGCCGGAATGGCCCGAATGGGGCAATCCGATCGCGTCCGCCGACGACTACCGGACCATTGCCGCCTACTCGCCCTATGACAATGTCGCTGATCACGACTATCCGCCGATCCTGGCGCTGGCCGGTCTCACCGATCCGCGCGTCACCTACTGGGAACCGGCCAAATGGGTGGCCCGCCTGCGTGATCGCAAGAGCGGGGACAATCCGGTTCTGTTCAAGATCAACATGGATTCGGGCCATGCCGGCGCTTCCGGCCGGTTTTCGCGGCTGGAAGAGATCGCCTACACCTATTCCTTCGCGCTGAAAGTGATGGGCAAGGCGCAGCCTACGGGAGCAACCAACAAATGATCGACCTCACCACTCTGATCGCTTACATCGCGGTCGTTTTCGGCTTCGTCTTCATTCCAGGCCCCGCCACCCTGCTGACGATCGCCCGGGCAACGAGTTCCGGAACCAAGGTCGGCATCGCGACGGGCGCCGGGATCGCTGCCGGCGATGTCTTTCACACCGTCATGGCGATGATCGGCATATCGGCGGTCATCGCCGCGTCGGCGACGCTGTTCATCGTCATAAAGTACATCGGCGCGGCCTACCTGATCTATCTCGGCATTCGCGCGATCATGGAGAAAACACCGGCCAATCCGGCTGCCGGCGCGCTTGCGATCTCTGCCGGCAAGGCGTTTCGACAGGCTGTCCTGACCGAAGTGCTCAACCCCAAAACCGCTCTGTTCTTCCTCGCCTTCCTGCCTCAGTTCGTGCGGCCTGAAAACGGAACGGTGATGCTTCAGATGGCCGCGTTGGGGGTCATCTTCGTCGTACTGGGCCTTTTCAGCACGGTCGTCTTTGCCGTGAGCGCTGGCCGGCTCGGCACGCTCCTGCGCCGAAATCCGTCAGTGTTACGATGGCAGGGCAAAGTTGTCGGCGGCATCTACTGCGCTTTGGGCGTCCGTCTGGCGCTGCAGCAACGCTGACTCCAGACGATGATCGACGCGCCCTTTCCGGAGGGCTGGTTGATCAGGACTTTTTGAAGTTCCCGTTGCTCATTTTCACTCGCAATTGCGGTGACCGCGCGCTACCCAGTGCGCGGCTTTTCCCGGCCTGACAGCCTCCAATCGCGTAAAGGTCCATTATGCTGCTCGTCGACGTCTATCTCGACAAATCGCCTATCCAGGGAATCGGCGTCTTTGCCAAGAACCACATTCCTCGCGGCACTCTGATCTGGAAGCTGGACCCAAGGTTCGATCGGCTCATCGAGGTCGAGACTTATGAGCGCGTGGCCGGCCCGGTGAAGAGCTATCTCGATCGCTACTCCTATCCCGACCGCCGCGATCCGAACTACATCGTCTTCGAAGCCGACGACGCGCGCTATATGAACCATGCCGACGAGCCGAACTGCGACGTCTCCTCACCCGAGGAGAGCTTTGCGCTGCGCGACATCGCGCCTGGCGAAGAGCTGACCTGCAACTACAACCATTTCTTCGAAACGGGCTTCGATTTTCTCGGCGACCGCCACCTGTTATCCGCAGACCCGGTCTAGTTCGCCGTCTTCTTGCGGGCCGGATAGCCGTTTGGATGCGCCGGGATCGCCTTCAGATAGGCGGCGATGGCCGCACGGTCCTGCGGCGTCAGTTCGGCCATGTTCCGCTGGACGTCGACCATGGCGCCGCCGACCGAATCGAAATCGGGCGTGAAGCCGGTTTCGAGATAGTTGGCGATATCTGCCTCCGACCATTCGGCGAGACCGCCCTCGCCTGATGTGATGTTCGGCACGACGCCACTGCCTTCCGCGGCCACGGCGCCCGCCAGCCATTCGTTCTTCTTCGTGCCGCCCGCAAGATCGCGCGGCGTGTGGCATTCGCCGCAATGGCCTGGCCCTTCGACCAGGTAGCGGCCTGATATCACCGGATCAGGCGTGCCTTCGGGGAAGGCAACAACCGGCTGGTCGCTGAGGTAGAGCAATTTCCACAGGCCGATGCCGCGGCGGATATCGAAGGGGAAATCGAGCGAATTGCCCGGCGCCTTGCCGGCGACGGCCGGCAACGTCTTCAAGAAGGCATAGAGATCGCCAATGTCGGCCGGATTCATGCGCGCGTAGGATGCATAGGGAAACGCCGGATAAAAATGCTCACCAGAAGGCGACACGCCCTTCAGCATGGCATTGGCGAGGTCCTCGACAGACCATGCGCCGATACCGTCCTTGGGATCTTGCGAAATGTTGGGCGGCACGAAGGTTCCGAAGGGCGTCTTGAGTTCGAGGCCCCCAACGAGCTGAAGCCGCGTGTCGCCCTGTGAGCCCGGCTTTGCATGGCAGGATGTGCAACCGCCGGCATAAAAGATGCGCTTGCCCTTGGCAGCGTCGCCAGGACCGAGCTTGGCCAGAGTTTCCCTGTCGAGCCTCACCGGCGCCGACAGGACCCACCCGGCAACCGCGCCGACGCCGCCCAGAATGACGACGGCGCCGACAAGTTTTTTCAGCCACGCCATGGCTGGTGATCAGCCCTTCTTGATTCTGTAGCCTTGATGGCAGGTGCCGCAATCGGAGCCGATAGCGCCGACTTGCGCCTTCAGCGCGTCGGCATCGGCGGGAGCCGCAGCGACCGCAGCCTTGACGTCGGCGAGATATTTGTCCTCCGCTGCCTTGAAGCCAGCCATGTCTTCCCAGATCTTCGGCGAGGCCGTGGTGTCGCCGGTGTCGTTGCCGGCCGGGAACAGCGCATCGGCATCGAATTTGTCGGCATTCGCCTGCAGCGCCTGAAGTTGCGTCAACACAGCCGCCGCATCAAAGGGTTCCTCGCCCTTGACCACTTTCGACAGGCCGCCGACGATCTTTCCGCGTTCCTTCATCAGTGCCTGCCGATCGAGGATCGGGTCGGCAAAAGCCGCCGAGGCCGCGAGTGCGAGCATAGAGATGGCGATAACAAGCTTTCTCATTCAATTGGCTCCATGATGAAGGCATTTCGGGACAGGACGTTAACGGATGCATCAGGGGGAAAATTCCCTTCCCCCTGATGATTTTTGCCAGACCTTTGTTGTTACGGGAATCTCGACGCAGAAAAAGAAAAGCCCCGCTCGATGAACTGCCCCCCGAAAGTTGGGCATCAACCTTCGGGGGAGCAGTTCATCGCGCGGGGCTTCTCTACGATCGATCAGGACATCAAACGCGCTGTGTTCAAGCGGACTCGAACGACGCGGTTTGAGTCTTTGTTTTCGTGCATGTCGTTATCCCAAAACCGCTGCGCACTTTTGGGCAACATGCATCAGGCCTTTTCGTACAATTCGAGGACATGGTCCCAGTTGATCAGGCTATCGACGAACGCCTCGAGATATTTCGGCCGGGCGTTGCGATAGTCGATGTAATAGGAGTGCTCCCAGACATCGACGCCAAGGATCGGCGACGCGCCATGAACGAGCGGGTTCTCGCCGTTCGGCGTCTTCGAGATCGCCAGCTTGCCATCCTTGACCGAGACCCAGGCCCAGCCGGAACCGAACTGAGTCGTGCCGGCGGCAATGAAGTCGGCCTTGAACTTGTCATAGCCACCAAGATCGCTATCGACTGCCTTCTGCAAGGCGCCCGGCAGCTTGTTGCCGCCGCCGCCTTTCTTCATCCACTTCCAGAAATGGATATGGTTGTAGTGCTGGGCAGCATTGTTGAAGAGGCCGGCATTCTTGCCGAACGACTGCTTGACCACCTCTTCGACCGACAGATCACCCAAGCCGGCCTCGGCGGCGAGCTTGTTTCCGTTATCGACATACGCCTTGTGGTGCTTGTCGTGGTGATATTCCAGCGTCTCTTTCGACATGTAAGGCTGCAAGGCCTCATAGTCGTAAGGCAGAGCGGGCAATTCAAAGGCCATGGATAGTACTCCCTCGTGGAAAAATCCGGTGTCGATACCGGAGTAAGATAGGTCTGGAATGGATTGGGACAACTCCGGATGAAGCGTCGGTCGCCTTTTTATCCGCTCAAGCAGGGGAAGTCGAATGCGCCCAAGTCCAATAGAGTTCGCGCGCCTTTTTGGCCACCGGCCCGGGTTGCAGATTGCGATCCTCGATACGCGTGACCGGCACCACCTTGGAATGGTTCCCGGTCGAAAAAATTTCGTCCGCTTCGAGGAAATCTCGCACCGACAGCGTCTTTTCCGTGGTCCTGAAGCCATATTCGCCGAGCAGCGTTATCGTGCGCGAGCGGGTGATGCCGGACAGGAAGGTGCCGTTCGGCGCAGGCGTAAAGACGTGACCGTCCTTGACCAGGAAGATGTTCGAGGTTCCGGTCTCGGCGACGTTGCCCAGCATGTCGAGCACCATTGCGTTGTCGAAGCCGCGCATCTTGGCTTCGAGAATGGCCCGACCGTTGTTGGGGTAAAGGCAGCCGGCCTTGGCGTTGGTCGGCATGGTTTCGATGGTCGGACGCCGGAACGGCGACACGGTCACCGAAAAGCCAGTCGCCGGAATCATCGGTGATTCATAGAGGCAAAGGCAGAAGCGGGTCGAGGCGGGATCGGCCGGCACGCCCATATAGCCGCCATGCTCGGCCCAGTACATCGGCCTGATATAGACCGCCGTCTTGCCGTCGAACTTCTTCAACCCATCCCATGTCAGCCCGACGATCTTGTCGGCGCTCATGTTCGGCTTCAGGCCGAGCGCGATCGCCGAGGAATTCACCCTGGCGGCATGGAGGTCGAGATCCGGCGCCACGCCTTCGAACCAGCGGCCACCGTCGAACACGCTAGTGCCGAGCCACATGGCGTGGCTGCGCGGCCCCAGAATGGCGACGTTGCCCTCGTGCCAATCACCATCGACGAAAGTCCATGTCGCGGATTGCGCCGCAGCCGCCAGTGTCATCGTGTCGTCCCGCCTCAATCGGTCTCGTGTGACGGCCATTGGAAGATGCTTTGGCGGGCGCCGTCAACCGGCATCATGGAGTTTTGTTGAGGCCAGTGCCGGGGCGCAATGCAATCAAAGCTTGCACCTTGTCGCACCTGCCCTCAAAACTGTTGTCATGCAATACGCCGCCTATGTCTTCGACGCCTATGGCACGCTGTTCGACGTGCATGCCGCCGTGCGCCGTCATGCAGACCGGATCGGGCCGGACGGCCAATTGTTGTCCGAGATCTGGCGCGCCAAGCAGCTCGAATATTCCTGGGTGCGCACGCTGATGGGCGCCTATGCCGATTTCTGGCAACTGACCGAACAGGCGCTCGATTTCGCCTTGCGCAAGGTTCCCTCGGCCGACCCCGGTCTCAAGGCGATATTGCTGGATGCCTACTGGCGGCTGGATTGCTATCCGGAAGTGCCGGCCGTGCTCAAGGCGCTCAAGGCTTCGGGAGCGAGGCTGGCGATTCTGTCAAACGGTTCGCCCGAAATGCTGCAGGCAGCGGTCAAATCCGCCGCGCTCGACCAGGTTCTGGATGACATCTATTCCGTCGACAGGGTGCGGCGCTTCAAGACCGATCCGGCTGTCTACGATATGGTCGCCACCGGCTGGCGCCTCTACCCCGGCGCGGTTTCCTTCCAGTCCTCCAACCGCTGGGACATTGCAGGCGCCACCAAATTCGGCTTTCGCACGGTGTGGATCAACCGTTCCAACCAGCCCGAAGAATACCAGGATTTCCCACCGGCCCTTATACTGCCGTCGCTCGAAGCCCTTGTGCCCGGCAGCTAGGAGACCTGTGTCTCTGGCGCCACAGTAGCGGCTCGGTCACAGCTTCGCCTTTGTTTGCCCACGTTCGGGCCAGAATCGGAACCGCCTATCGCCCCAGGTGTTGTCAGGCACCCTGCGGAACTGTCGGCGAATTCACGCTTTGTTGCGATTTGAGACTTAAAGAAGGCAACCATGTCCATAACCGAAATCGAATCTTTTCGCCTGAGCCGTCGCGGCTTTCTCAACGCCGCAGCCCTGGGCGCCGCTTCGATCGCGGTTTCCGCATGCGCCACTACCGGGCCGGGCCCGGTCGAGCCGCCGCCGCCAGCCTATGTCGAACCGACCCTGACCGATTATGTGACGATGTACGCGGCAGTCAGCGACGGCGGCTTCGATTTGCCGGCCATCCCCATCGACAAGATCGATCCGCAGTTCCTGCGTCAGATCGTTCCCGACCCGACGGGACAGAAGCCGGGAACAATAGTCGTCGATACCACCGGCCACTTCCTTTATCTGGTTCGTCCAGGCGGTCAGGCGATACGCTACGGCGTCGGCCTTGGCCGCGCCGGCTTCGAATGGTCCGGCGACGCCGTCGTTCAGTGGAAGCAGAAATGGCCAAAGTGGACGCCGCCGGACGAAATGATAGCCCGCCAGCCGGAATTGAAGCCCTACAGCGCCGACAATGGCGGCATGCCCGGCGGCCTCAAGAACCCGCTCGGCGCACGCGCGCTCTATCTGTTCCAGGGCAATGTCGACACGCTCTATCGTCTGCACGGCTCGCCTGAATGGCGGTCGATCGGCAAGTCGGTATCGTCAGGCTGCGTGCGTCTGATGAACCAGGACATTATCGACCTCTATGATCGCGTGCCCTCGAAGACGCCGGTCGTCGTGACCAGCGACGCCAGCCAACCCATGGTTGCGACGGCCAACCGACAGGCGATCCCGATCGACGCCGGCGTGCCGGACGGTTCGGTGCTACTTGGACCGGTCAAGGCGATTACCAATTCGATCTTCTGAGCAGGCGAAGGGGCGGCGGTTACGACGCTCCTTCACCGGATTGTCTCTCTGAAACGGAACCGATTCTGCATCGGCGGAGACCGGTCTGTCGCGTGGCGGCCCACTGCGATATTCTGTGGTGATGAAACTCAGCCAGAGCATACGGTTCTGCACGTCCGAGGACGGTACCCGCATCGCTGTCGCATCATGCGGGGAAGGCAAGGTGATCGTTCGGGCGGCGCACTGGCTGAGCCATGTCGATTATGATCTCGAAAGCCCGGTTTGGCGGCCATGGCTCCAGGCCCTTTCGGCCCACAACCAGTTTGTGCGCTACGATCCACGCGGTTGCGGTCTGTCGGATCGCCATGTCGCCGACCTCTCGATCGAAGCGTGGCACGCAGACCTGGACGCCGTGACGGCGACCATCGAGCAGCCAAGTTTCGTTCTGCTCGGTCTTTCGCAAGGCGGCGCTCTCAGCATCGCCTATGCGCTGCGGCATCCTGAGCGGGTGTCGCATCTGGTGCTGCTGAATGCCTACGGCCAGGGTGCGAGAGTTCGAGCGCAGACCGAGGCCGAGCGGTTGGAAGCCGAAACACTCGTCAATTTCGTGCGCATTGGCTGGGGACGCGAAAATCCTGCGTTCTGCCAGTTCTTCACCAACCTTTTCATTCCCAACGGGACACAAGAACAGCACCGCTGGTGGGGCGATCTTGAGCGCGTGACGGCAAGCGCCGACGTAGCCGCCCGCCTGCTCTGGCAGATGCAGGGGATCGACGTCCTCGACCTCGCGGTGAAACTCCGCGTCCCGACGTTGATCGCGCACAGCCGCGGGGACATGCGCGTGCCGTTCGATGAAGGCTGCAAGCTTGCCGCAGCGATCCCTGGAGCGCGCTTCCTGCCGCTTGAAAGCAAGAATCATGTTCTCCTGCCGACCGAGCCAGCCTGGAAGGTGTTCCAGGATGAACTCGATGCCTTCCTCGGACATGAGCGGCCCAGGCAGCCGCGCGCAATCCGAGAGGCCGGCCTGACACCTGCCGAGGCGGCGCTTCTGGATCTGGTCAAACAGGGGCTGGACAACCGCGCGATCGCGCAGCGCTTGAGCAAGAGCGTGAAGACCGTGCGCAATCAACTGTCGATGATTTTCAGCAAGCTCGGCGTCCACAGCCGATCGCAGGCAATCGTGATGACGCTGTCCGACAGAGAGCGAGCGCCCCAGCCCGATTGAGTTCCTCGCAGACCACAAATAAGGGACTTCTGTCCCTATTTGCATTCGCTTTCACTTCCCCCACGGGACTGCTGCATCATGCCCATCATCAGAGGGGGTCTCATCCTCGGAATCGGCGGAGCGACAAGCCGTCGTCCGAAGATCAGGAGGAACCCGACATGACGCAACTCAATGAAACCAGGCTCAATGAATTGGTAGGCCGCGTTTTGGGCGACCTTGGTGGTGCGGTCAGCGTGCCGTTGGTTCGGATCGGAGATGCGCTGGGTCTTTACAAAACGCTCAAGGAAATCGGCCCTGCGAAGGCCGACGAACTTGCCGATGCTGCAGGATGCGCGCGTCGCTACGTTCGCGAATGGCTGTCGGCGCAGGCGGCGTCCGGCTACGTGCACTATGAACATGGACGGTTTTCGTTGACGCCCGAGCAGTCATTCGTATTTGCCGAACCCGACAGCCCGGTCCATCTGATTGGCGGGTTCGATACCGCGGCTGCTATGGTCGAGAACCAGCCAAAAGTGGAATCGGCTTTCAAGACCGGGCGAGGCGTTGCCTGGGGCGATCAGGCAGGGTGTCTGTTCTGCGCCGTGTCACGTCTGTTTCGGCCGGGTTATGTCAATGCCCTGGTGAAGGACTGGCTACCGGCGCTTGACGGAGTCGTCGCCACGTTGAAGGCAGGGGCATCGGTGGCCGACGTTGGATGTGGGCACGGTCTGTCGACGATCCTGATGGCGCAGGCGTTCCCCGCCTCCCGCTTCATAGGTTACGACTTCCATCCGGCCTCGATTGCCGCCGCGACCGCGCATGCCCGGTCGTATGGACTGACGAACCTGAATTTCGAGGTCGGCCGGGCCCAGGATTTTGGCGGGCGCGACTTCGATCTGATCACCTGCTTCGACTGCCTGCACGATATGGGCGACCCAAAGGCCGCGGCGGTGCATATTCGCAAATCGCTAAAAGAGGGCGGCACCTGGATGATCGTCGAACCCATGGCGGGAGATACTCTGGAGGAAAATATCAATCCGGTCGGACGGCTGTACTACTCGGCCTCGACGATGATCTGCGTTCCCACATCACTGGCACAGGAGACGGGCCTCGCGCTCGGAGCTCAAGCAGGAGAGAACCGGCTGACGGACGTGATCCGGTCAGGTGGGTTCTCTCGTGTCCGGCGGGCTGCCCAGACCCCACTCAACATGGTGCTCGAAGCGACCTGACGCAGAAAAGGTCGGTTCGGGCCCTCCTCGAACCGGCCAACGTCTTTCCGCCAAAACCGGCTGTCCCAATGCCGCCTATCCGATGCGGCTCCAAGCCACGGGCATTTCGCCAAAGCGGATGCCCCTGCCTCAGATCCGAAGCTCACCGCCCTCTGGAAAGACTGCCCAATATCCCGCGCACGATTGCCCGGCCGACCGACGAGCCGACGGAGCGCACCACGGACTTGATCGCCGCCTCGGCCACGGTCTGGCGGCTGGACGGGCGCGGTGCAGATGTGCGCCTGCCACCGGATCGCGGCGCGGGATCGTCATTGCCGAAGCCCGGAATGGTCCAGCGCGAGCCGCCGCTGCCGGCCTGCTGGGCCTGCTCTTCGGCATCCTGCGCGTCCTTGGCCTTTTTTTGCAGCATTTCGAAAGCCGACTCGCGATTAACGGCCTGATCGTACTGGCCGGCGACCGGGCTTTCCTGGATCAGCTTTTGCCGCTCAGCGGCAGTTATGGGTCCAAGCCGCGAGGATGGCGGGCGGATAAGCGTCCGCTGCACCATGGACGGAACACCCTTGGCCTCAAGCGTCGAGACCAGCGCTTCGCCTGTGGCAAGCTGAGTAATGGCGGTCATGCAGTCAAAATCGGGATTTGGCCGGAACGTCTCGGCTGCCGTCCGGACTGCCTGCTGCTCACGCGGCGTATAGGCGCGCAGCGCGTGCTGGACGCGATTGCCGAGCTGGGCCAGAACCTTTTCAGGGATATCCAAAGGGTTCTGCGTGACGAAATAGACGCCGACGCCTTTCGAGCGGATCAGTCGGACCACTTGTTCGACGCGATCGATCAGCACCTTGGGTGCTTCGTCGAACAGAAGATGCGCCTCGTCGAAAAAGAACACCAGCTTCGGCTTGTCGGGGTCGCCGACTTCCGGCAGCACCTCGAACAGTTCCGACATCAGCCATAGCAGGAAGGTCGCGTAGAGCCGCGGATTCATCATCAGCTTGTCGGCGGCAAGCACGCTGATGGCCCCGCGTCCGTCGCGGGTGGTGCGCATGATATCGGCGATACGCAGTGCCGGTTCGCCGAAGAAGTTCGCCGCGCCCTGCTGCTCCAGGACGAGCAGCGTGCGCTGGATCGCCCCGACCGATGGCTTCGTCACGTTGCCGTAGCGTGAGCCGATCTCGTCGGCACGCTCGGCGATGTTGGCCAAGAGCGCCTGCAGGTCCTTCATGTCGAGCAGCAGCAGGCCTTCCTCGTCAGCCAGGCGGAAGGCGATGTTCATGATGCCTTCCTGCGCCTCGGTCAGGTTCATCAGGCGCGATAGCAACAACGGCCCCATTTCCGAGACCGTGGCGCGGATCGGATGACCCTGTTCGCCGAACAAGTCCCAGAAGATGACGGGGAATTCCTGGAAGTCATAAGGATCGAGCTTGACCTGTTCGGCCCGCTTGACGAGGAAATCCTGTGCCGTGCCCATCATCGCGATGCCCGACAGATCCCCCTTGATGTCGGCGCAGAACACAGGCACGCCGGCGTTGGAAAATCCTTCGGCCAGGATCTGCAAGGTGACTGTCTTGCCGGTACCGGTGGCGCCCGTCACCAGGCCATGACGATTCCCATATTGCAGCAACAGCTGCTCGGCACGCTGATAGCTGTCGTCGGGCTTGCGGCTGGCGCCGATGAAAATACTGCTGTCGTCAGCCATATGCACGGTCTCCGCAAACTGATGTGTCTAAAGCCAGTGGCCTTGCCGCAGGTATAGTGAGGCCATTGGACAGCGACAATGCCATTCGTCCAAATCGGGGCCATTCGTCCAAATCGGGGCCATTCGTCCAAATCCGGGCCATTCGTCCAAATCACCCCATTCTTTCAAATCGGGTTTTTGGAGCTTGCGGATTTTGCCGCTGTTTGGCAATCGTCGTCCTCGCGGACTGACCTATATCTGATGGATCGAATCCGGTCTCTGGAAGCGCATTGCATTGCGATATCGGACCGGGGACCGTAGACTGGACCGCTCCCGGCCGGTGCGGCCGCATGAAACGAGGAGGACGGATGGGCGCCGGAGCCTTGATCCAGGACGTGGAACCCGAAAACATCGAGCGCCAGCGATGGCTCGCCTTGGCGGAAAAGGCTTTGGCAGGCGCTTCCTTCGAGGAAAGGCTGGTCTCGCACAGCGACGACAACATCCGTATCGAACCGCTCTACGACCGCAGCACCGCGGCGGAACCGATCGTGCGCGCAAACCCGAAATCGCCATGGATCGTCAGCCAGCGAATCGACGATCCCGACACCAACCGCGCCAGAAGCCAAGCGCTGGAGGATGTGGCACAGGGTGCCACGGGATTGTCGCTGGTCTTCGAGGGGGCGCCGAACGCGTTCGGATACGGCTTGCCGAGAACGGCGGAGGCGTTGGAGGCGGTGCTGGACGGCATACCGCTCAACCGCATCCAGGTTCGCATCGACGCCCATCCCTGGAGCCGCGCCGTGGCCGACTGGCTGGTCGCTTTCCTGAGCAAGCGGCGGTCGGACCCGGCAAAGCTCAACCTCTCCTTCGGCATCGATCCAGCGGCGATCTTCGCGGGAACCGGTCGGCTGCGCATGTCGATCGAGGCGCTGCAGGCCTCCATGCCGCAGTCGCTGGCGCATTTCTTCGCGATGGGCGTTCCGGGCGTGCTGCTGGAAGCTGACGGGCGCGTGTTCCACAATGCCGGCGCCACGGAAGCGCAGGAGCTTGGCATCATGCTGGCTTCGGCTGTCTCCTACCTCAGAATGTTCGAGACGGCGCGGCAGCCGCTTGTCTATGCCGCACCTCATATCGGTTTTGCACTCAGCGTCGACCAGGACCAGTTGCTGTCGATAGCCAAGATGCGGGCGCTGCGCAGGCTCTGGGCGCGGGTGCAGGAGGCTTGTTCGATCCCGACATCCACGGCCAGTATCCATGCCGAGAACTCGTTTCGCATGATGACGGCGATGGACCCGGAGACCAACATCCTGCGCACCACCATTGCATGCTTTGCTGCGGCGTGCGGCGGCGCCGATTCGATCTCCATCCTGCCGCACACGATCGCGCATGGTCTGCCGGCGGGTTTTGCACGTCGTGTTGCCCGCAACACGCAGCTGATCATGGCCAATGAAAGCCATATCGATCATGTCGCCGATCCCGCCTATGGTTCCGGCGCTGTCGAGGCGCTGACCATGGAATTGTGCGAGCTGGCCTGGGCGGAATTGCAGACGATCGAAGCCGAGGGCGGTGTCCTGTCCAGCCTTCAGGACGGACACATCCAGAAGCGCGTCCACGCAGCGGCGGAGCAGCGCAATGCAGCCTACCGCACAGGTGAACGGGCCATCATCGGCACCACGCTCTATCCATCAAAAGACGAACGCCCGGTCGAGACGCTGGCGGCGGAACGGCGACCGGCCTTCACCGAAGGCGTTGCCGTCTGCGAGCCGCTGTTTCCAGTCCGCATCGACCAATCGATCGGAGCCGGCTCTTGATCCCGGACTTCGGCCAGATCGGCTGGATCCCCCCACGCCGCACGCCTGTCGAGGTCAAAGGCCAGCGGACCACGCCGGAAGGGCTCATTGCCAAGCATCTGTACAATCAAAGCGATCTCAAGGGGCTGCCGCATCTCGACACCTATCCCGGCCTGCCGCCCTTCGTGCGCGGCCCCTACCCGACCATGTATGTCCAGCAGCCCTGGACGATCCGGCAATATGCCGGTTTCTCGACGGCCGAAGATTCCAACGCTTTTTACCGACGCAACCTTGCCGCCGGCCAGAAAGGGCTGTCGGTCGCCTTCGATCTCGCCACGCATCGCGGCTATGACAGCGATCATCCGCGCGTTGCCGGCGATGTCGGCATGGCGGGCGTCGCCATCGATTCCATCCTCGACATGCGGCAGCTCTTCGACGGCATTCCGCTCGACGAGATGACGGTATCGATGACGATGAACGGCGCGGTGCTGCCGATCATGGCGCTTTACATCGTCGCTGCGGAAGAACAAGGCGTTGCGCAGAAGGATCTCGCCGGGACCATTCAGAACGACATTTTGAAGGAATTCATGGTCCGCAACACCTACATCTATCCGCCGAAACCTTCGATGCGGATCGTGTCGGACATCTTCTCATACACATCGAAGAACATGCCGAAGTTCAATTCGATATCGATCTCCGGCTATCACATGCAGGAGGCCGGCGCGACGGCCGACCTTGAGCTCGCCTACACGATCGCCGATGGCATCGAGTATGCCCGCGCCGGCGTCGCGGCGGGCCTCGACATCGACCGCTTTGCGCCTCGCCTGTCCTTCTTCTGGGCCATCGGCATGAATTTCTTCATGGAAGTCGCCAAGCTGCGGGCTGCGCGCCTGTTGTGGGCGACCCTGATGCAGAAGAATTTTTCGCCCAAGGACGAGCGCTCGCTGTCGCTGCGCACCCATTGCCAGACTTCTGGCTGGTCGCTGACGGCGCAGGATCCCTACAACAACATCATCCGCACCATGATCGAGGCGATGGCTGCAACGCAGGGCCATACCCAGTCGCTGCACACCAATTCCTTCGACGAGGCGATGGCGCTGCCGACCGACCATTCGGCGCGGATCGCCCGCAACACGCAGCTCATCCTGCAAAAGGAATCCGGCACCACGCGCATCATCGACCCGTGGGGCGGTTCGGCCTATCTCGAACGGCTGACGCATGATCTGGCGGCGCGCGCCCTTGCCCATATCGAGGAGGTCGAGGCGCTCGGCGGCATGGCCGCGGCGACCGAACAGGGCATACCCAAGCTGCGCATCGAGGAAGCCGCCGCACGCACGCAGGCGCGCATCGATTCCGGCGAGCAGATGCTGGTCGGCGTCAATGCCCATCGGCCCGAGACCGACATCGAGGTCGACGTGCTGAAGATCGACAATGCCGAAGTCAGGGCGCGGCAATTGTCGAAGCTGCAACGGCTGAAGGGCACGCGCGACGTCGCCGCCGTCGAAAGCGCGCTCGATGCGCTGACCCGCGCTGCGCAGGGCAACGAAAACCTGCTGGAGTTCGCCATCCTAGCCGCGCGCGCCAATGCCACGGTCGGTGAGATTTCATTCGCGTTGGAAAGAGCCTTTGGGCGCCACGTCGCCACGGTGCAGACCATTTCGGGGGTCTATCGCAAGGCGCTTGGCGATCATCCCGTGGTCGAGGGTCTGCAGGACAAGCTTGACGCCTTCGAGAAGAAGACCGGCGGCAAGCCGCGCATCCTGGTCGCCAAGATGGGTCAGGACGGCCACGACCGTGGCCAGAAGGTCATCGCCACGGCCTTCGCCGATCTCGGCTTCGACGTCACCGTCGGCGCGATGTTCCAGACACCCGATGAGATCGCCAGGCTGGCGGTCGCACAGGACGTCCACATCGTCGGCGCCTCGTCGCTGGCGGCGGGACATCTGACGCTGATCCCCGAACTGCGCGACGCGCTGAAAAAGCTCGGCCGCGGCGACATGCTGATCGTCGCCGGCGGCGTCATCCCGCCGCAGGACTACGACGCGGTGCGGCAGGCGGGAGCTGCCGAGATCTTCCCGCCGGGCACGGTCATACCGGAAGCAGCGGATCGCCTGCTGGACCGGCTGCTGGCCTAGACTTGTTATAATATCTGTTGCAACTTCTCGCCGGTCGAGTTATAATCTGCGTTGCAACAGGATATCTGTCATGAACACGACCATTCGCAAGATCGGCAATTCCGAGGGTGTGATCCTGCCCAAGGAGTTGCTCGATCGTCTGAACATGAAGGCAGGCGACAGCATCGTCATCGTTCAGGAAGGTGAAGAGCTTCGTTTGCGTCGCACCGAAGACAGCGCCGAGGAATTCGAGCGTAAGATGAAGATCGCACGCGAGCGGATGAAAAAGTACGAGGTTGCCTACCGTGCGCTCGCGAAATGACCGAGCATCATTTGAGGGAGTTCGTGGAGTCGCTTCACGCTGAGCAGTTGCGCCTGCACGGCGGGGCGGCAGGCATACGTGATGAAGGCATGCTGGAGTCGGCGCTCTCCCGTCCACAGCAGCGAGAGATTTATGGCGATCCGGATCTTTGCGAACTGGCGGCGGCATACCTGTTCGGCATCGCCAAAAATCATCCGTTCGTTGACGGCAACAAACGTACTGCCTTTGCAGCGGCCGATCTGTTTCTTTATTTCAACGGATTGAGCGTCGAGGCCGACCAGCAGGACGTCATTCAACTGGTCTTGATGGTCGCTGCTGGCGAGATCGATGAAACTGGAGCCGCGGCTTTCTTCCGCGACCATGTCGTCAAGCTCGAGGATTAGCTCTCGGACAGCTTGACGATTTCCCATTCCTTGCCGTTGACGCTGGCCAAGTCGCCGACCTTCTTGCCGAACAGGGCCATGGCCATCGGCGAAACATGCGAAATGCTACCCTTGGCCGGATCGGCTTCGTCCTCGCCGACAATTTTCCAGTGCACCTTCCTGCCGTCGTCGCCTTCGATCGTGACGCCCATGCCGAAGCGCACCACGTCGCTGCCCGGCTCCGGTGCGGAGAGTTCGGCGCTTTCACGCCGGGCGGTCCAATAGCGCAGGTCGCGCGACACGACCGCGATGCGCTCGCGGTCGGCTTTGCGCTCGGCCTTCGCCAGTATGTCGCGCAGATCGGCAAGATTCTCGTCGATCATCGCCAGGCCGCGTTCCGTCACCAGATTGCGATGGTGGCTGACTGGCCGTTCACCTACACCGGCAATGGCATTTTCGCTGTCTTCCTCGCGGGTGAAAGCTCTGCTCATTTCCTGAACTTAGGCCCGCAGAGGCTGCTCGACAAGCCATTGTCGCGCGCTCGGCAGGAGAGACAGAACGGCTGGCACGATTCCTGCGATAAGCAGGCTTGAACGCTGGGATTCTGTGCCGATGTTGAACAGACGAACGCTGCTGACCGGGACCGCCGGCTTTGCCGTCATGGGGCTTGCGCTTGGCAAGGCGGTGGCCGCAAACCTGACTGGCATCGAGAAAGCCTCGATCCGCGGCTCGATCAATGCCACCGACCTCGGCGTGCAGCCCGGCACATCAGACGATCAGAGCAAGGCCTTCGCCAAACTCCTGCGTGACGCAAACAGCCGCGACATGCCGATATTCCTGCCGCCCGGCACCTATGTCGTCTCCAATCTTTCGCTGCCCGGCCGCGTGCGTCTTTCCGGCGTGCCGGGCGCGACGCGCATCGTTTACGGCGGTGACGGCCACCTGTTCATGGCCGAACAGGCCGACCATATCGAACTTAGCGGTCTGGTCTTCGATGGTTCGAACCGCACGATGGGCGATTACACGCAAGGGCTGCTCGATCTGCGCCGTATCGCGCACCTCGCCATCGACAATTGCCAGATCACCGGCAGCGGCAAGAACGGACTGGCGCTGGAACATGCGGCGGGCGGGGTCGAGCGCAGCGAGATATCGGGTGCCGCCGATGCCGGCATTTACTCGGTCGAGGCTGGCGGGCTGTCTATCACGGGCAACACCGTCTCCGATTGCGCCAATGGCGGCATCCTCGTGCACCGCTGGCAGGCGGCGGAAGACGGCACCATGGTCACCGGCAACCGCGTCCAACGGATCCAGGCACGCGGCGGCGGAACCGGGCAGAACGGCAACGGCATCAATGCCTTTCGCGCCGGCAATGTCGTCATCTCGGGCAACATCGTCTCGGACTGCGCCTTCTCGGCGATCCGGGCCAACAGCGCCAGCAACCTGCAGATATCGGGCAACACCTGCTCGCGCTCGGGCGAAACGGCGGTCTATTCCGAATTCTCGTTCGAAGGCGCCATCATCAGCAACAACATCGTCGACGGTGCCGCCAACGGCATCTCGATCGTCAATTTCAACGAAGGCGGCCGCATGGGCGTCTGCTCGGGCAACATTGTGCGCAATCTGTCGACCAGCGGCCCCTACCCCGCCGACTCGCCAGGGTTTGGCGTTGGCATCGGCGTCGAAGCCGACACAACCGTTTCCAACAACGTCATCGAGAACACGCCGCTCTATGGCATGCAGATCGGCTGGGGCCCGTACCTGCGCAATATCGTCGCCACCGGCAACATCATTCGCAAGGCCGGAACCGGGATCGTCGTATCCGTGGTCGAGGGCGCCGGTACGGCCATCATTTCAGACAATGTCATCGACGGTGCGCTGAACGGCGCCATTGTCGGCCAGCGCTGGGCCGAACCGGCGACTGGCGATCTCACGTCATCGGACAATACCGGCTATGCGCATCTGACCGTCGAGCGCAATCACGTCAGTTGAGGGCTGCTGTCGGCCTCAGCGCCCCGACCTTGGCACCGTTGCGGTTTTCGATGGGCGTGTTTGCCAATTCGCTCAGCTTGAACGCCAAGGCCTCGTCGGCGCGCAACAGTTTGGCAAGGACGGCGGCAGCCATGGCTTCACCGGCGCGGCCGGCGCCATCGTCGCATTTGAGCGCGATGCCGAGACCGAGCTCCGGAATTGCGGCACAATGGACGCCCTCGGCGCCGCCTTTGGTGAAAATCCGCCCTGGTGCGGCCTGCATCAGCGCGACGTCTTCGCGGCCGCTGCCGGCAACCAAGAAGGGCTCGGCCATGCAGGCGGAAAGCAGCCGCTTTGCAGCCTTGGCTCGCTCTGGGCCAAAACCTGATGTCGTGGCCATGCGGGCAAAGCCGAGCGCGAAGCTCCTGAGCGGCACCGCATAGGTTGGGATCGAACAGCCATCGATGGCCCGCTGGTCCTCACCATGGACAGCGCCCGTGACCGACTGCATGGCATCGCGCACCATCTCCTGCAGGCCGTGTCCCGGCTTGACATAGCCGCGATGTGCAATGCCGGCGTGGACGCAGGTGCAGAGGAAGCCGGAATGCTTGCCGGAACAATTGTTGTGCAATGCGTTCGGCGAGCCGCCGCCGCGGGCGAGTGCAATCTCAGCATCATGATTGGACGGCCAATGCGTGCCGCATTCGAGAGCCGAACCGTCCAGCCCGGCCTTGGCCAGCATGGATCGCGCCAGTTCGACATGGGCCGGCTCGCCCGAATGGGACGCACAGGCAAGCGCCAGTTCGCGGTTGCCGAAACCATAGGCATCGGCCGCCCCGCTTTCGACCAGCGGCAATGCCTGGATCGCCTTGACCGCCGAGCGCGGAAACACCGGCTTGGCCGTGTCGCCGATCTCCCAGACAGGCTTGCCGTCGCCATCGAAGACCGCGACTGAGCCGCGATGCGCGCTCTCGACGACCGCGCCGCGCAACACTTCGATCAGAACCGGATTTGTCATGAACCCTCCCGTAAATGCGGGCGGTTTATCTGATCCGGTCGAGAATGGAAACGTAGTTGGCCACCGCCGCACCCCCCATGTTGAAGATGCCGCCAAGTTTTGCGCCCGGCACCTGGATGCCGCCGGCCTCGCCGACAAGCTGCATGGCGGTCAAGACATGCATGGACACGCCCGTGGCGCCGATCGGATGGCCCTTGGCCTTCAGCCCGCCGGATGGATTGACCGGCAGGCGACCATCCCTAGCCGTTGTGCCGTCCAGCGCCAGCTTGGCCCCCTCTCCCGGCTTGGCAAGGCCCATCGCCTCATATTCAATCAGTTCGGCAATGGTGAAGCAGTCATGCGTTTCGACGAAGGAGAGATCGTCGAGCGTCACGCCGGCGTTCTTGAGCGCCCGGGTCCAGGCCTGTTCGCAGCCTTCGAAGGTCAGGATGTCGCGCTTCGACATCGGCAGGAAATCCTGCACATGCTCGTTGGCGCGGAAGGCAACGGCACGGCGCATCTTCAGTGCCGTCGCGGTGTCGGCGAGGATAAGGGCGGCAGCGCCATCGGAGACCAGCGAGCAATCGGTGCGCTTCAGCGGGCCGGCAACGAACGGGTTCTTCTCGCTCTCCTGGCGGCAGAACTCATAGCCGAAATCCTTGCGCATCTGCGCATAGGGATTATCGACGCCGTTCTTGTGGTTCTTGGCGGCAATCATGGCCAGCGCATCCGACTGGTCGCCGTAGCGCTGAAAATAGGCCTGCGCGATCTTGCCGAAGACGCCAGCGAAACCCGCCGGTGTCTCGCCGTCCTCGGGCAGATAGGACGCCTTGAGCAGGTTTTTGCCGATCTCCGGCCCCGGCGTTGTCGTCATCTGCTCCGCGCCGACCACCAGCACGATGCGAGCGGCATTCGCGTCGATGGCACGGATGCCCTGGCGGACCGCCGCCGATCCGGTGGCGCAAGCGTTCTCGACGCGCGTCGCCGGCTTGAAGCGCAGCCGGTCGTCGGCCTGCAGCACCAGGCTGGCGGTAAAATCCTGTGCCGAAAAGCCGGCATTGAAGTGGCCGAGCACGATCTCGTCGACCTCGTCGGGACCGATGCCGGCATGGTCGAGCGCGTCCGTAGCGACCTTGACGATGAGGTTCTCGAGCGTTTCGCCCTCGAGCTTGCCGAAGCGCGAATGCGCCCAGCCAGCGATGCATGCGGTCATGGCGGTCTCCATCCTTGGCGCCAGCCTAGCATGTGGGCCACGGCGCATTTCGCCTCTATTGTTCAAATATAAACAATCCTGCTCGCCTCGTGAAGGGCTGGGAGCAGACAATCGCTTGGTACAGGCGACGCCAGTGCTGATTTTTTTGTTGATTGACCCGTCAATAAAAAATAATCCTACTCGAAAGGGATCATTGCAAGATGCCGAAAATCGGAATGGAACCGCTGCGCCGCAAGGCGCTTATCGACGCGACGATCTCGGCGATCGGCGAGCGCGGCTCGCTCGACGTGACCATGTCCGAAATCGCCGGGCGCGCAGGGGTTTCGTCGGCCCTTGCCCATCACTATTTCGGCGCCAAGGACGAGCTGCTGCTGGCAACGATGCGCCACATCCTGGCCGAACTGACCGCCGACACGTTGCGCGCCCTTGGTTCGGCCAATACCGCGCGCGAGCGCGTCTCGGCGGTGGTCGCCGTCAACTTCTCCGACATCCAGTTCCAGCCGGAAACCATCGCCGCCTGGCTCGCCTTCTATGTCGAGGCGCAGAAATCATCGGCGTTGCGCCGACTGCTCAGGGTCTATGCGCGGCGACTGCATTCGAACCTGATGAGCGGGCTTGTCGGCATCTTGCCCAGAGCCGAAGCCGACCGCGCCGCCGAAGCGACAGCGGCGATGATCGACGGGCTCTACATCAGGCGGGCGCTGAAAGACGGCGTGCCCGATGCCGCGACCGCGATCGCGCTGGTCGAGGACTATCTCGAAACAAAACTCGGCGAGCGGCGCAAAAGTGACAATTAAGCGAAATTTTCTGATCGTCATGGTCGACCAGCTCAACGGAACCCTGTTTCCGGACGGCCCGGCGGAGTTTCTGCACACACCGCATCTGAAAGCGTTGGCCGCGCGTTCGGCGCGCTTTGCCAACAACTACACGGCCTCGCCGCTCTGCGCGCCAGGGCGTGCTTCGTTCATGAGCGGACAGTTGCCGTCGCGCACCGGCGTCTATGACAATGCGGCCGAATTCGCCTCATCGATCCCCACCTTTGCCCATCATCTGCGCGCCGCCGGCTACTACACCTGCCTGTCGGGCAAAATGCATTTCGTCGGGCCGGACCAGTTGCACGGTTTCGAGGAGCGGCTGACGACCGACATCTACCCTGCCGATTTCGGCTGGACGCCGGACTACCGCAAGCCCGGCGAGCGTATCGACTGGTGGTATCACAATCTGGGCTCGGTGACCGGCGCCGGCGTTGCCGAGATCACCAACCAGATGGAGTATGACGACGAGGTCGTGTTCCTGGCCACACAGAAGCTCTATCAGCTTTCGCGCGAACAGGACGATGCGAGCCATCGGCCCTGGTGCCTCACCGTCTCGCTGTCGCACCCGCACGATCCCTATGTCGCGCGCAAGCAATATTGGGATCTCTATGAGTATTGCCAGGCGCTGGATCCGGAAACCGGGTTCATCGCGCATGACGAGCAGGATGCGCATTCGCAGCGGCTGTACCACGCCAGCGACTATCCTTCTTTCGAGATCACGCCGGAACAGGTGCGTCGTTCGCGGCAGGGCTATTTCGCCAACATCTCCTATGTCGACGACAAGCTGGGCGAGATCCTGGATGTTCTCGAGCGCACCCGCATGGCCGACGACACAATCATCCTGTTCTGCTCGGACCACGGCGACATGCTCGGCGAGCGCGGCCTGTGGTTCAAGATGAGCTTCTTCGAGGGCTCGGCGCGGGTGCCGCTGATGATTGCGGGCAAGGGTGTGCCGGCCGGGCTGATCGAAACGCCGGTTTCCAATCTCGACGTGGCACCGACGCTTTGCGACCTCGCCGGCATCGACATCGCCGCGATCGCGCCGTGGACCGACGGCCAGTCGCTGCTGCCGCTCACCGAGGGCATTGAGCGCACCGCGCCGGTGTTGATGGAGTATGCCGCCGAAGGGTCCAACGCGCCTTTGGTGGCGATCCGCGACGGCAGATACAAATTCGTCCATTGCGAACTCGATCCGCCGCAACTGTTCGATCTCGAAGCCGATCCGCTCGAACGGGACAATCTGGCCGACGACGCGGCCAATGCGGACCTAGTGGCGGTATTCATGGACAAGGTCCAGGCGCGCTGGGACATGGCCGGCTTCGACGCCGCTGTCCGCGAAAGCCAGGCGCGCCGCTGGGTCGTCTATCCGGCGCTGCGCAACGGCGCCTATTACCCCTGGGATTTCCAGCCGCTGCAAAAAGCGTCCGAGCGTTACATGCGCAATCACATGAACCTAGACAATCTCGAAGAGAGCAAAAGGTATCCGCGAGGCGAATGATGTCAGACCTTCTCGTCCCCTCCCTCGACCATCTCAAGCAGGCCTATGCCGTCACATCCCGGGCGACGCAGATCACGCCGCTGCTGGAATCGACGGCACTGGCCCGCGAGACGGGTGCGGCCCGCGTCTTCATCAAGCCGGAATCGCTGCAATGGGCCGGCTCGTTCAAGGTGCGCGGTGCCTATTGGCGGCTGAAGCAGCTTTCAGCTGACGAAGCGAAGAAGGGCGTCGTCGCCTACTCCTCCGGCAATTTCGCGCAAGGGCTGGCGGCCGCCGGCCAAGCGCTTGCCATTCCGGTCACCATCGTCATGCCGATCGACGCACCGGCCGCCAAGCGCGACGCCACGGCAGGCTATGGCGCTCGTGTCGTGCTGACCGACCACGGCGAGCGCGCACGTGAGGAAGTCGCGGCCGCCAAGGCACGCGAGATCGCCGAGACCGAGGGGCTGGCGCTGCTGCATCCATTCGACGATCCGGAGATCGTCGCCGGCCAGGCGGGCGCCGGCCTCGAAGCGCTCGACCAACTCGAAGCCAAAGGTGCCAGCGCTGATCTTTTGTTCTGCTCGGTCGGCGGCGGCGGACTGATCGGCGGCGTTTCGCTTGCC
The DNA here is from genome assembly GCF_040322475.1 of Mesorhizobium sp. M0140. Taxonomy (NCBI): domain Bacteria; kingdom Pseudomonadati; phylum Pseudomonadota; class Alphaproteobacteria; order Hyphomicrobiales; family Phyllobacteriaceae; genus Mesorhizobium; species Mesorhizobium sp. M0140. Next base: position 50,730 of record NZ_JAMYTM010000018.1, on the reverse strand, counting down.
TTCCACTATCTGTCGCCCGCCACTGAGATCATCGGCGTCGAACCGGAAGGTTTCAACGGCATGGGCTCGTCGCTGGCGCATGGCGCCATCGAGACGATGCCAATCGGGCCGAAATCGATCTGCGACGGACTGATGTCGCGACGGCCAGGCGACGCGCCGTTTGCCGCGGTCAAGACCGCGGGTGTTCGCGGCATCACCGTCGACGACGCGTCTGTCCGCCGGGCGATGCGGATCGCGTTCGAGCGCATGAAGCTGGTGCTCGAACCGTCCGGCGCCGCCTCGCTGGCGGCACTGCTCGGCGGCGAGGTGGATGTGGCGGGCAAAACCGTCCTGGTTGTGGCTACCGGCGGCAATGTCTCGCTCGCCGATTTTATGGCGCATATGAACCATGCTTGAAGCGGATTTCGTCATCATCGGCTCCGGCTCGGCCGGCTCGGCCATGGCCTACCGCCTGTCGGAGGACGGCAAGCATTCGGTCATCGTCATCGAATTCGGCGGGACCGATATCGGGCCGCTGATCCAGATGCCGTCGGCACTGTCGATCCCGCTCAACATGAGCCTCTACGACTGGGGCTTTGCCAGCGAGCCGGAGCCGCATCTCGGCGGCCGCGTGCTGGCGACGCCGCGCGGCAAGGTCATCGGCGGCTCGTCTTCGATCAACGGCATGGTCTATGTGCGCGGCCATGCCCGCGACTTCGACCATTGGGCCGAAGAGGGTGCGGCCGGCTGGAGCTTCGCCGACGTGCTCCCCTATTTCAAGCGCATGGAGGACTCGGATGGCGGCGAGGATGGCTGGCGGGGTCACGGCGGTCCGCTGCATGTGCAGCGCGGCTCGCGCCGCAATCCGCTCTACGGCGCCTTCGTCGAGGCCGGACGCCAGGCCGGGTTCGAGCTGACCGACGACTACAATGGTTCCAAGCAGGAAGGGTTTGGGCCGATGGAGCAGACCATCAGCGGCGGCCGCCGCTGGTCGGCGGCATCAGCCTATCTGAAGCCGGCGCTGAAGCGCAAAAATGTGAGTCTGGTCAAGGGCTTTGCGCGGCGGGTGATCATCGAGAATCAACGCGCCATCGGCGTCGAGATCGAAGCTCACAAAAAGATTCAGGTCGTTAAGGCGCGACGTGAGGTGATCGTCGCCGCCTCGTCGATCAATTCGCCCAAGATCCTGATGCTGTCCGGCATCGGCCCGGCCGAGCATTTGCGCGAAAACGGCATTGCCGTGGTGGCCGACAGACCCGGCGTCGGCCGCAACCTGCAGGACCATATGGAGCTCTACATCCAGCAGGAATCATTGCTGCCGATCACGCTCAATTCGGTGCTGAATCCGTTCTCGAAAGCGCTCATCGGCGCGCAGTGGCTGTTCCTCAAGACCGGGCTTGGCGCCACCAACCATTTCGAAGCGGCGGCCTTCGTGCGCTCGCGCGCCGGCGTCGACTACCCCGATATCCAGTACCATTTCATCCCTGCGGCTGTCCGTTATGACGGCAAGGCGGCGGCCAAGTCGCACGGCTTCCAGGCGCATGTCGGGCCGATGCGCTCGAAGTCGCGCGGCTCTGTGACGCTGCGCTCGCCGGACCCGAAATCGAAGCCGGTGATCCACTTCAACTACATGTCGCATCCCGACGACTGGGCGGAGTTCCGCCACTGCATCCGGCTGACGCGCGAGATCTTCGGCCAGTCGGCGTTCGACCCCTATCGGGGCAAGGAAATATCGCCTGGCAGCCACGTGCAGTCGGACGACGATCTCGACATCTTCATCAGGGATCACGCAGAGAGCGCCTACCATCCTTGCGGCACCTGCAAGATGGGCCGCGCCGACGACATGATGAGTGTCGTCGATCCGGAGTGCCGGGTCATCGGCGTCGAAGGATTGCGGGTCGCCGATTCCTCGATCTTCCCGCGCGTCACCAACGGCAATCTCAATGCACCCTCGATCATGACCGGCGAAAAGGCTTCCGACCACATCCTTGGCCGCACGCCGCTGGCGCCGTCCAACCAGGAACCATGGATCAATCCGCGCTGGCAGGTCGCGGATCGATAGGGCATTGTCGAACGGACTTGGTAGCGAATACATCTGGAGAAAACCATGCGCGCCCAGCCCACGGCATCGCACTATGTCAATGGACGCTACATCGAGGACGAAGGCGGCGCGCCGCTGCCGGTCATCTATCCGGCAACCGGTGAGACCATCGCCATGCTACGTTCGGCGACGCCGAACGTGCTGGAGCTCGCCGTCGAGGCAGCGCGGGCGGCGCAGCCCGCTTGGGCGCGGCTGAAACCGGTCGAGCGCGGGCGCATCCTGCGCCGCGCCGCCGACATATTGCGCGCCCGAAATGCCGACCTCGCCCGCATCGAGACGTTGGACACCGGCAAGGCGGTCCAGGAAACGCTGGTGGCGGACGCGCCTTCCGCCGCGGACTGCCTTGAATATTTCGGCGGCGCCGTCGCCGCCTACAATGGCGAGTCGGTCGATCTCGGCGGACCCTTCGCCTACACAAGGCGCGAAGCGCTCGGCGTCTGTGTCGGCATCGGCGCCTGGAACTATCCGATCCAGATCGCCGGCTGGAAATCGGCACCGGCACTCGCCATGGGCAATGCCATGGTGTTCAAGCCATCGGAAAACACGCCGCTTTCAGCACTCGCACTGGCGGAGATCTACAGCGAGGCCGGGCTGCCCGACGGCTTGTTCAACGTCGTGCAGGGCTATGGCGATGTCGGCGCCGGGCTTGTCGGCCACGATGTCGTCGCCAAGGTGTCGGTGACCGGTTCGGTGCTGACCGGCCGCAAGGTGCTGTCGCTGGCCGGCTCAAAAATGAAGCACGCGACGATGGAGCTCGGCGGCAAGTCGCCGCTGATCGTGTTCGACGATGCCGACATCGAGAACGCCATTGGCGGCGCCATGCTCGGCAATTTCTATTCGACCGGCCAGATCTGCTCCAACGGCACGCGGGTCTTCGTGCAAAACGGCATTCACGACCGCTTCGTCGAACGCCTTGTCGAGCGGACCAAAAAAATCCGCATCGGCGACCCGCTCGACCCCGAAACCCAGATGGGTCCGCTGGTCTCCAAGGCGCAGCATGACAAGGTGGTCGGCTATATCGAAATCGGCAAGCAGGACGGAGCAACGCTTGCCTGCGGCGGCAACGTGCCGTCGCTGCAGGGTTTCCAAGGCGGATTCTTTGTCGAGCCGACGGTGTTCACCGGCGTCGCCGACACAATGCGCATCGCCCGCGAAGAGATTTTCGGGCCTGTCATGAGCGTGCTGAAGTTCGACGATGAGGACGAGGTGATCGACCGCGCCAACGACACCGAATTCGGCCTTGCCGCCGGCGTCTTCACGCGCGACCTGCCGCGCGCCCACCGCGTCATCGCCGAGTTGCAGGCTGGCACCTGCTGGATCAACGCCTACAATCTGACGCCGGTGGAAATCCCGTTCGGCGGCTTCAAGCAGTCAGGCATCGGACGTGAGAATTCACTGGCGGCACTGGCACTCTATTCGCAGCTGAAGTCGGTGTATGTCGAGACTGGGGATGTAGCGAGCCCGTATTGAGAGGCCGGCCTCTCAATACGGGCTCATCCCTTCTCCACCGTCCCATCAAGATACTGCGTCAGCGCGCAGACCAGATGATAGAAGATGCTGGCAGGAACGTCCGATGCCAGCGAGCGGCCGCGCTCGTCGATGCGATCGATCCACAGGCCGAGCGGCGCCGGGTCGATGTGCCAGCGGAACAGCCGGCCGACGCGCGCTTCGATTTCCGGCTTGAGATCGGGGCCGCCAGAGCCATCCAGCGCGATCGCCGCCTTCACGGCTTCGGCCTGCGGCCAACTGCGGGATATCAGGTCGAGCGGCAGGCCTTGCCTGGAGACGGCGCCATAGGCAAGCCCGGTGGCGCGGTTGAGGCCATTGGCAGTGGCCGACGCGTAAAGTTTTCGGGCAAAGCCGCTCAACTCGGCCTGGCCGCTACGCCCGGCGAAATCTACCAGCAAAGAGGCCCATTCGAAATGGTGGCCGGGCTCGGTCCATGACCCTTTCTCGCCGGTGGAGGGTTTCCATTCGGCATCGAAATACTCGCCAAGCGTCCAGCTTTCCGGATCGAAGAAATGACTGCGGAAGAGGTCGATGATACGTGCCGCGCGCCGCAGATGGGCGCGCTCGCCGGTCGCCTGGTGCCAGGCGAGAAAGGCCTCGAGCAGGTGCATATGCGGGTTGGAGCGGCGCTCGCCTTTGCCGTCCGATGTCTCAAGAAAGCCGGTCATGCGGCTGTCTTCGAGATGCGCATCGAGAAAGGCGAAGGTTTCCTCGCCGAGGCGCAAGGCGTCGGGATTGCCTGACATATGCGCATGCGCCAGTGCCAGGAGCACGCAGGAATGATCGTAGGCATCCTCGGTGGCGTCGGCGACCGAACCGTCGACATTCAGCGTGCGAACCCAGCCGCCTTTGTCGGTGCGGCCCTTGCCGGCCATGAAGGCGATGCCGTGGCTGATCAACCGATCGGCCGGGCCGTCCCAGCCGCGCGCCCGGGCGACGGCGAAAGCATAGACCTGTCTTGCCATGGTGCGCATGCGCTTGGGCTTCATCAACGGCGAGGCGTCCAGGCCGAGCGCTTCGTGAAAGCCGCCATGGCGTTCGTCGACCCCCGATGTCGACCACAGCGGCAAGGTCTCCTGAAACAGCCAGTGATGCACGCGCCGGCGCCAGGCGCCGCTTTCGATGACGCGGTCATGCGCCGGCGTGAACCTGGTTTCCAGGCGACCCGATTTTTCGAGCTGCTCGACGATCTTCTTGGCGTGTTGGCTGTGGCTGACCGGGGCGACGAAGGTGGCATCCGATGTCGAAACGATGGCGATATCCTTCATGCCGATCGCCGACAGCAGGCGGCCGTCGCTGCGAATGTAGGAATTCTCGCAATCGATGGCGACGACATCGCCGATGATGACATTGCCCCGGTCGTCTGCGGGGCCGACATCGAGCAGCGACTGCCACGAGCCGAGATCGTTCCAGCGGAAGCCCGCCGGAACCATGGCGATGTCTTTTGCCCGCTCCATGATGGCGTAGTCGATCGAGTTCGACGGAATGGCGGCGTAGAGTTCCAGCGGCATGTAAAGGCCCGACAGATCCGATGTCGCCGCCTTGTAGGCTGCTTCGGTGGCCTGCCAGATATCCGGCTGGAACGCTATGAAGGCGTCACGCATGGTGCTGGCGCGAAACAGGAAGATGCCGGTGTTCCAGTAGAAATTTCCGGCCTTGAGATAGCTCTGCGCAGTCGCAATATCCGGCTTTTCGACGAAGCGCGACACGTCGAAGGTGCCGCCGCTTTCGGCCGCGACCTCGATATAGCCATAGCCGGTCTCTGGTTGCGTCGGCTTGATGCCGAACACCACCAGCCTGCCGACGCGCGCAGCCTCGGTGCCGGCTTCGACGCTCTGCCAAAACTGGCGCGGGGTCGATATCTCATGGTCAGACGGCACCACCAGCACCAGGCTGTCGCCGAACTCGGACAGTGTGCGCAGCGTCGCCAGTGCGACGGCGGCGGCTGTGTTGCGCCCGGTCGGCTCGAACAGCGGACCGCCGCCGGCGAGGTCGAGACCAGCAAGATCGGCGTGAACGCGATCAGCATGGCGCTCCGCGGCGATCAGGAAGATCGGCGTTCCGCCTTCCAGCCGGGCGGTCAGCCGACGCAAGGTCTTGGCCAGCATCGAGCCGTCGCCGGACAGATCGTGGAACTGCTTGGGGTTGTCCTCGCGCGACAGCGGCCACAGCCGCGAGCCGACGCCACCGCTCATGACAAAACTGACGATCCGCTCGGTCATTCAACTACCATTCAAAAGGTCTGGTTGTAGGCGCCCACCTCGGAGCTGCGGCGCAGCACGGCGTCGACAGCCTCGAACATCTCCCGTCGACGCTGCGACGACACCGGGCTTTCGACCACCACGACCAGTTCCGGTTTGTTCGACGAGGCGCGCACCAGCCCCCAGGTGCCGTCATCGGCGACGACGCGCACGCCGTTGACGGTGATGAGGTCTGCGATCTTCTGCCCAGCGAAAACCCTTCCATCCCGCTTCATGGCCTGAAAGTCGGCAACCACCCGTTCGACCACACCATACTTCACCTCGTCCGCGCAGTGCGGCGACATGGTCGGCGTGCCAAAGGTCAGCGGCAGCGCGCGATAAAGATCGGCCATCGAACTGCCCGGGCTGCGATCCAGCATCTGGCAGATGGCGATGGCGGTGACCAGGCCGTCGTCATATCCGCGCCCGATCGGCGGATTGAAAAAGAAATGACCCGACTTTTCGAAACCGGCGACAGCACCGAGTTCGGCGACGCGGCGCTTGATGTAGGAATGGCCGGTTTTCCAATAGTCAGTGACGGCGCCATTGGCGCGCAGCATTGCGTCGGTATGGAACAGGCCGGTCGATTTGACGTCGACGACGAAGGTCGAGTTGGGATGCTGGCTGGAAATATCCCTTGCCAGCATCACACCGACCTTGTCGGCAAAAATTTCATTGCCTTCATTGTCGACGACACCGCAGCGGTCGCCATCGCCGTCGAAGCCAAGGCCCATGTCGGCGCCTGATGCCAGCACCTTGTCCCGGATGGCATGCAGCATCCGCATGTCCTCGGGATTGGGATTGTAGCGCGGAAATGTATGGTCGAGCTCGACGTCGAGCGCGATGACCTCGCAGCCGATGCGCTGCAACGCTTGCGGCGCGAAGGCGCCGGCGGTGCCATTGCCGCAGGCTGCGACCACTTTCAGTTTTCGGGCGATGCGCTTGTCGCGGGTCAGATCGTCGAGATAGGTCGCGCGAAAGTCACGGATGAAATCGTAGGAGCCGCCGCCGATAAGGTCAAAATCGCCGGACAGCACGATTGCTTTCAGCGCGCTCATCTCACCCGGGCCGAAGGTCAGCGGCCGCGCCGCACCCATCTTGACGCCGGTCCAGCCATTTTCGTTGTGCGAAGCGGTGACCATGGCGACCGAGGGCGTATCCAAAGCGAACTGAGCGAAATACGCCATCGGCGACAACGCCAGTCCGATGTCCCTCACCCGTGCGCCTGCAGCCATCAAACCGGACACCAGGGCCAGTTTGATCGACAGCGAATAGGAGCGGAAATCATGCCCGGTAATGATATCGGGACCGGCGCCGAGACGGCGGATCAGCGTACCAAGCCCCATGCCGAGCGCCTGGACGCCGATCAGATTGAGTTCCGGTCGTTGCGCGGAGCCGGGATGGCCGAACCACCAGCGCGCATCATATTCGCGAAAGCCGGATGGCTTGATCAGCGCTGTGGTTTCGAATTCGAAACTGTTGGGCCGGGCGTCGCCAACGATGCTGAAGGACAAGACTGGAAACTCCGAATGGCCGAAATTACGAATTGTCGAGGGCTGCGGCTTAGCACACAAGGCTTTAAGCCATGTTTATTCCGGAAGGGAATCCGGGCCTTTCGGGCAATGCTCGACGAAAGCCGACGAAATGCGACAGAAGTGCCGCCGTGCCGCTTGCAGGAACCAAGTGTGGCGGCTATAAGCCCGCGGTCTGGTCACGGAGTGTAGCGCAGCCTGGTAGCGCACCTCGTTCGGGACGAGGGGGTCGCAGGTTCAAATCCTGCCACTCCGACCAGAGAAAACAAACAGTTAGCGCATCCCGACTTCGGCGCTCCGCCTGCCCCTCAAGCGAGATTACTCGCGTCCCCCGCCAGTCGGATGGGCGAATTTCTATTCGCCGTGCCTCTGTGACCCGGCCGACAGCGATGCCCGTTGCACTGGACAGTAACCAGTCAACCGGCCGCCTGATGCCTTCATGCGTGCGCTCGCGGACAGTTTCGGGTAAACATCCCGACTGGTACGCGCGTCCCCCTCAGCGGAGGCCAAAAAAGCTCAAGATCGCTATCACGATGACCACAGCTCCAACGAGCCAAATGATATTGTTCATTATCTCTCTCCTGTTGCCTGGGAAGCCCGCGCCTCTGGCAGAGAACGCGGGCCGACCAGCCTTTGCCGACTGATCCGCAGCAGACACCAAATCGTGATTCCGGCTGCGGGAAATAAACCATCAGGCACGCCTAATGTTCCGCCGTTTGACGAGATCCAGCGATGACCAGTGAACGTTCGGGTCGATGCCGGACGACCGGAACCAAAGCGATCAGGGGCAGTTTATCCAATGAAGGGCTAATTAAGAAAATGGAGAAACTGCAATGAAAACAATGATCATGTGCGCGTTGGCGCTTTCCCTTGGACTGCCCGTTGTGGCTTCGGCAGCCGAAGCCGATGTGGTTGTTAGAACCCATCATCGACATCACGAAAGCGTCAAGATCATCAACGAAGACGGTCAGCGCTTGCACCACCGCCGCCATGGTACCGTAGCGTTCTATGACCATGGGCGCCGGCATCATCACCGCGATACTGTTGTCGTGACAGGTTCCGTCTCCACCCATCGTCACCACCATCGGCACCATCCCGTTGTGATCGAAAACGACGGGTACTGATCGCAGATCTCCGGCCCGATTCTTGATGAGTCGGGCCACGAAAGGCCTTTTGGCACGCATTCCGGGGTCATGCTTTGGCGGCGCCGTCGGCAAGACCATTGCGGCCCACGACCAGACTTAGGTCCGACCCCTCCCCGACCGAAGTCCAGGGTTGGAAACGTTTGCCCTTGCCCCAAATTCGAGTGGCGGGCAAAAAATGATCAATGAACTATGAGCAGCAGCATGTCGAACCGTGAGACCAAGAAATCCTATGCCCTGAGCATGCGCATGACAGAGATCAAAGCCAGGATGCAGGAAGCCCAGATTACCGAAGACGAGATGAAGACCTTCCAGAAGGTCGCAGCCATCATGGAGGGCGGCGAGGGCCCAATCGAGGTTGACGATCTGATTGCCGCGTCATTCCTCACCGAGACGACGCTGAACAGCCAGAAGCGTTAAGCGACCATGCCGACGATTTGCAGACTTTTTGATTCCCCCGTCGATGCGGCGCGGGTCGCCAGCGACTTGGTGGCAGCCGGAATTCCTCGCGTACAGATCGCGATCATCGGGCCTTACAATGACGAGGCGGGATCTCTTCGGGTTTCCGCTTTGGGATCGTTATTTGGCGCTGCCGCCGGCGGGTTGGTCTGCCTGAGTGCCGTTGCGGCCTATGGCATCAATCCTGTTGCTGCGGGCGTATTGCCAACAGCGGTGGCTGGCGCGGTCTGTGGCGGCGTTGCCGGTCTGTTTGGAACATTCGCCACGGCCGCCATAAAGGCGGATGATCAGGAGGTTGCCGAAGGGGTCGTTCTGGTGACGGCGCATGTCGATGAAAATGACGCCGACATCGCTCAGACAGTGCTCGGCGGTTGCCCCCCGTCGAGGTTCGTGGCCGAGGCAGCGTAGGAAAGGCCGCCCCGACGTCGCCGGAACCGGTACTCTCCGTTTGCCAGCGATTGAGCCCAACACTCGGCAGATAGCAATTCCAGTGACTGAGATGTTCCTGCGTCGGCCGCAAAGGCCGGGCCCAGTGGGAGGTTTCTTCGAGGCCGCATATTTTGACGAAAAGGTCTGTCGGTCTTAGGGTCGTGAACTTGATGGAGTCAGTGAACGGCGGGCCGAGTGCGACATGAATTTGAATTCAACCACAGCCTCGCCCTTGATTCTCGTGATGACGCTGGTTCTCGTCGCTGGCTGTTCATCGCTCGGCAGAACCGTCGATCCAGCGAAATACGATTCGATGACGTGCACCGACCTCAACAGGGCGATGGGAGACGTCGCCCGTGACATCTCGCAAACGGCAATCACGCGCGGCAAGGTCGCCAACACCAATGTTCCACGCTGGCTGCTCGGCGGCTCACGCGTGAAGACCGCGGTGGCCAACCGTGAAACAGCCAGGATCGACCGGCTCAAGCAGCAACAGGATGCCATTGCCGCTGTGCGAGCACGCAAGTGCCCGAGCTCCACAAATTGAGCGGACAGCCAGTGTATCGGTGCGAAGCCTGGTTCAGGCGCTCAGGCGAAATCGCGTCATGTCGATCGCGGCGGCCATCAGCGTCTGTGTGTAAGCGTGCCGCGGATCGCTGAAGATCGCCTCGGTCGGCCCCTCCTCGACGATCTTGCCCTGTTTCATGACGATGATGTAGTCGGCCATGGCGCGCACGACCGACAGATCGTGGCTGATGAAGAGATAGGACAATTCGTGGTCCGCCTGCAGCTTGCGCAACAGTTCGACGATCTGTTTCTGCACAGAGCGATCGAGCGCCGAGGTCGGCTCATCCAATACCACCAGCCTGGGCTTCAGGATCATGGCGCGAGCAATGGCGATGCGCTGCCGCTGGCCGCCGGAGAATTCGTGCGGGTAGCGATTGCGTGCGTTGGGGTCGAGGCCGACCTCGCGCAAGGCGTCGACCGCGCGTTGATCACGCTGCTTGCCCGAGAGATCAGGCTCATGCACCAGAAGTCCTTCGGTGATGACCTGGCCGACGGTCATGCGCGGCGACAGCGAGCCGAACGGGTCCTGGAAGACAAGCTGCATCTGGCGCCGCAGCGGCCGCATCGCCTGCCTGTCGGCTTGGGAAATGTCGCGATCGCCGAAACGGATAAGCCCGTCGCTCGGCAACAGCCGCAGCAAGGCGCGGCCGAGCGTCGACTTGCCCGAGCCGGATTCACCAACGATGCCGATGGTCTGGTTGCGCTGCAGCCGGATCGAGATGTGATCGACGGCACGCAGCATCAGCGGTTCACCAGCAAGAAACCCGCCGCCAATCCTGAACGTCACTTCGACATTTCTGCCTTCAAGCAGCACCGGAGCATTGGCGGGCGGCGGCGCCTTGCTGCCGGTCGGCTCGGACGCCAGCAGCATTTTCGTGTAGGCATGCTGGGGATTGACGAAGATGGCCTCCGCCTCCCCCTCCTCGACAACCTCGCCCTGGCGCATGACATAGACCCGGTCGGCAAAGCGGCGGACGATGCCAAGATCGTGGGTGATGAAGACGATCGCCATGCCGAGCTTGCGCTGCAATTCGGCCAGAAGCATCAGGATCTGCGCCTGGATGGTCACGTCGAGCGCCGTCGTCGGCTCGTCGGCGATCAATATGTCAGGGTCGTTGGCGAGCGCCATCGCGATCATCACACGCTGGCGCTGGCCACCGGACATTTCATGCGGATAGGATTTCATCCGCCGCTCGGGATCGGGAATATGCACCAGCCGCAGCAGCTTGAGCGCCTCTTCCCGCGCGTCGGGGGCATTCAGGCCCCGGTGCCGGCGGATCGGCTCGATCAACTGATTGCCAATCGAATAGAGCGGATCGAGCGAAGTCATCGGCTCCTGAAAGATCATGCTGATCTTGCGGCCACGAACCTGGTTGAGCTCGGATTTGCTAAGCGTCAGAAGATTGCGGCCGCGATAATCGACGCTGCCTGTCGCTTCCCCATTCGATGCCAGCAGGCTCATCGCCGCCATCATCGTCTGGCTTTTGCCGGACCCGGATTCGCCAACCACGGCAACGGTCTCGCCAGATTTGACATGGATGTTGATGCCCTTGACTGCTTCGACGGCGCCGTCAAGCGTGCGGAAGCGGACACGCAGATCCTTGACGCTGAGGATCGTTTCGGAAGCAGCCATCTCGGCGATCCCCATCTTAGCGATCCCTTGGGTCAAGTGCGTCGCGCAGGCCGTCGCCGACGAAATTCAGCGCGAACAGCGTCGAGACGAGGAAGAAGGCGGGGAACAGGAGCAGCCAGTTGGCGGTGCCGATGTTCTTGGCGCCGACCGAGATCAGCACGCCCCAGCTGGTCATCGGCTCCTGCACGCCGAGCCCCAGGAATGACAGGAAACTCTCCAGGATGATGACCTGCGGCACCAGCAGCGTCATGTAGATGACCACCGGGCCGAGCAGATTGGGAATGACGTGGCGCAGCAGGATACCGCGCTGGCCGACACCCATGGCTTCCGCCGCCTGGACATACTCCTGCCGGCGGATCGACAGCGCCTGGCCGCGCACGATCCGCGCCATGTCGAGCCACAGCACGGCGCCGACCGCCAGGAACATCAGCACGAAGTTGCGGCCGAAGAACACCACCAGCATGATGACGAAGAAGATGAAGGGCAAGGAATAGAGCACGTCGACGATGCGCATCATCACCTCGTCGATTTTGCCGCCGGCAAAGCCGGCAGCGGCCCCGTAGACCACGCCGATGACCACCGCCACGACACCCGCGAGCAGGCCGATGGCCAGCGATATGCGCCCGGCCATCAGCGTGCGCGACAATAGGTCCCGGCCGGTGTTGTCGGTGCCGAACAGGAAATATTGCTGCTTGATCGAGGCGCTCATCGTCGCTTCAAGACCGTCGGGCGACTTGCTCTCGATCTTGGTGCCGTCAAAGGCATCGGAACGGTCGAGATAACGGATGTTGCGATCGTCGATCGGCCTGGTCGACTTGACGGTGACGAAGACCTGGTTGCCTTCCTGCCGCCACTCCTTGATCTCGACCCGCATGCGCTTGATCGCTTCGGTAAGCGCCGTCTCGACCATGTCGGCCTTCGGATAGGCTGACAGGCTTGGCGGCATGCGCACATAGTCGGCATAGATGGTAGTGTATTGATGTGGCACGAACCACGGCCCGAATACGCTGACGACACCGATCAGGGCAAGGTAGTACAGGCTGAACATGGCGGCGCGATTGGCCTTGAGACGCGCCCAGGCATCCCCCCAGAGTGAACGGCCGATGACGGCGGGGGCGGCTGTGGCTGCGATGTCAGTCATAGCGCACCCTCGGATCGACGACCGCGTACATGACGTCGACGATCAGGTTGAAGACAATGGTAAAGATGGCGATCACCACCACCGTTCCCATCACCAGCGTGTAGTCACGATTGAGCGCGGCATCGACGAAATAGCGGCCAACGCCTGGAATGGAGAAGATCGTCTCGACAATGACCGAGCCGGTCAGCAATGCCGCCGCCGCCGGACCGGTGAAGGAGACGATCGGCAGGATGGCGCCGCGCAGCGCGTGCTTGACCACCACCGACCAATCGGACAGGCCGAGCGCGCGCGCCGTGCGGATGTGATGGGACCGCAAGGATTCGATCATCGAGCCACGCATCAGCCGGGCGACGATGGCGATCTGCGGCAGAGCGAGCGTCAACACCGGACCGACCTTGTTGATGAAAGCGCCATCGCCCCACCCACCGATCGGCAGCAGCCTCCAGGTCAGCCCGAACAGGAGTTGGATCACCGGCGCGATGACGAAGGTTGGGATGGTGCTGCCGGCCGTCGCCAGCGCGATCACCGTATAGTCGCCAAGCTTGTTCTGGTTAAGCGCCGCAATGGTGCCGAGCACACAACCGAGCAGCAGCGCCAGGACGAGCGCCGAGGCGCCGAGCTGAACCGATATAGGCAGGCCCTTGGCGAAGAGTTCGGTGACGGTGAAGTCCGGCATGTTGTAGCTCGGGCCGAAATTGCCGCGCAGCAGATTGCCGAGATAATGGACGAATTGCAGCCAGAGCGGGTCGTTGAGGCCGAACTGGGCTTCGAGATTGGCCTTGATCTCGGGGCTCAGCCCCCGCTCTTGGTTGAATGGGCCGCCCGGCGCGACGCGCATCAGGAAAAACGCCATGGTCACGATGACGAACAGCGTCGGGATGGCGGTCAGAAGCCGCCGTAATACGTATCGCAGCATCGGTGCCCCGCTTGATCCAGAGCAACGCGCGTCCAGCCGGACGGTTGCGCTCTAGCCTTCAAATCTTCGCACCGACATACCGAAAATCGATTCCGGTTTCCGGACCGATGCGATGGCCAACCAGCACCGCCGCGCATTGAGTTGCGCGGCGGCCCGGCTAAGGATCAGTCCTTACTGATGAAGCGGGACGGATGGATATCCATCACATTGTCGTCGAAGCCATGCAGCTTCGAGGAAACGATGTCGTGGAAGCTGTAGTAGAGAAGCGGAATGTTACCGACGTCATCGACAAGGATGCGCTCGGCCTCAGCGAGGTCCTTCATGCGCTCTTCCGGCTTACCGCCGGCAGCCGCCGCCTTGTCCATGGCCGCTTCATATGCCGGGCTGACATAGCTCGAATAGTTGTTACCGCTGGCCTTGCGGGTGATGCCGAGGAAGGTCTCCGGATCCTTGTAGTCGGCGATCCAGGCGGCACGCGCCACGTCGTAGTCGCCCTTCTGCTCGAGGAAGGAGTAGTGGGTCTTGGTGTCGGTGTTGACGAGCGAGACGTCGACGCCGAGCGGCTTCAACTGTTCCTGGATGGCGACGGCCGTGTTCTTGTGGTTTTCCGACGTGTTGTAGCGGATCTCCATCTTCAAGGGATGCTCGGGCGTATAGCCGAGTTTCTCGAGGGTCTTCTTGGCAGCGTCCTCGCGGTCGATCTGCGACATGTCGGCGTATTTGGCCGTTGCCGGCGAGTAGCCCGCGATGCCCGGAGGCACCATCGAATAGCCAGGCAGCATCGAGTTCTGCCAGACCTTCTCGGCGAGGAAGTCGCGGTCGATCGCCATCGAGATGGCGTTGCGCAGTTCGACATTGTCCCACGGCGCCTTGTCGGTCTTGATCGCATAATAATAGGTGCCGAGATAAGGTCCGACGCGGACCTGGTCGCCGAACTTGGTCTTGAGGTCAGCGAGCTGTTCGGTCGGCAGGTCGCCGTAGCTGTCGAGTTCGCCGGCCTCGAAGCGCTTCATCGCCGATGAGCGGTCTTCGGTCGGGATATAGTTGACGACGTCCATCTTGACGGTCGCGGCGTCCCAGAATTTCGGATTCTTGACCAGCTTCATGTGGTCGTTGGGAATCCACTCGGCCAGCGTATAGGCGCCGTTCGAAACGAGATTACCCGCCTTGATCCAGTCGGCGCCGAGCTTGTCGATCGAAGCCTTGTTGACCGGATAGGTGGCCTGATGGGTCAGCATCTCCAGGAAGTAAGGCGTCGGCGCCTTCAGCGTGACTTCGAGGGTATTTGCATCAATCGCTTTGACACCCATATCCTCCGGCTTGCCCTTCTTGGTGTTGACGTCCTCCGCACCCTTCACCGGGTACAGCATCGAGGCGTATTCGGCAGCGGTGGCCGGGTCTTCCAGCCGACGAAACGAATAGACGAAGTCGTCCGCCGTCACCGGGCTGCCATCCGACCAGAGGCCATCCTTGCGCAGCTTGAAGGTGTAGACAGTGCCGTCGTCGGACACTGTCCAGCTTTCGGCCGCGCCCGGAATGAGGTTCGTCTTCTGGTCATGCATGACCAGGCCCTGGAACAGGTCGCGTATGATATCGGCTTCGTAGACTGTCGAGGTCTTGTGCGGATCGACCGTCTCCGCTTCGGCGGCGCTGCCTCTGTTATAGACGGTCTCGGCGAAAGCCGGCGTGTAGAACGTGCCGGCGGCCAGCGCCATGGTCGTGGCGAGCACCGTCGCCTTCAGCATGTTTTTCAGCATGAAGTTCTCCCTGTCGGCGCTGCCGTTGGCGCGCCTATTAAGTGTTGACGCCCTGGAGCCGATATCTGACCCCTTTGAGCGCGCCGCTGGTTCCCATCCTGCGGCTCGTGCCCAGACACTAACGCGGAGAATTTTTATTTCAACAGACTCTCTGGGTCACCCAAAGTAAGGCGGACGAAAGCTATGGCGTGGCCGCTGAAACACCAGCCGAAACCAGAAGCTTGACTTGGTTTCTTCACCTCGACGTCATTTTTCACCGCGAATCGGAGCCACGCCAGTTTGCCGGAATGTCTTAATGCGTTCTTAAGCAACCACAGGTTACATTATGATTGCCTTCTATACAGTTCGATCTCAGACGCGTGGCGGCTATGAGCAACGGAGCAAGTAAATTGCCCAAGGTCTTTCAATTGGTGCGAAAATTTCAAGAGGAACGTGGAACTTCTGCGGTCGAATTTGCCTTACTTTCACCGATTTTCATTCTTCTTCTACTCGGAATGGTTGCATATGGTATATACTTCGGCGCCGCCAACTCGATCCAGCAGATCGCAGCGGATGCCGCCCGCACGGCAATTGCCGGGCTGAACCAGACCGAGCGCCAGACGCTCGTGGCCAGCTTCGTCACCAACAATGCCGGCGGATATCCCTTCGTGGATGTCAGCAAGTTGACCTACCAGGCCAACGACAGCGCGGCCGATGGAAGCCAGTTCGTGGTGGCCATCCAGTACGATGCCCGCAACCTGCCGATCTGGAACCTTTTCCCGGGCATAGCCATGCCCGGGACCACCATCAAGCGCCAGTCAACGATCAGGGTCGGGGGCATTTAAATGCTGCTGCATGCGTGCAATGGGATCGGTCGGCTTGCCCGGTTGATGCTGGGTGACAGGAAAGCGAACTTCACCGTCATGGCGGCATTGAGCGCGCCGGTGGCGCTGGCCCTGGCCGCGGTGGCCATCGACGAAGCCTCGATCTACACCGAGCGCCGCGAAGCACAGGCAATGGTGGATCTGGCGGCGATCACCGCCGCCTCGAACATGACCAAAGTCAACACAGCGGTTGTCACCACGCTGACCGACAACGGCATGCCAGGGGTTGTCGTTCAAAGCTCGGGACAGACGATCGAGCCGGCGGCCGGCAAAACCGTCGTGACGGTCACGCCCGGGAGATATGTGGCATCCGGGGCCAATGTGGGCCAGCGTTTCCAGGCCAGCATAACACCCTACAATGCCGTCCGCGTCACCCTGAAGAAGATCCCTGCCCGCTATTTCGCGAGTTCGCTGATCCCCACTCCCGTCATCGGCACCCAAGCCACCGCCAGCATGACGCCGCAGGCGACGTTCTCGGTCGGATCGAGGCTCGCCAGCCTCAATGGCGGCATCCTCAACGCGCTTCTCGGCGGACTTCTCGGCAGCAACATCTCGCTCAGCGTCATGGACTACAACGCGCTGATCTCGGCGGATGTGAGCGTGCTCTCCTTCGTCGACGGCGTTGCCACACAGCTGAACCTGACCGGCGTGTCGTATTCGGATGTGCTGGCATCGAAGGCGACCGTCGGCCAGATCGCCACGGCCATGGCCAATGTGCCCGGGCTTGGCAACACGGCCAAGGTCGCCCTGCAGACGATCGCGTCCAAGTCGACCAGCACGGTAAAGATCCCGCTCAGTCATCTGGTCGATCTCGGCTCCGTCGGCAAATTGGGCCTCGGGCAAAGGCCCGCCGGCCTCGGCGTCGATGCCAGCGCCTTGGGAATGCTGACGGCCGCTGCCGGACTGGCAAACGGTTCGAAGCAGGTCGACGTCGCCCTCGGCGCCACCATTCCCGGGGTGCTGTCGACCACGCTCGCCATCGCCATCGGCGAACCGCCGCAATCCTCGCCATGGCTGGCGGTTGGAGAAGCCGGCACCGTGGTGCGCACCGCGCAAACGCGCATCAAGCTGCTGGTCACGGTCGGCGTCGGCAATCCAAACCTGGGCGGCGGCATCAGCCTGCTGTCGGTCAAGCTGCCGCTGAATGTCGAAGTGGCCTACGCCGAGGCCAAGCTGACCGACATCAGCTGCCCGACCGGCCCCGACAGCCTGAAGGTTACCATTGCCGCGAAGCCCGGCGTCGCCGCGGTGAACCTTGCCGCCAGCGACGCCGATAACAGCCCCACCGCTTTCGCCGATTTCAGCAACCCGCAGTCGTTCTCCGACGCCAACATAGCGGATGTCAGCCTCAATCTGTTGCTGCTAAAAATCCCGCTAATACTGGTGAAGGGGTCGGCGGGTGCCGATATCACCAACGTCAGCCCGACCAACCTGGTCTTCAACAAAACCGAGATCGCCGCCAAAACCATCAAGACGACGCCGACACGGGACCTGACTCAGACGCTGACAACATCACTGGTCGACAAGTTGTCACTCTCCGTCAACGCGCTGGGTATCCTCGGGCTTGACGTAACCGCCCTGCTCGGCGCAGTGAAACCTGCGGTGACGACGCTCTTGAAAACCGTGACCGCACCAGTCGACACATTGCTTTACAATCTGCTCGATACGCTCGGCGTGCATCTCGGCGAAGCCGATGTCCGGGTCACCGGCGCGACATGCGGACGTGCGGTGCTGGTGCAGTAACGGTCCGGGTATCAGTCGAGCCTGCCAACAAAGGCTCCGAGCGCTGGCAGCAAAAGCTCGGTCTCGACGACCGCGGCATTGCCATCCAGCTGTACAACCGCTCCGATGTCCCCCCGCAACTGCCAATTGGCCGATCCCTCGGCGAAATTAAAGACACAGAGCAGTCTTTCGCCGCCGCCCTCGCGAATGAAAGCGAGCACGTCACCCTCGGCGTCGAGAAAGCGGATCGAGCCTGATACCAGCGCCTCATGCTCTCCGCGCAAGGCCAGCGTGGTCCGATAGGACTTCAGCACCGAGGCCGTGTCGGCATTCTGGACGTCGACCGCGTGGGTGCGATGGCTGGCCGGTATCGGCAGCCACGGCTTGGCCGTGGAGAAGCCTGCATTGTCGGCGCCGGCCTCCCAGACCATCGGCGTGCGACACCCATCCCTGCCCTTGACGCCTGGCCAGAAGCGGATGCCGACGGGATCGCGCAGATCCTCATAGGCCAGTTCCGCCTCCTCCAGGCCCAGTTCCTCGCCCTCATAGAGGCAGATCGAGCCGCGCAGGCAGGCGAGCAGCATGATCGAGAATCTTGCGACCGCGTCGGGATCGCTATCCGGCCTTGTCCAGCGGCTGACATGGCGCACGACGTCATGGTTGGAGAATGCCCAGCAGACCCAGCCGTCGGAGACGGCCGCCTCGAAGGCTGCGACGCAGCCACGCACATGCGCGGCCGAGAACTGCGGACCGAGCAGGTCGAAGGTGTAACACATATGCAGCTTGTCGCCGCCGGAGGTGTAGGCGGCGAGCGTCTGCAGCGAACGGCCTTCATCGCCGATTTCGCCGACCGCGGCGCGGTTGTCGTATTCGTTGAGCAGCGCCCTCAAGCGGCGCAGGAACGCCAGGTTTTCCGGCTGCGTCTTGTCGAACAGATGCTCCTGGTAGAGGTAGGTGTTGGTCTCGCCGTTGGTGCCGGCGACGCTCGACGCCAGCGGCGGATTGCTGCGCAGCCAGCGGTCGTGGACATAGTAATTGACCGTATCGAGCCGGAAGCCGTCGACGCCGCGCTCCAGCCAGAACCGCACCGTGTCGAGAAGCGCGTCCTGGACCTCCGGGTTGTGGAAATTCAGGTCGGGCTGCGAGGCAAGGAAATTGTGCATGTAATACTGCCGGCGGGTCGAATCCCATTCCCAGGCCGGGCCACCGAACACGGAGAGCCAGTTGTTGGGCGCCCCGCCATCGGGCTTGGTATCGGCCCAGACATACCAGTCCGACTTGGGGTTATCGCGGCTGGCGCGGCTTTCGGCAAACCAGTCGTGCTTGTCGGACGAATGCGACAGCACCTGGTCGATGACGATCTTCAGGCCGAGGCGATGCGCCTCGGCGACCAGCGCATCGAAGTCCTCAAGCGTGCCGAACATCGGATCGACATCGCAGTAATCCGACACGTCGTAGCCCATATCGGCCATGGGCGACTTGAAGAAAGGCGACAGCCAGACTGCGTCGACACCAAGCGAAGCGACATGAGCGAGCCTCGACGTAATGCCGGCGAGATCGCCGCTGCCGTTGCCGGTCGTGTCCTGGAAGGAGCGCGGATATATCTGGTAGATGACGCAACCGCGCCACCATCCGGTCTTGTCACCTGCCGCCATTGCGCTTCTCCCCTGTGCCGGCTTGCGCTCGTTCGATCATGAAGATCACCGCCCGTCCCGATATCGGTCGCGAGCTGTCCGCTGGCTCGGCGGTTTCGAGGGTTGGCACCCAGCAAAATCCTTCACGCTCAGGCAAGGTGAACATGCAGGCCCGACGATCGCCGTTGACGAGCACCGCAAGACGGCGCTCGTCGTCGCTGGCGCCACCCAGGATCATGACAAGACGGTGCTGCTGCGGATCTTGCCAGCCTTGTCCATCGAGCGGCGTGCCCGTTTCGGTCAGCCATGCGACGTCCGGCGTCCCCGAACCTGCCTGCGGCTGGCCAGTTAGGAAGCTTGTATCGAAGAGCGCCGGCATCGACCGGCGCAGCCTCGAGAGTTCCACCGTGTAGCGCTCCAGCGCCTGGTCACGGCCGGCCCAGACGAGCCAGGTGATCTCGTTGTCCTGCGCATAGGCGTTGTTGTTGCCTTGCTGGGTGCGGCCGAATTCGTCGCCCGCGGTCAGCATGATGGTGCCGCGTGAGGCAAACAGCGTGGCGAGCAGCGCGCGCTGATCGTTCAGGCGAGCAGTTGGTACGGCCGGATCGTCCGCATCCCCTTCGACGCCGTTGTTCCAGGACAGGTTTTCATTGTGGCCGTCGCGGTTCTGCTCGCCATTGGCTTCGTTGTGCTTGCGCTCGTAGCGCACGATATCGGCGAGCGTCATGCCGTCATGGGCGGCGATGAAATTGACGGTCCGACTGGCGTTTTGCCTGTTCGTTGCGAACACATCGGACGAGCCGGCAAGCCGGGTCGCCAGCGCACCGACCATGCCGGCGTCGCCGCGCCAGAAGCGTCTGACATCGTCGCGATACTTGTCGTTCCATTCGAGGAAGGGCGGCGGGAAATTACCGAGCTGATAGCCGTCGGAACCGATGTCCCACGGCTCGGCGATCAACACCCGATCGGCCAGCAGCGGGTCGTCGCGCATCGCTCTCAGCAACGACGCCTCGGCATCGAATGTTCCTTCGACCCTGCCCAAAATGGGCGCCAGGTCGAAGCGGAAGCCGTCGACGCCGGCATCCCTGACGAAATGGCGAAGCGTGTCGAGGACCATCTCCTGGACGACAGGATGGTCGCAAGCGACCGTGTTGCCGGTGCCGGTATCGTTGGCCAGCCCGCCGTCTGATGAGTGCCGGTAGTAGGCCTGGTTGTCCAGACCGCGCAGCGACAACGTCGGGCCAAGCCAGTCGCTCTCGCCGGTGTGGTTGAAGACGAGGTCGAGGATGACGCCGATGCCAGCCTCGCGCAGCACGGCGACCGTGTTTCGCAACTCCATGACGCCGCCCGGCGCCAAACGCGGATCGAGGGCCATGAAAGTCACGGGATTGTAGCCCCAGGCATTGCGCAGCCCGAGCGGCGGCAAATGTCGCTCATCCATCGACGCGGTCACCGGCATCAGTTCGACCGCGCCAACCCCCAGTTTTTTCAGATGCTCGATAACCGCCGGGTGAGCAAGTGCGGCGACTGTTCCGCGCAATTTTTCGGGAATGTCCGGATGCAGCATGGTGAAGGCGCGCACCGGCACTTCGTAAATAAGGCCGCCCGGCTGGAATAGCGGCGGGGCAGCCTGCACCGGCTTCGGCAGCGCAGCGGCAATCGCCTTCGGCATCAGCGGTGCGGTATCGGCGCCCTCGCCCCGGCGCTGGGCCAGCCGCCAGTCATAGACATAGGACCTGTCGATCTCGACGGCGTAAGGATCGGTCAGGAGCTTGGCAGGGTCGAACCACAGCCCGCGCTCCGGCGCGTAGTCGCCATC
Source organism: Mesorhizobium sp. M0140 (assembly GCF_040322475.1). NCBI lineage: Bacteria > Pseudomonadati > Pseudomonadota > Alphaproteobacteria > Hyphomicrobiales > Phyllobacteriaceae > Mesorhizobium > Mesorhizobium sp. M0140. Next base: position 29,287 of record NZ_JAMYTM010000018.1, on the reverse strand, counting down.
GGCGCGAAAGCCGTAGCGGATGCCCTGGCCAAGGCCCGCAACGAACAGCGCATGGACGCCCTCACCTTCCGGCTGCAGTTCGAGCCGTTCGATCTCCCGGCCGCCCCGCTCGTCGAAAATCGAGACCCAAAGCCGACGGGCGGCCTGCGACCAAGCGGCAAAGCGGATGCCTTCGCGGGTGACGGTGGCGCCGAGCTGGGTCACTGGAAAATACCGCCAAGGTTAGCGCGAGGCACCCCCCTCTGCCCTGCCGGGCATCTCCCCCTCAAGGGGGGAGATCGGACCGTCGCATCGCTTTCGCCAACGGCCAACGCAGCATGAGGAACGAGGCGCTGAAACTGCCGATCTCCCCCCTTGAGGGGGAGATGGCCGGCAGGCCAGAGGGGGGTGCAGCGCCATACGCCCGTCATTATCTAACCTGGCGCTCTGCGAGAGCTATGGGCGCGTGCAGCGCCATCCTCAAGTAATCACACTTGGCTCGGCGCGGCCGGTATGGCTGTGAATCCCGGCAATATCATCGGCCGCGGCTATCAGATCGGCAAGGGCGGCCTGGGTGTCGAGGTCGTGCCTCGACTTGTCCGACTCGTAGCGCTCGATATAGACGCGCAGCGTGGCACCTGACGTGCCGGTGCCGGACAGCCGAAAGACCACCCGCGAACCACCTTCAAACAGCACCCTGATGCCCTGATGCTCGCTGATCGAACCGTCGACGGGATCGTGATAGGCAAAGTCGTCGGCGCTGGCGATTGTCATGCCGCGCACGCTGGCACCCGGCAGCGCGCCGAGCTTGGCGCGCAGTTCGTCGACCAATGCGGTGGCGCGGTCGCTCTCAACCTCTTCATAATCGTGCCGCGAATAGTAGTTGCGACCGTAGGTCGCCCAGTGCTCGGCGACGATCTGCTTGCAGCTTTCGCCCCGCGCGGCAAGGATGTTGAGCCACAAAAGCACCGCCCAAAGGCCGTCCTTTTCGCGGACGTGGTTGGAACCGGTGCCGGCACTTTCCTCGCCGCAGATCGTCGCCATGTCGGCGTCGAGCAGATTGCCGAAGAACTTCCAGCCTGTCGGCGTCTCATAGAGGGCGATGCCGAGTTTTTCGGCGACGCGGTCGGCAGCGCCACTGGTCGGCATCGAGCGGGCGATGCCCTTCAGCCCGCCCTTGTAGCCGGGCGCCAGGCGGGCGTTGGCGGCAAGCATGGCAACCGAGTCCGACGGGGTGACGAAAATGCCCTTGCCGATGATCAGATTGCGGTCGCCGTCGCCATCCGAGGCAGCGCCGAAATCCGGCGCGTCTGGTCCCATCATCTCGTCATAGAGGTGCTTGGCATGGACGAGGTTCGGGTCCGGGTGATGGCCGCCGAAATCCGGCAGCGGCTTGAAATTGCGGCAGGTGCCGATGGGCGCGCCGAGCCGGTTTTCCAGGATCTCCTTGGCGTAGGGGCCGGTCACCGCGTGCATGGCGTCGAAGCGCATGCGGAAGCCGGATTTGAACAGTTTGCGCAAGGCATCGAAATCGAACAGGCTTTCCATCAGTTCGGCATAGTCGGCGACCGGGTCGATGATCTCGACCGTCATGCCGGCGGCCTTGACCGTGCCTGTTGTGTCGATGTCGATCGGATCGATGTCCGCGATCTTGAAGCTCGAAATCGCCCTGGTCTTTTCGAACATCGCGTCGGTCAGCTTTTCCGGCGCCGGGCCGCCATTGCCGGCATTGTACTTGATGCCGAAATCCTCATGCGGGCCGCCAGGATTGTGGCTGGCCGACAGGATGATGCCGCCAAAGGTCTTGTATTTGCGGATGACATGCGAGGCGGCCGGCGTCGACAGGATACCGCCCTGCCCGACCATCACCTTGCCGAAGCCGTTGGCGGCTGCCATGGCGATGGCCTTCTGGATGACCTCGCGGTTGTAGAAGCGGCCATCGCCGCCGATCACCAGGGTCTTGCCCTTGAAACCGTCGAGCGCGTCGAAGATCGACTGGATGAAATTCTCGGCATAGTGCTCCTGCTGAAAGACAGGCACCTTCTTGCGCAGGCCCGACGTGCCGGGCTTCTGGTCGGAATAAGGCTTGGTGGGGACGGTGCGTATCATGCTTCAGGCAACCCTTTTCGAAAGCAGAGAGCGATAGAGTTCGACATATTTTTCCGCGCTCTTGTCCCATGACACATCGGCCTTCATGCCCTGGCGCTGCAACGATTCCCAGACCGCCGGACTGGCATGTGCGTCGACGAGGCGGCGGATGGCGTGCAGCAAGGCACCGCCATTGTTGGGCGCGAACTGGAAGCCGGTGGCGACGCCGGCCGAAACGGCAGCCTCATTGGCGTCGATTACCGTGTCGGCAAGGCCGCCAGTGCGGGCAACCACGGGTACGCAGCCATAGCGCAGGCCGTAAAGCTGCGTCAGCCCGCACGGTTCGAAGCGCGAGGGAATGACGATGGCGTCGCAGCCGCCTTGCATGATGTGCGACAGCCCCTCGTCGTAGCCGACGACGACCCCAATGCGGCCGCGATGCCGGGCGGCGGCGGCGAGCAGCGCGCCTTCGAGGCCGGCATCGCCCGAGCCGAGGATGGCCAGGCGCGCGCCGGTCGCAACAATGCCGTCGACCGCTGTCGCCAAGGTATCCATGCCCTTTTGCCAGGTTAGGCGGCTGACGACGCAGACGATCGGGCTGTCGTCGCGCTCAAGGCTGAAGCGGTCTTCCACGGCAACCCTGTTGGGCGCGCGCGCCTTCAGCGTGCTAGCCGTATAGGTGGACACCAGGTGCTTGTCGGTTTCCGGATCCCAGATGTCGGTGTCGATGCCGTTGACTATGCCATAGAGATCGCTGGAGCGCATGTTGATGAGGCCGTCGAGGCCCATGCCGAATTCCGCCGAGCGGATCTCCTGCGCGTAGGTCGGACTGACCGTGGTGATCGCCCAGGCGGCCTGCAGGCCGGCCTTGAGGAAGCCGACACCGCCATAATATTCGACGCCGTCGAGCGCCATCGCCGCTGCCGGCAGGCCGAGTTCGCCAAAGATGGCGGCGCCGAACTGGCCTTGGAAAGCGAGGTTGTGGACAGTCATCATCGATGGCACGCCGACCGCCTTGCCGTAGCGCATATAGGCCAGGGTCATCGCCGACTGCCAGTCATGGGCATGGACGATGTCGGGTTGGTAGCCAGAGATGGCGCCACCGGCGATGTCGCCGCCGACCTGGCTCAACGCCGCGAAACGCCGCCAATTGTCTGGCCAGTCCACGCCGGTGGCGTTGCCGTAGGGACCGCCGGGACGGTCGAACAGATGCGGCGCATCGAGCACGAACAGTTCGAGCCCGGCGAGTTGGACTGAATGGACGGAGGCCTTGCCGCCCTGCAGCAAGGGATATTGCAGAACCGCCCGCTTCTTCTTGAAGGCGGCCATGACGGTCGGAAACCCTGGGATGAGCGTGCGCACGGTCACGCCCTTGCCCGCCAAGGCAATGGGCAGCGCGCCGGTCACGTCGGCAAGCCCTCCGGTCTTGATCAGCGGAAAGATCTCGGGCGTGACCGACAGAACCTGCATGCGTTAGAGCCCTAACTTGTCGATCATGTCCTGGGTGACCAGGCAGATGCCTTTCTCCGAGACCCGAAAGCGCTTGGCGTCGAGGACGGGATCTTCGCCGACCACCAGGCCTTCCGGTATCCTAACACCATGGTCGATGACCACGCGCTTCAACTTTGCGTTCCGGCCGACATGAACGTCGGGCAGCATGACGACTTCTTCCAGCGTCGAAAAGGAATTGATGCGCGCGCCGGTGAAGATCAGGCTTCTTTTGAGCGACGCACCGGAGACGATGCAGTCGCCCGAGACAAGCGAGGACACGGCCGAACCGCGGCGGCCATCCTCGTCATGCACGAACTTTGCCGGCGGCTTCAATTCGGCATAGGTCCAGATCGGCCAGTCGCGGTCGTAGAGGTCGAGTTCAGGCGTGATGTCGGTCAGGTCGATATTGGCTTCCCAATAGGCGTCGACCGTTCCGACGTCGCGCCAGTAGGCCTCGTTCTCGGCGGTCGAGCGGACGCAGGATTTGGCGAAGCGATGCGCGATCGCCTTACCGTGCTGGACGATATAGGGGATGATGTCCTTGCCGAAGTCGCGGCTTGAGCCCGGCTCGGCCGCATCGCGGCGCAATTGCTCCATCAGGAATTTGGTCTTGAACACGTAGATGCCCATCGAAGCCAGCGCGAATTCCGGCTTATCGGGAATGCCGGGCGGATCGGCGGGTTTTTCGACGAAGGCGATGATGTTGTCCTTGGCATCGACATGCATGACGCCGAAGCCGGTGGCTTCCATGCGCGGCACTTCGAGGCAGCCGACGGTGACATCGGCATTGGCGTCGACGTGCTGGCGAAGCATCATCTCGTAGTCCATCTTGTAGATGTGGTCGCCGGCCAAGATCACCATGTATTCGGGCCCGTAGGCCTCGATGATGTCGATGTTCTGATAAACGGCGTCGGCGGTGCCTTCATACCACTGCGTTTCCGAGACGCGCTGGCTGGCCGGCAGGATGTCGAAACTCTCGTTTCGCTCGGGCCGCAGGAAGTTCCAGCCGCGCTGCAGATGACGGATCAGCGAATGCGCCTTGTACTGGGTGGCAACGCCAAGGCGGCGAATGCCGGAATTCAGAGCATTGGAGAGCGCGAAGTCGATAATGCGCGTCTTGCCGCCGAAATATACGGCCGGCTTGGCACGCCGGTCGGTCAGTTCCCTGAGGCGGCTCCCACGGCCGCCGGCCAATACATAGGCCATGGCATCGCGCGCCAGCGGCTGGGTCCGTTTCAAGTCTGCCATTTCTACCCTCCCAAGTTACTCGATATCGACATGGCTCAGTCGGCAACGAGTTCAAGCATGATCGTCGACAGCGGCGGCAAAAGCATCGTCGCGGAGATGCTTCCTCCCTCCGCCCGTGCCTCGACCATGCCGCCATTGCCCTTGCCGGACCCGCCATATTCGGAAGCGTCGGTGTTGATGATTTCGCGCCATTTGCCTGATATCGGCAACGGCACGCGATAATTGTCACGCGGCACCGGCGTGAAATTGGAAATGACGGCCACCGGGCTGCCGCCCGGTGCACTGCGCAGCCAGGCAAAAACCGAATTCTGGCTGTCATCGACGATCAGCCAGGAAAACCCTTCCGGCTCACAATCACGGCCATGCAGTGCCGGGCGCGAACGGTAGAGATAGTTGAGATCGCGCACCGTCTGCCAGACGCCGCGATGCGGCCGGAATTCAAGCAGGTTCCAGTCGAGCGCGCGCGCCTCGCTCCATTCGCGGCGCTGCGCGAACTCCTGCCCCATGAAAAGCAGCTTCTTGCCGGGATAGCCCCACATGAAAGCGTAGTAGGCGCGCAGCGTCGCAAACTTCTGCCAATCGTCGCCGGCCATCTTGCCAAGCAACGTGCCTTTGCCGTGCACGACCTCGTCATGCGAGAGCGGCAGCACGAAATTCTCGGAGAAGGCGTAGGTCAGGCCGAAGGTGAGGTCGTTGTGGTGGTGCTTTCGGAAGATCGGTTCCTTGGAGAAATACTCCAGCGTGTCGTGCATGAAGCCCATATTCCACTTGAAGCCGAAGCCCAGCCCGCCTTCATGCACCGGTGCCGAGACCTTCGGCCAAGAGGTCGATTCCTCGGCGATGGTCATCACGCCCGGATGGTGGCCGTAGACCTCCTTGTTCATCTTCTGCAGGAAGCTGACCGCCTCAAGGTTCTCGCGGCCGCCTTTCTCGTTGGGGATCCATTCGCCGGCCTTGCGCGAATAGTCGAGGTACAGCATCGAGGCGACCGCATCGACGCGAAGTCCGTCGACATGGTATTTCTCGGCCCAGAACAACGCATTGTTGACCAGGAACGACACCACCTCGCGGCGGCCGAAATTGTAGATCGCGGTGTTCCAGTCGGGATGAAACCCCTTGCGCGGATCGGCATGTTCATAGAGCGCGGTGCCATCGAAATTGGCCAGGCCGTGCTCATCGACCGGGAAATGCGCCGGCACCCAGTCGAGAATAACGCCGACGCCGGCACGGTGGGCGCCGTCGACGAAGCGGGCAAAGCCGTCCGGATCGCCAAAGCGGGCCGATGGCGCGTAGAGCCCGGTCGTCTGGTAGCCCCAGGACGGGTCATAGGGATGTTCAGAGATCGGCATGAATTCGATATGGGTGAAGCCGGTCTCGACCACATAGGGGATGAGCCGGTCGGCCAGTTCGTCCCATGACAGGAACGTACCGTCGTCGCGAAGCTGCCAGGAGCCGGCATGAACCTCGTAGATCGAAATGGCTTCGCGCCGGTGATCGGCATTGCGCCAGAAATTGCGATGCGCCTCATCGCCCCACTCATGCGCCGGCGGCACAGCAACGACCGAAGCGGTGGCCGGACGCAGTTCGGATTTGAAGGCGAACGGATCGGCCTTCAGCGGCAGCCTGACGCCGTCGGGGCCGATGATCTCGTATTTGTAGGGCCGGCCAGCACCGATATCGGGAATGAACACCTCCCAGATGCCGGTGTCGCGGCGGTCGCGCATCGAGTGCCGGCGGCCGTCCCATTCGTTGAAATCGCCGACCACAGAGACACGCCGCGCATTGGGAGCCCAGACGGCGAAATGCACGCCCGTGGCGCCTTCGTGCTCGATGACATGGGCGCCGAGCTTGTCGAACAGCCTGAGATGCGATCCCTCGGCGATGTAGTAGTCGTCCATCGGCCCGAGCACCGGACCGAACGAATAGGGATCGGTCAGCCACCAGTCGCCGCCGGCGTTGCGCGCGTGATAGCGAAGCGGTTGCCGCTTCTTGATCGAGAGCTTGCCTTCGAAAAAGCCGCCATCGTCGCGCCTGGACAATTCACCCGCGATGGTGCCGGTCAGCGTATAAGCGGTGACGAATTCGGCATTCGGAACAAAGCAGCGGGCCACAAAACCCTTCCCAGCCTCCTGAACACCGAGAACGGCAAACGGATCGCCATGCGTGCCGGCAACAATCGCCGCAACATCGCTGGCTGCCGCCAGTCCGTCCGGCCCGCTTGTCGCAGCGGTCGCGCGCAGCTTCTTCATCAGGCAGTGTCCCTCCCCGGCACCGAGTGTTTGTTTCTAGTGGTGTGATCCGACTTTCAAGTTCACACCACCGGGACCACATTGTTTGCGGCCTCATGCAATCACATCAGGCAGGCACGTTCCAGATTTCTTTCGCATATTGGCGGATCGTGCGATCGGAGGAGAACCAGCCGACACGCGCCACATTGCGGATTGCCCTGGCGTACCAGTCGGGACTGTTGCGCCAGACCGCATCGACCTCGCGCTGGGCGGTGGCATAGGCATCGAAATCGGCGGCGACCATGAACCAGTCGCTGTTGTAGAGACCGTTGACGAGGTCGCGGTAACGCTCCGGATCGTCCGGCGAGAAGACGCCTGACGAAACAGCCGCGACCGCTTGCGCCAGCTCGGGCGATCCTTCGATGACGGCGCGCGGATCGTAGCCGTTGTTGCGCCGCTCGGCGACCTCGGCGGTGGTCAGGCCGAAGATGAAGATGTTGTCGTCGCCGACGCATTCCTTGATCTCGACATTGGCGCCGTCGAGCGTGCCGATGGTCAGCGCGCCGTTCAGTGCGAACTTCATGTTGCCGGTGCCCGACGCTTCCATGCCGGCGGTCGAGATCTGCTCGGACAAGTCAGCGGCCGGCATCATGATCTCGGCAAGGCTGACATTGTAATTCGGCACGAACACTACCTTCAGCAGACCGCGCACGGCCGGATCGCGGTTGATGACTTTTGCGACATCGTTGGCGAGTTTGATGATCAGCTTGGCATTGTGGTAGCTGGGCGCCGCTTTGCCGCCGAAGAATTTCACGCGCGGCATCCAGTCGCGCTCGGGGTGCGAGCGGATCTGGTCATAGAGGGCGATCGCCTCGAGGATGTTCAGAAGCTGGCGCTTGTATTCGTGGATGCGTTTGATCTGGATGTCGAAAAGCGCCGAAGGATCGACCTTGATGCCGAGCCGGTCGGCGACGAGGTTGGCCAATCGCGCCTTGTTGGCGCGCTTGACGGCGGCGAACTTGTCGCGAAAGACGGCATCGCCGGCGAAACCGTCGAGATCCTTAATGGCGTCGATGTCATCGAGAAAACGGTCGCCGATCGCCTCGCGGGCGAGCGACGTCAGTCCGGGATTGCATTGGATCAGCCAGCGCCGCGGCGTGATGCCGTTGGTCTTGTTGTTGATACGATTGGGGTAGAGCTTGTGCAGGTCGGCGAACACCGTCTCCTTCATCAGGTCGGTGTGAAGAGCCGAAACGCCGTTGATGGAATGCGAGCCGACAAAGGCCAGATTGCCCATGCGCACCCGGCGGTCGCCATTTTCCTGGATCAGCGAGATGCGGCCAATCTGCTCGTCCGAGAACTGGTTGGAAGCACGCGCCTCCAGAAGCACTTCAGCGTTGATGGCATAGACGATCTGCATGTGGCGCGGCAAAAGCCGCTCGAACAGCGGCACCGGCCAGCTTTCCAGCGCCTCGGGCAGCAGTGTGTGGTTGGTGTAGCCGAAGGTGCGCTGGGTGATATCCCAGGCCTGGTCGAAGTCCATGCCGTGGACGTCCATCAACAGGCGCATCAACTCCGGCACGGCGATGGCGGGATGGGTGTCGTTCAAGTGGATCGCAGCCTTGTCGGGCAGCGACTTCAGGTCGCCATATTGGCTCAGATGGCGCTGCACGATGTCCTGCAGCGAGGCGGTGGAGAAGAAATACTCCTGCCGAAGCCGCAGTTCCTGCCCGGCCTTGTGGGAATCGGCGGGATAGAGCACGCGCGACAAGGCATCGGCCTTGTTGCTTTCGGCTAGCGCGCCGATGTGGTCACCGGCATTGAATTTGTCTAGCAGGATCGGATCGACCGGCATCCCCGACCAGAGCCGCAGCGTGTTGACGCGGTTGGCCCGCCAGCCGACGACGGGCGTGTCATAGGCGACGGCCAGCACATGCTCGGTCGGTTTCCAGACATGGCGTTCGAGGCGCCCGTCCTTGGAGGTGATCGATTCCACCGAACCGCCGAAACCAACCTCGAAGGAGCGTTCGCGACGTTCGAATTCCCACGGGTTACCGTGATCAAGCCAGGTCTCTGGCAGTTCGACCTGCCAGCCGTCGTGAATCTCCTGCCGGAACATGCCATTGGCATAGCGGATGCCGTAGCCATGCGCCGGAATGTCGACGGTCGCCATGCTTTCCATGAAGCAGGCCGCGAGCCGGCCGAGGCCGCCATTGCCGAGCGCCGCATCGGGCTCGAGTGCTGCAATCAAGTCGAGGTCGACACCCAGCGACGACAGCGCCTCGCGCATGTTGTCCATCAGGCCCAGATTGGAGAAGGCATCACGCATCAGGCGGCCGATGAGGAATTCCAGCGACAGATAATAGACGCGCTTTTCCTTCTGGTCGTAAGCCTCTCTCGTCGCCTGCATCCAGTGATCGACGATCCGGTCGCGCACGACCTTGATCGAGGCGGTCAGCCAGTCGTACTGGGTCGCAACGGTGGTGTCCTTGCCGACCCTGTATTTGAGGGCCACCAAGACTTCACGTGCGAGTGTCTTTGGATCAGGATTTTCGAGCAGTGGCGGAAGGGGTTCGGATGTCATCGCGCTCGTCATGATGCCTCTCGTGCGGTTGCCATGATCATACCGGCTTTCATCGCTCCTCCCAGCCCATGCTAGCTGATACCGCCATATATTCAATCGATTTAAACAGGTTCGATCCGGCTTGCCCCCTGCGGCAATTTGGCAATTCTGAAGTGTGACGCGTCAAGACGGCCCGCGCGACGCGCTTCAAATTCCTGTTCCGTGCTTGCCGCTGTTGCCAAGCACCAGCCACTTTGGGCGACATGTATCAAGCCGCCAGCGCCGCCTCCGGCGGGGCCTTGGCTCCTGTCATGAAGGCGACGGCATCGGACATCGTATATTGCTTGGGGTCGATGACGGCGAGGCGACGGCCCAGCCGATGGATGTGAATGCGATCGGCCACTTCGAAGACATGCGGCATGTTGTGCGAGATCAGCACGATCGGGAGGCCGCGCTTCTTGACGTCGAGGATCAATTCGAGCACGCGGCGGCTTTCCTTGACGCCAAGCGCGGCCGTCGGTTCGTCCATGATCACCACCCGACTGCCGAAGGCGGCCGCACGTGCCACGGCAACGCCCTGTCTTTGGCCGCCCGAGAGCGTCTCCACAGCCTGGCTGATGTTCTGGATGGTCATCAGGCCAAGTTCGGTAAGTTTGTCGCGGGCGCGCTTTTCCATCGCCGGGCGATCGAGCATGCGAAGCCAATCGCCCAGAAAACCCGGTTTACGGATTTCGCGGCCAAGGAACATGTTGTCGGCGATCGACAGCGCGGGCGACAGCGCCAGGTTCTGGTAGACGGTCTCGATGCCGGCTTCGCGGGCCTCCATCGGCGATTTGAAGGAGACGGGTTTTCCTTCAAGCCGGATCTCGCCTTCATCGGGCACGGCAGCGCCGGAAATCGCCTTGATGAGCGACGATTTGCCGGCGCCATTGTCACCGATGACCGCAAGGATTTCGCCGGGGTAAAGGTCGAAGTCGGCGTTGTCGAGGGCGGTGACGCGGCCGTAGCGCTTGACCAGGCCACGCGCGGTGAGAATGGGTTCCTGGGTCGTGGTCATGCCGAAACCTTTCTGATCCATTGGTCGACTGCCACGGCGCCGATGATCAGCACACCGGTGAGCAGCACCTTCCATTGCGGATCGGCGCCCAGCATGTTGAGGCCCATGGAGACGACGCCGACGATCATCGCGCCGAACAGCGTGCCCAGGATCGAGCCACGTCCGCCGAACAGGGAAATACCGCCGATCACCGTCGCGGTGATCGCCTGGAGATTGTAGTCGGTGACGGCGGCCGACGGCGAGATCGAGCCGTTGCGGCCGATGGAGACCCAGGCAGCGAAAGCGGCGATCAGCCCGGCAAGGGTGTAGACCGTCATCAGCACCTTCTTGGTCTGGATGCCCGACAACTTCGCCGCCTCCTGATCATCGCCAACGGCGTAGACATGGCGGCCCCATGCCGTGTGATTGAGCACGTACCAGAGGATCATCACGAGCACGACCGTGGCAATGACGCCGAGCGTCAGCACCGCCGTGCCGACCTTGAAGCTGATGGCAAAGAGATGCAGCAGCGGCGCCTGGGTGTCGACATCGGTGTCGCGGATCGTCTCGTTGGCCGAATAGATGAAGTTAGTGGCCATGACGATGTTCCAGGTGCCAAGCGTCACGATGAAGGGCGGCAGCTTCATGTAGGCGACAAGCACCCCGTTGAGCAGCCCGCAGGCCGCGCCGGCGGCAAGCCCGATCGCCACGGCGAGCGCGCTCGGCATGCCATAGCTGACCGCGCAATTGCCCATGATCACCGCTGAAATCACCATGATCACGCCAATCGACAGGTCGATGCCGGCGGTCAGGATGACCAATGTCTGCGCAGCACCCAGAATGCCGATGATGGCGATCTGCTGCAGGATCAGCGTCAGTGTGTAGGACGAAAAGAACCGCCCTCCGATGGTGATGCCGAAGACGATGATCGCCAGAACCAGCACGATCAGCGGCACCGCGGCCGGCGTCGAATGCAGGAAATGCTGGATGCGCTTGACGGCCGATTTGCGCTCGTCAAAAGCGGCAACGCTTGTATCGCTGCTCGAGAGAACCTTCTCGAATTCCTGAGCTTGAGCCATGTTTACTCCCCGTAGGCTTCAGCCAAACGCCGACGCCAGTCCACGCCTTTCCGGTCTGCTGCCGGGATTGTTCGCGGTCACGCGAGCCATCGTCCACCCGAAGCGGCCGGGGATCAAGCCCCGGCCGCTCAGGTTCCCTGGATGCCTGTCAGACCGGGATCAGCCCCAGCACTTGGCGAGGCCTTCCTTGGTGTCGATGGACTTCACGCCGGTGGCCGGCTTGTCGGTCACCAGGTTGACGCCGGTGTCGAAGAAGTTCTTGCCTTCGGTCGGCTTCGGCTTGGTTCCGTCCTTGGCGAAGGCGGCGATCGCCTCGATGCCGAGCGCTGCCATCTGCAGCGGATATTGCTGCGACGTGGCGCCGATGACACCTTCGGCCACCGACTTCACGCCGGGGCAGCCGCCGTCGACGGAGACGATCAGCACCTGGCTTTCGAGGCCGACAGCCTTGAGCGCCTGGTAGGCGCCGACAGCGGCGGGCTCGTTGATGGTGTGGATGACGTTGATGGTGTTGTCCTTCTGCAGGAGGTTCTCCATCGCCTTGCGGCCGCCCTCTTCGTTGCCGTTGGTGACATCGTGGCCGACGATGCGCGCATCGTCCTCATCGCCGATCTTGTTGGGATCCTTCACATCGATGCCGTAGCCCATCATGAAGCCCTGGTCGCGCAGCACGTCGACGGTCGGCTGCGACGGGGTCAGGTCGAGGAAGCCGATCTTGGCGTCCTTGGCCTTGTCGCCTAGCGTGGCGGCTGCCCAGGCGCCGATCAGCTTGCCGGCTTCGAGATTGTCAGTCGCAAAGGTTGCGTCGGCCGCATCGATGGGATCGAGCGGCGTGTCGAGCGCGATCACCAGCAGGCCGGCGTCACGCGCCTTCTTCACGGTCGGTACGATGCCCTTGGTGTCGGATGCGGTGATCAGGATACCCTTGGCGCCGTCGGCGATGCAGCTTTCGATCGCCGCGACCTGGCTCTCGCTGTCGCCGTCGATCTTGCCGGCGTAGGTCTTGAGGTCGACGCCGAGTTCCTTGGCCTTCGCCGTGGCGCCTTCCTTCATCTTGACGAAGAAGGGATTGGTGTCGGTCTTGGTGATCAGACAGGCACCGACACCGGCCGCGGATGCGGACGACGCAAACGCCACCAACCCCAGAGCCGCGGCGGCAAACACGGTCGATTTCAACAGTTTTGTATTGGTCACGATTTTCCTCCCAGTGGAACATTCCGATGCCGGCCAACCGGCACCTGCAGCGCATCCAACGAAATTCTCCCAGCGTGGACGCTGCCTCAACAGACACCAGGCCGAAGCCTCTGTCAATAATTAAATCACTCTTATTTATTATTGACAGCCTTGCTTCATTCACCCATTCTGGCCCAAAAGCATTGAGGGGAAACGACGGGAGGAACAGGGTGGAAACCGCCATTGCGAGGCACGGTTCGCCCGAGGTGAGTGACAGCCTCATTCACCGCGGCACCAACCAGAGCGGCATGCGCGACCACAACGAGCGGTTGGTGCTGTCGCTGGTGCGCCAGCACGGCAGTCTGGCGAAATCCGACATCGCCCGCATGACCGGGCTTTCGGCGCAGACGGTTTCGGTCATCATGCGCGAGCTGGAGGAAGAAAGCCTTCTGCTGCGCCAGGCGCCGTTGCGCGGCAAGATCGGCCAGCCCTCCATCCCGATGGCGCTCAATCCCGAAGGCGCTTTCTTCATTGGCCTGAAGATCGGCCGCCGCAGCGCTGAACTGGTATTGATAGATTTCCTTGGCCATGTCCGTTCGATGCTGCAGCATTCCTATCGCTACCCGGCGCCGCGCGAGACGGTGGACTTCGTCGCCAACGGCATGCGGCAGATGCGCGGCGAGCTGACGCCCGCGCAAGACAAGCGCATCGCCGGGCTCGGCATCGCCATGCCGTTCGAATTGTGGAACTGGGCCGATACCGCCGGCGCCCCGCGCGATGTCATGGACGAATGGCGTCACCGCGACATCAGGGCCGACATCCAGGCGCAATGCGATTTTCCGGTCTATTTGCAGAACGATGCCACGTCGGCCTGCGGCGCCGAACTCGTCTTCGGCCAGGCTGGCGCCGCGCGCGACTTCGTCTATTTTTATATCGGTGCCTTTGCCGGTGGCGGCATTGTGCTGAACGGCCGGCTTTTTGGCGGCCCGACCGGCAATGCCGGAGCGCTCGGCTCCATGCCGGTGCCCGGGCCGGACGGCAAGCCGACCCAACTGATCGATGTCGCTTCCATCGCCATGCTCGAAAAGGCGCTCAATGCGCGCGGCATCGAGGCTTCGCATCTGTGGACCTCGCCGGAAGACTGGGGCGAGATCGGACCCGAGCTCGACGACTGGATCGCCAGCGCCTCGCAAGCGCTCGCCTACGCCATCGTCGCCGCATCCTCGATCATCGATTTCGAAGCGGCGGTGATCGACGGCTGGATGCCGAAGGCGGTGCGTCGCCGGCTGGTCGACGCCATCATCGCGGCAATCGCCACGATCGATGGCGAAGGCTTGAAGCTGCCCGCCATTCGCGAGGGAACCGTCGGCATCCATGCCCGGGCGCTCGGCGGCGCCAGCCTGCCACTTTCCGAACGCTTCCTGATCGGCTCGACGACGATTTCCAGGAGCGCCTGATGCTGATCGGAATTCCGGCGCTGCTCGGTCCGGAGCTTCTGGCGATCCTGCGCGGCATGGGGCATGGCGACGAAATCGCCCTTGTCGACGGAAACTATCCGGCGGAACAGCAGGCAACCCGGCTGGTGCGCGCCGATGGCCACCCTCTTATCCCCGTACTCGACGCGATATTGAGTGTCCTGCCTGTCGATGACGCCGTGCCGGAGGCGCTGTTTCGCGCCTCGGTCAAGGGCGATCCCTCGCTTGCCGATCCCGTCCATCATGAGATCGAGGCGATCTGCGCCAAACGGGCGCCAGGCCGCAAGGTGGTTGCGCTGGCCGGCGCCGACTTCTATGCACGGGTCAAATCGGCGCACGCCATCGTCGCGACAAGCGAGCCGCGGCTCTACGCCAACATCATCATCCGCAAGGGTGTGATCCATCCGCCGGAGACCAGGAAGCCATGATCCTCTGCTGCGGCGAAGCCCTGATCGACATGCTGCCGCGCACGACGACAGCGGGTGAGCCGGCCTTCGCGCCTTATGTCGGCGGCGCGGTGTTCAACACGGCGATCGCGCTTGGCCGGCTCGGCGCGCCGGCAGGCTTCTTTTCGGGCCTATCGTCGGATCTGTTCGGCGGCCAATTCCGGGATGCGCTGGGGGCAAGCAAGGTCAGCTCCACCTATGCGCACACCTCACCACGGCCAACGACGCTGGCCTTCGTCAAGCTCACCAACGGCCAGGCGACCTACACTTTCTATGACGAGAACACCGCCGGCCGCATGCTGACCGTCGACGACCTACCGCAGCTTGGCAGCGAGATCGAAGCCATGCTGTTCGGTGCCATCAGCCTGATTTCGGAGCCCGCCGGCAGTGCCTATGAGGAATTCATGCGGCGCGAGCATGAAAGTCGAGTCATGATGCTCGATCCCAACATCCGGCCGAACTTCATCCCGGACAAGGCCAAGCACCTCAGGCGCATCCGCGCCATGATGGCGATGGCCGACATCGTGAAACTGTCGGACGAAGATCTGAACTGGTTCGGCGAAGCCGGCTCGCACGAGGATGTCATCCGCAACTGGCTGGATCGAGGCCCGAAGCTGATCGTCGTCACCCATGGCAGCGAAGGCGCCGTCGGCTATACCAGGGAACATGCCGTCACCGTCATGCCGGAAAAGGTCGAGGTGGTCGACACGGTCGGTGCCGGCGATACCTTCAACGCCGGCATCCTCGCCTCCTTGCATGAGCAGGGCCTGCTGACCAAGGCGGCGATTTCCGGCTTGTCGAAAGACGCCATCCACAAGGCGCTGGCGCTCGGCGCGAAGGCGGCGGCAGTGACCGTGTCGCGGGCCGGCGCCAATCCACCCTGGCGACATGAAATCGCCTGAGCAACGCTCAACATCAGCTGAGCCCAATCGATCACTTTATGTTTCGCAGGGGCTCTTTCCAGGGCTATGAGGGCGGGATGGCGCCCGACGAAGCCCGGATTTCCGGCATCTGGCTGACATTCGCCGGGAAATACTGGTAACGGACTGCGACACTTGGGCAATTTAGCGCTCCGCCTGCCCGGCTTTCTCGGCAAGCGCAACTCTGGTACCAGCGGCCGATTATCTGGCTAACCCGTTTTGAGGCCGACATGCAGTTCATCGATCTTGGCGCGCAGCGCGAACGAATCCGCGACCGGCTGAAGGCCGCGATCGACCGTGTCGTCGACGAAGGCCGTTATATTCTTGGCCCGCAAGTCACCGAATTCGAGAATAAGCTTGCCGCCTATATCGGCACCAAGCATGTCGTGGCCTGCGCCAACGGCACCGACGCGCTGCTGTTGCCGCTGTTTGCGGCCGGCATCGGCCCGGGTGACGCGGTGTTCGTGCCGAGCTTCACTTTCGCCGCCACCGCCGAAGTGGTGGCGCTGGCCAAGGCCGAGCCGGTGTTCGTCGATGTCGACCCGCATAGCTACAACATCGACATTGCCAGCCTCGAAGCGGCCATCGCCATGATCAAGAAGCAAGGCCGGCTGAAGCCGAAGGCAATCATTCCCGTCGATCTGTTCGGCCTTGCCGCCGACTACGAGGCGATCATGGCGATCGCCAACCGCGAAGGGCTGATGGTGATCGAGGATGCCGCCCAGTCGATGGGCGGTTCGCTCGACGGCAAGATGTGCGGTGCTTTCGGCCATGTCGGATCGACCAGCTTCTATCCGGCCAAGCCGCTTGGCTGCTACGGCGATGGCGGCGCGATGTTCACCAATGATGATGCGCTGGCCGAGCAGCTCAGATCCTTCGCCTTCCACGGCAAGGGCGAAACGCAATATGACAATGTCCGCGTCGGCATCAATTCGCGGCTCGACACGATACAGGCGGCGATCCTGATCGAGAAGCTGGCCATCCTCGAAGACGAGATGGTTGCGCGCCAGGTGGTGGCAAAGCGCTATGCCGACGGGCTTGGCGACATCGTCACCGCGGCCCGCAATCTGGACGGCAGCCGTTCGGCCTGGGCGCAGTACGCCATCGAGACACCCAAGCGCGACGGGCTGAAGGCGCATCTCGGCGATAAGGGCATTCCGTCGGTCATCTACTATGTGAAGCCGCTGCATGCCCAGGTCGCCTATCGCGACTACCCGCGCACGCCGACCGGCCTGGCCGTTTCGGAAGACCTGCCGAAGCGTATCCTCTGCCTGCCGATGCACCCCTATCTCAGCGAAGCCGACCAGGACCAAATCATCGAGACGATCCGCAACTATATCGGCTCGAATTCAGCGCAGGCCGCAGCGGAGTAAGCTGCCGAGCCTTTCTTAGCCGGGGCCCGCAGCCCTGCCGCTGGCAATGAAATGCGGATTGGCAAAATCCTCGTCGTCGCTTTGCCTGCGCTTGCCATAAACCAGAGGCTGGCCATCGAGCGTGCGCGTCATGCCGCCAGCGGCGCGCAGGATGGCGTCGCCCGCCGCTGTGTCCCATTCCATGGTGCGGCCGAAGCGCGGATAGACATCGGCCTCGGCACTGGCGAGAAGGCAGAATTTCAAGGACGAACCGACCGAAACGATTTCGGCGGCACCCAGGTCGCGAATATAGGCCTCGGTTTCCGGTGTGTTGTGAGACCGACTGGCGACGACGGCCAGCGGCGTCGCGGCCGTTCTCGCCGCGATCGACCGGCGGCCGACGACCTGGTAATCGCCATCGATTTCGAGTGATTCCGCCCTGCCCGGCTGGCCGGAAAAGAAGCGCCCCGTACAGGGCGCAAAGACGACGCCGACTTCCGGCACGCCATCGCGAACCAGCGCTATGTTGACGGTGAAATCGGTGCGGCGGTTAACGAACTCCTTGGTCCCATCGAGCGGATCGATCAGAAAAAAAGCCCCGTCCAGGTCGGGCGGCACGATGCCGGCGGAAGCTTCTTCCTCGGCCACGCAGGGGATATCGGGAAATGCGGCACGCAGTCCGGCGAGAATGATCTTTTCGCTCTCGCGGTCCGCCTCGGTCACCGGCGAGGCGTCGGACTTGCGGTCAACCGCACAGCCGGCGTGGAATACGCGCATCACCTCGCGCCCGGCCGACAAGGCCAGGCGCTCGAAGATTTCGAGCATCAGCCTGTCGTCAGATGCCGCCGCCGCTATCGTATTGGTCTTCGGCAATGTCGCGCTCGTTCAGCCAGTGTTCCAGGGCGTCGACCATCTCTTCGGCCGACTTGCCGAGTGTCCGCAGATGGATCTCCGGGGTTTCCGGCGCTTCATAAGGGGAATCGACGCCGGTGAAGTTCTTGATCTCGCCATTCAGTGCGCGCGCATAGAGGCCCTTGGGATCACGCCTGGCGCATTCCTCGAACGGCGTATCGACAAACACCTCGATGAACTCGCCATCGGCCATCAATTCGCGCGCCATGCGCCGTTCGGCGCTGAACGGCGAAATGAACGACACGATGACGACCAACCCGGCATCGGCCATCAAACGCGCCACTTCGGCGACGCGGCGGATGTTTTCGACGCGATCAGCGTCGGTGAAACCAAGATCGCGGTTGAGACCGTGACGGACGTTGTCGCCGTCCAGGATATAGGTATGGCGGCCGGTAGCGAACAGCTTCTTTTCGAACAGGTTGGCGATGGTCGACTTGCCGGATCCCGACAGCCCAGTGAACCAGAACACGGCGGGCCGCTGGTTCTTCATGTCGGCGCGCACGCGCTTGCCGACATCGAGCGACTGCCAATGAATGTTTTCGGCACGGCGCAACGAGTGCAGGATCATGCCGGCGCCGACCGTGGCGTTGGAGATGCGGTCGATCAGGATGAAGGCGCCGGTGGTGCGGTTTTCGGCGAAGGGATCGAAGGCGATCGGCGTCCGCGTCGAGATGTTGCAGATGCCGACTTCGTTCATTTCGAGCGACTTGGCCGCTTCATGGGCAAAGTCATTGACGTTGATCCGATATTTTAGGTCGGTGACGGTGGCGCTGGTCTGGTCGGTCTCGGTGCGCAGGATGTAAGAGCGGCCTGGTAGCAACGCATGCTCGTCGAACCAGACGATGTTGGCGGCGAACTGGTCGGCGACTTGCGGCCGTGCGGCAGGCGAAACCAGCATGTTGCCGCGCGAGATTTCGACTTCGTCATCGAGGACGAGCGTGACGGCCTGGCCGGCGGCCGCCTGGGCGAGATCGCCGCCATACGAGACGATCCGCTTGACGCGCGAGGATTTGCCGGACTTGGCGACAACGACCTCGTCGCCGGGCGCAACCGAGCCGGAGGCGACCGTGCCGGCAAAGCCGCGAAAGTCGAGATTGGGACGATTGACATACTGGACCGGGAAACGGAACGGCAGTTCGACCATCGCTTCGTCGACCGACACGGTTTCGAGATGCTCGATCAGCGTCGGGCCGGAATACCATTCCATGCTTTCCGACCGGCGGCTGACATTGTCGCCATAACGGGCCGACATTGGGATCGGCACAATGGTCTGGAAGCCGAGATCGCGCGAGAATTGCCCGTAGTCTTCGACGATCCGGTCGAAAACCGCCTGATCGAAATCGACAAGATCGATCTTGTTGACGGCCAGCACGACGTGGCGGATGCCGAGCAGCGAGGCGATGATCGAATGCCGCCTTGTCTGGCGAAGCACCCCCTGCCGGGCATCGATCAGCACGATCGCCAGGTCGGCGGTCGAAGCGCCGGTGGCCATGTTGCGGGTGTATTGCTCGTGGCCAGGTGTGTCGGCAACGATGAATTTGCGTTTCGGTGTGGCGAAGAAGCGGTAAGCGACGTCGATGGTGATGCCTTGCTCGCGCTCGGCCTCCAGACCGTCGACCAGCAGCGCGAAATCGATGTCGTCGCCCGTCGTGCCATGCTTGCGCGAATCGCGTTCGAGCGCGGCGAGTTGATCCTCGAAAATCTGCTTGGTGTCGGACAGCAGGCGCCCGATCAGCGTCGACTTGCCGTCATCGACCGAGCCGCAGGTCAGGAAGCGCAGCAGCGATTTCTTCTCCTGCGCAGCCAGATAGTCGCGAACGCCGTCGGTGGGAGCGAGGCTCTTTGCCATGATGTGGCGCATGGTCAAAAGTACCCCTCGCGCTTCTTCTTTTCCATCGAGCCGGCTTCATCGCGGTCGATCAGGCGGCCCTGCCGTTCGGACGTGCGTGCCGTCAGCATTTCACCGACGATGGCTTCCAGCGTGTCGGCGTCCGATTCGATGGCGCCGGTCAGCGGATAGCAACCCAGCGTGCGGAACCGCACCAGCCTGTTCTCCACTGTCTCGCCGGGGCGCAGTTTCATGCGCTCGTCGTCCCGCAGGATCAGCATGCCGTCGCGTTCCACCACCGGCCGTTCCTTGGCGAAATAGAGCGGCACGATCGGGATACTTTCCTGCAGGATGTACTGCCAGATATCGAGTTCGGTCCAGTTCGACAGCGGAAAGACGCGGATCGATTCACCCGATGCGATGCGGGTGTTGAATATCTTCCACATTTCGGGGCGCTGGTTCTTCGGATCCCACACATGCTGGGCGTTGCGGAAGGAAAAGATGCGCTCCTTGGCGCGCGATTTCTCCTCGTCGCGACGAGCGCCGCCAAAGGCCGCATCGAAACCGTATTTGTCGAGCGCCTGGCGCAGCGCCACGGTCTTCATGACATGGGTGTGGGTGTTCGAACCATGGTCGAACGGATTGATGTTGTCGCGCACGCCGTCTTCGTTGACATGAACCAGGAGATCGAAGCCGAGTTTCTGCGCCATCTGATCGCGAAAGGCGATCATCTCGCGGAACTTCCACGTCGTGTCGACGTGAAGAAAGGGGAACGGCGGCTTGGCGGGATAAAACGCCTTCATCGCCAGATGCATCAACACGGATGAATCCTTGCCGACCGAATAGAGCATGACCGGCTTGGCAAAAGCGGCCGCAACCTCACGGAATATATGGATGGACTCGGCTTCAAGCCGCTGAAGATGCGTAAGCGCTGTTGTCATGGGCCGTGGGCGTTCTTTCGTATCTTCCAACAGAAGACCTTGCCTCAAATCACCGAGCTCTTCGCGCCCGGTTCGAGCCTTGTTTCCGGACAATCTTTCTCGTGCCGGCGTTCTAGCAGATCGCCATTGTCAAGAACAATGCAAGACTGGCCCGACCGCACATGGTTCGAGAATGAATTTTCCACAGATGCCGGCAAACCCGGAAATTCCTGCCCGCAAGCTCAACGGCCCAGAAAACGCGGGGAAAATATTGCTTGAATGGACCAGTTGCGGCTTTCAAGGGACTTCCTCTGGCCGGCCCGCGCCTGCCGCCGATTTTCGGTGGCAATCTGCCCTATACACTATCGAAAATGGGGGGCAGCCGCTATACCAGCCTCGGGAAGCGGGCAAGTGCATCATGAGGCATGGGCAATTTCGAGGCGAGCGCATTCAACTTCGCTAAACAGATCCGCCGCATGAAACTTGCCGAAGACAGCGAGCCCGAAAATTGACCCGGCTTTCATCCCTGAGACAGCAATTCACGCCTTCGCGGATCAACAACTACTTCTCCATCCTTTGCTTCTTTTTTCCACCGGTTCTGGGATCGGTGGTCAGCTTTGTATTCAATGGCGGAGGCCTTTCGTCAGTCCTGCTGATTGCTTTACGGAAAAGGCGCTTCAACGCCGACCGGCCCATGATCTGGATGACGGTCGCGATCTATGCCTACTGCGCCTCCAATCTCCTGGCTTCCATCGTCAACAATTCGTTCGCCCGGGATGCGCCGCATCTTATCCCGCTGGTGACCTTCCTGTTTTTCCCCGTGTCCTATTCGACCTGGAGCATCACGCAGAAAACCACGCTTGCCCGCATCATCGTGCTTTCCAGCATGGCCGCCTGCTTTGTCGCGCTGCTCATAGCCGTCATCCAGCAATATTGGATTGGCGTCAGGGCCGAGGGAGGAGCTGGAAATCCGATCGTCTTCGCAACCGTCGTCTGCCTTGCCGTGGTCATGTGTGTGGCTGGCGCCTTGTCCGGTATTGAGCAAGCCCGGACACCCCTCTTCTACGCGGCACTGGCCGGGACGATCGCCGTCATCTATTCCGGCTCGCGTATCGTCTGGCTGGCACTGCTGATCACCGGTATCGCCGTCGTGCTGATCAACCGGCACAGGCTCAGAGGCAGGAATGCCGTTCGCCTGCTGCTGCTGCTGGCGGCGGTCGGCGTCGTGATCGCCGCTTCCAGCTTCCAGGCGATATCCGGGCGGGTCGACTTTTTGCGCTCCGATTGGGGTGCGCTTGGAGCCAGCGGCAACTACGACACCTCGCTGGGAATACGTGTTGCGCTTTGGGAGATCGGACTCAAAGCATTCCATGACATGCCACTGTTCGGGCACGGTGTGGGTGCAACCCAGCTTCTGATCAAGCAGGGCTTTCATGAGCAGTTCGCGATGGACACAGGCTTCAACCATTTTCACAACGGCTTCCTGACCGCCTTGGTGCAAGCGGGAATTCTGGGCGCCGTGACGCTGGCGGCGATCTTTATCGTTGCCGCTGGAAATGCCGTCCGGGTCTTGCGAAACAGCAGCGATCCGAGCGAGCGGTTCGGCGCGACCATGATTGTCGTCGTGGTGATCACCTATCTGACGGCCGGAATGACAGGCATCCTGATCGGCCATGACATTCTGGACTCGGTGCTGATGGTCTTCCTGGTGAGTGGAACATATCTCGCCTCCGGCCGTCAGGTTCCGTTGTTGGAAGAGCAGGCACCTGCGCCAGTGATGGAAGAGCGAGTAGTCAGCAAAGAGTTTCGGGCAAGACCATGAAGGTTCTGGTCACGGGAGCGACAGGTTTCATCGGGCGTCTTGTCGTGCGCCACCTTCGCGAAGCCGGTGCCGAGCTTCGCCTCGCCTCCCGCCATCCCGAGAGGCTGGGTTCGGAAAACGAGACTGTGCCGATGCCCGGTTTCGACGCGCCGGCCGCCGCCTTCCTGGAACTGACCCGGGATATGACTGACGTCGTCCATTGCGCCGGCCTCAACAATGATCAGGGAAATGCAACCGAAGCCGATTACAGGGCAGTCAATGTGGAATTGAGCGCGCGGCTGGCGCATGCAGCGGCGGCACAGGCCAGCGGACGCTTCATCCATCTCTCCTCGATCCGAGCGGTGATCGGCGCGCACGTCAGCGCAACGATCGACGAGGACACGCTTCCTGCCCCACAATGCGCCTATGGACGCTCGAAGCGCGAAGGCGAGATCAAGGTTTTGGACGCCTACGCGTTACACGGCCGCTCGGACGCCGCCGTGTTGCGCCTGCCTCCGGTTTATGGAAGCGGCATGAGGGGAAATCTGGCAACGCTGATGCGCCTTGCCGATACGCCGCTGCCGCTGCCGACGGGTGCCTTGACCGGAATCCGCTCGCTGATGTCTTCCGAGGCCGCGGTGCGAGCAGTGTCGCACCTGCTCAGCCATTCCGGACCGCTTCGCCCGATCTACGTCGGCGCCGATGTGCCGCCGGTCACCGTCGAGACCGTTATCGTCGCCTTTCGCAGAGGTTTGGGGCGGCCTGTGCGTCTGATGGCTGTGCCGGCCGGCCTGATACGGCCGGTCGTGGCCGCGCTCGGCAGGCGGGCGTTCTGGGACAGCCTGACTGCGACACAGATATGCGACCCCGCCCTGCTGGTATCGCAGGGGTGGACGCCTGAAGCTCGCACGGTCGAGCGGCTGGCCGAGCTGGCGCGGCTCGGTAGATCCTGACTCCCTGGTGACCTATCCGCTTCGGTAGAGCGTTCCAAACAGGATCCGAAAATCGAGCCAGAACGACGCAGTGCGGAGGTAGGCAGCATCCGTTTCGGCCAAAAGCTCCGGGTTCGACATGTCGATGCCCCTGATCTGGGCCAGGCCGGTTATGCCCGGCAGCGCCGCCAAAACCCCCAGCCGCCTGCGACACTCGATCAACTCCGTTTGGGTCGGCAGGCAGGGGCGCGGCCCGACCAGGCTCATTTCGCCCTTCAGGACGTTCCAGAATTGTGGCAGCTCGTCGAGCTTGAACTTCCGTAAGACCTTCCCGACCGATGTCACGGAATCCACCGGCGCCTCATGCGAGGGCAGTGACGGCGTCCCGACATACATCGTGCGCAACTTGTGGCAGCGAAAAAGCCGACCGTCACGGCCGACCCGCACCTGTGAAAAAATAGCCGGGCCCGGCGACGATGCCCGAACGGCAAGGACGGTGAGCGCCAAGACAGGAGATGTGGCCACCAGCAGCAGAGCCGCACCGGCAATATCGAAGATTTGCTTGGCTGCCTTCATGAACGGCCGATAGTGCTCCCTGCCGAAGTCCCGAGGCAACGCCGCAGGCAAATGCCGTCAATCCGGTCGAAGTAGCATGAGCCGATCTTTTGACCAAGCGTGCCACGCACTCGTGCCAATGTTCAGATGCGCCCCAGGACGAAAGCGAGATAGAGCCCCAGGTTTCCGGAAACGGTCTGCCGATAGACGCCGCTTTGGCGCAAGCCCGCCAAGCGCCGGAAAAGACCGCCGTTGCGCCCGCGGGTGAAAAGGTCGAGGCATGCCGTCGCGTCCTCGGTCAGGAGGTCGCGATTGAGGGCGAGACCGTCGAGGTTGAGGTCTGTCCAGCCGGCGAATTCCCCCTTGAACAGGCGGCCAAGCCGGGACACCCTTGCCTTCCAGGACACGTTGGCGCCGACCAGGTTCGCCGCGTGCTGCCGGTAGCGCACCAGCGGCCGCGGATCGTAGCGGACGATGCCGCCGGCGGCGGTCACGATGAGATAGGCCCACCAGTCATGGCTGACGAACCCGGTCCGCGTGGAGGCCCTGGCCAGCAGGTCGCGTGCCGCAGCGTTGAGCAGGATTGTGTTGCCGCCGGCGATGCTTTGCACAAGCGCGTTGCGAAAGGTTGGCGGCCGGGCAAACAGCGGCGAATGGCCGACAAGACTTCCTGTTTCCGTCATGGTGGCGGTTCGCGAACAAAACATCAGCGGGGTTTTCGCATCCTGGGTCCGCATCCAGCTGATGGCGCTCTCCAGCCTGTCGGTCTCCCAGATATCGTCCTGGTCGCAGAAGGCATAGCAGTCCGCCTCGATGCGTCGGTCGACGATCATGGAGCGGAAATTGGCGGCGAAGCCCTGCCGCGGCCCCTCTACCAGCGTCATCCGACCTTTGGGCCGCCAGCGGGATTTCCATGTCTCGATGATGGCGGTCGTGCCGTCGACGGAGCCATCGTCTGAAATCCACAGGTCGACCAGAGGGTGCGACTGCGCGAGCAGGGACTGCAGCTGTTCATCGATGAAGGCCGCGCCATCCTTCGTGCCCATCAGGACCGCGACGCGCAGATCTGCTTTGCTCACGACCAAGATCGCTTTCTGAATTCTGAACCGGGCCTAGCTCGCCTGCCCGGCCGTTTTCGGGATCGCGCCCTGATGAGGGCTTTCCCGGGCCTTCTTGGCGCGGTCGAGACCTGCCAATGCGGCGAGCGCGGCAGCCTTGTCCTGGTTTTTCGCCGACTGCTGCAGCGCCGTGAGCGCGACCTGGACATCCGACCATTCCACGACGTCCGTGCTGAGGCCGAAAACCTTCGAGATGCCGAGTTCGACGAGTTCCTCGTCTTCGCCATGCAGCGTTTCGTGAAGTTTTTCGCCCGGCCTGATGCCGGTGAACCGGATCGCGATGTCCTTGTATGGGCTCTTTCCGGACAAGCGGATCATCGTTTCGGCCACTTCAAGGATCGGCACCGGCTTGCCCATGTCGAGCATATAGACGGCATAATCGTGTCCGCTCTGCCGCGACGCGGCATCGGCCGCCGACATGATGACGAGATCGACGGCTTCGGCCACGGTCATGAAATAGCGCGTCATGCGCCGGTCGGTGATGGTGACGGGCCCCCCAGCCTCGATTTGCGCCTGGAATATGGTCGCCACCGAACCATTGCTGCCGAAGACATTGCCGAACCGCACTGCAATGAACTTGGTGGCCGGGTCACGCCCGCCCGTCTGGCCATGCAAGGCGCTGATGATCTGTTCGGCGGCCCGCTTCGTCATGCCGAGCACTGATGAGGGATCCACCGCCTTGTCGCTCGATATCAGGACAAATTGCGCAACCCCGCACTTGGCGGCAACCTCGGCGCAGACGAGCGTTCCGAAAATGTTGGTTTGAATGGCTGAATCCCAGTTCTCCTCGAGCAGCGGAACATGTTTGAGCGCCGCGGCGTGAAAGATGATGTCCGGCCGGAATTCCGTGACGACACGCGTTATTTGGCGCCGGTCCGAGACATCGACGATGCGGACCTTGAGCCGGTCATGGTCCTTCTCGTCAACATACTGGCTCAACTGGAAAATGCCGAACTCGGAGTTGTCGGCGACCAGCACCGCCTCGGCTCCCAGTTCCAGCGACCGCTTGACCAGCGTCTGGCCGATAGAACCGGCGCCGCCGGTCACCAGAACGCGTTTGCCGCTGACAAAGGCGCCGATGCGCTGGATGTCGGACGCGACCGCCGGACGGCGCAGGATCGTTTCCATCTCAACGGTGTCGAGAACCAGCTTTCCGTGCTGTTCCAACTCCGAAAGGCCTGAGAACTGCACCACATTTATGTCGCCGTGCCGGGCAATGCGCACGAGTTCCGAATAGTCCTCGATCTCGTGCTCGG
Organism: Mesorhizobium sp. M0140; assembly: GCF_040322475.1. NCBI lineage: Bacteria > Pseudomonadati > Pseudomonadota > Alphaproteobacteria > Hyphomicrobiales > Phyllobacteriaceae > Mesorhizobium > Mesorhizobium sp. M0140. Next base: position 2,887 of record NZ_JAMYTM010000018.1, on the reverse strand, counting down.
CGCCGCTGCCGAAAATCAGCAGGTCCAGACTTTTGGTGCCGGTCGCATAGTCTTCCAGGACATCGATCAGGCGCGGCATGGTCGCCACCACGGGAACACCTTGAATCCGTGTGCCCAACGGTGCGCCGCGCTCGGTCGCCATGATGCCTGCGATGGAATAGTCCGCCGGTTGCGCCGTGCGCGTGAAGCGAATGATCAGGTCGGCCTCGCCGAGCCGGCCGACGAACAGGGCGCGCTTGGCCTGCCTGATGTCGGTCTTGCGGCTCAGAATCCCCCAGCTCGCGCCGTCACGCAGGAAGCGGTAGAACAGCCGGGGTGCCGAGATGATGGTGAAGGAGACAAGGAAGAAGACGATGAACTGACGCTCGTTGAGCCCCGCGACCGGCCGGTAAAACCGCAGCAGCAGCGACGCCACATAAAGAGTGAACGTCAAGATCGCGCAGCTCTTCAGGATGTTGAAAAAGTCCGGCGTCGAAGCGAAGCGCCAGACGGTGGTGTAGAGGCCACTGTAGCGGAACAGCAAATGGCTGATGACGACGATGCCCGCCCATGTCGCCAGACCCTCCTTGGAGAGCGCGTCGAACGAAAGATTAGACCGCGAAAGCACGAGGCTGAGTGCCACGGCGACCAGGACCATGACCACGTCCTGGACCATGATGAAGGCGCGCCGCATCTGTGGCCTGAGCCCGAACACAGCTTCGAGGTGGGAATTCATTGGACGGCACTAGACTCCAGGCTCAGGGGCATCAACACCAGCGAGGTGCGACACGAAGACACTTCGCGACCGATCACCTTACTCAAGTGCCATCCCCGGCCCCCGCCGTGCTGTATCGCATACTGCGGGGGCGAGGGCATAGCCAGAGTTTTTTTCGGACAAGAGGCGTCAGTGGAGAACATGGATCATGCTCGGGCGATTGCCGCAAAGTCAACATTACCAAACGCTAATAGATAGGCCATACAGCATCAGCATGCGTTCAGTTTTGCCGCAGTTGACTCTGTTCCCCGCCGCGTTACGACGCAATGCGTTGCCATATGCCCATCGAAATGGCTATTAGAGACGGGCTTGGTGGTTCGCTATGGCCAGCGAAGAATAATGCGCCAGAACAACGGATTGCGATACTCCCAGTTATGATTGCGGCACTAAACGGCGCTTTTGACGACATCTCAAAGGCCATGAGATTACACCGGGTCTGGATTGCGCTTGCCCATGAGGACATCGGCGACCAGCACAGACGCACGACGCTCGGCCCGCTTTGGATGCTGGTCAATTATCTGGCATTCATCGGCACTTTCATCTTCGTTTTCAAGACCAAAGACACGGATTCGGCCGGATACACGGCCTATGCCTCGATCGGCCTGGTTGTCTGGTTCTACCTCATGGAGATGATCAGCCTGAGCGTGCCCCTGTTCTCGCGCGAAGCCAGTTTCATTCAAGGTACGAGGCTGCCACTCTTCGTGTATGTGATGCGGCTGACGGTGCAATGTATCATCCGAGCGAGCTATTCGGTGGCGGGTTGCATCGTCATCCTGCTGCTGAGCGGTTTGGGAATCAGCGCTGAGTGGCTTTTGTCGATCCCGGGGTTGTTGCTGATTGTGCTCGCGACCCCTGCAATCGTAACGGTTTTCGCATTCTTGGGCGCATTCTTTCCCGATGCTCAGTTCATCGTCGGCAACATCATGCGAGTCGGCACGTTTCTTACGCCAGTCTTCTGGGCCTATCATGGGCAAGGCGGTATACAGAACTATGCCTATCATTGGAATCCGTTCACATATTTCCTGGAAGTGGTGCGTGCGCCAATCGCGAGCGGCGAATTCCCAACGCATCCCTTTATTGTGACAGCCTACATCTCCTTGGCTTTCTGGGCGGTTGCGTTGCTGCTGCTGGGCGGATATCGCAAGCGCGTCGTTTTCCTGATCTGAGCTCAAAATGATTTCCATCAAGCTGGACAATGTCAGCCTCGCCTACCGCCTCTACGAAAAGTTGACGCTTACGGCGCCTGACCGGCGCCTGGGTGGTCTTGGAGGCAAAATCGGACGCTCCGGCGGCAAACAGGTCGTGCAGGCGCTGGAAGATGTCAGCTTTGAACTCAAAGCAGGCGACCGGTTAGGCTTGGTCGGCCCAAACGGGGCGGGCAAGACGACACTGCTCAAGGTGTTGTACGGCATCTATCAGCCATCGGCCGGCATAGTAGCCATTGAAGGCAAAGTCGACGCTTTGTTCAACATCAACATAGGATTTCGTCCCGAAGCGACGGGGCGGCGAAACATTGTTCTGAGGGGTTTGATCAGCGGGTGGACCGAGGCCGAGATCCAAGAAAAAATGCCGGAGATCATCGCCTTCAGCGAACTTGGCGACTTTATCGATGTCCCCTTCAAAACCTATAGCCAGGGTATGGCCGCTCGCCTTGCTTTCTCAGCGGCTACAGCCCTTGACCCCGAAATTCTGCTGATGGACGAGTGGATCGGCGCCGGCGACGCCCAATTTCAAGAAAAAGCCAAACGACGCATGGATGAACTGGCAGAGAAGGCAGGCATCATCGTCCTGGCGACCCACAATGAGAGCCTGCTCGAAAGCGTATGTACGAAGAGAATGACGCTTAAGAACGGAAGGGTCGAAGCCTTCACGACGAAACCTGCAAAGAGGGCTGGAACGCGAGCTAAGTCTTAAAGGTACTCTTCCCGGATACTATATGCTCGCAGTTCAGATTCCCAATTCGTCGCACCTGCTGCGGTTGAGTATGCCAACGTTGCGCCCTGTGGACGTTACTAAAATGAATTGCGCGCGCGATTGGTCAACTGCCTGCTAGAGCGATTCCTATTTTGAGAGAATCGTAGGATTCCCAAAGCCGGATGTTTGTGATTCAAGATGCTGGCTGGATTGGAGGCC